>JBGSBO010000004.1:0-81095 GCA_041730535.1 Minisyncoccia bacterium
AGCACGCACCCAATAATAGTTTTTTATCTAAAATTGACCCATAAAGCGGTAAAATGATTAAAAGTTTAAAAGATCTGCTTGATAAGTTTAGTAGGTTTACAAATTCACTAGTTTATGATGGTGGAATTTGCAAGCGGCTCAGAAATATAATTATTTAAAAGTGCAGTTATTGCACCACCAAAAACAGCACCACTAGCCATTGTTAGATTTAATTTAGAAAATATTTTAGAAATAGAATTTTCATCTATATTTCCACTCATAATATCATCCAATAAAACTTGATATTCTCCTAGTTTTTCCATAATATTTTCTTGATTAATATTTTCATTATTTCCACTATTATAATGAGCTAATACACAGTTTCTAAATGTAGGTAAGTGATTGTTAAATGAAGCTGCTTGAAGTCTAAAAAGAACATCTTTTATATCATCTTCTTGGGCATATTGAAGTAAATTATTGTACATTGCAATATTATTTATTTCTCCTGCAACTCCCATTTCACAACACTCTATTAGAGTATTTGGGATTTCAATTTTCAAAGACCAATCGTTAATAGGTATTTGTATTTGATATTTTTCCATTAACTTTATTAAAGCAGAATAATGAACAGCTTCTGCTTCTTTGATGTTTACAAAAGGTTGAACTAAACCAAACTTTTCAATAATTTTAGAATATGTTTCATAAGCCTTAAATTCATCATAAACAGCAATTCTTAAAATTTGAGTATTTATTGGTATTTCACTATTTATATTAACACGTGCTGATATTAATAGTTGCTCATCTATGTTTGTTTCCAATTAAATTACCTCCTTTGCTAAGTTATTTATTAAAATAGAAATTTCATCTAAATTTTTTTGATTTACTAAATCTTCCCAAATCTTCGGTTCAAATATTTTGGGATTATAAGTAATTGTAACTGATGCAATTATTTTATTAATTTTGATATTTATAATCCCATCAATTTTATTTGGTAAATTTTCAATATCACTTAAAGAAATATTTCCACCTGAATCTTTGATTTTAGAATCTACTCTAGCTCTTAATCTTCCAGGAGTATGGGCGATGATTGAAAAAAACTTTGCTATATTTATAATTTCATCTGTACTTATCAAATTGTTTCCTTTTGTTGATTTTTATATATATAAAATTAATTGAGCCTTATTTTAAACTCATACTCATTATCAATTTAATAAAAAAATTATTGGCAATCTTCACAAATACCATAAATTGTCATCACATGATTTTTTAATATAAAATTATTATTTTTAGCTATATTTATTTGTTTTTCTTCTATTAGTTCATCTGTAAATTCAATAATTTTACAGCAGGTTGTACAAATTAAATGATCATGATGTAAAGATAAATTTAATTCATATAATTTTGCATTTTCAAGAGCATCTAAGCAAGTAACAATTTTTAATTCTTCAAAAAATTTCATTGCTCGATAAACTGTAGCAATTCCAATATCAATATTGTAATTTTCTCTTATTTTATAAGTTATTTCTTCTGCTGTTAAATGTTCTTCTGAGAAGTAAAGTGTTTTAAGAATATAATCTTTTTGAATAGAATTTTTTAATTTTAGTTTTGAAACATGTTTTTTAAAATTCTTTAAAAATGTATCAAAATTCATTTCATATTTTTCAGACATTAGTTTATCCCTTTAATTGAAACAGCTATAATTCCTATAAAAAGGGATAAACTATAAAATTTCCATAAATTTCTATGGATTCTCAAATTCTTTTCATAGAGTGATTCTCTCATTCTTTTTTGATTTAAAAACATATTTTTCCTCTTCTAACCTTAATAATTATTATCAATATAATACTTTTTAAGAGCTTAATATAATATTAATGATAGTTAGTATCATTTTTAATTATAATTGAGTATTCAAATGTTAATAGTCAATTAAGAGAAATAAAAAAAGAGACAAAAGTCTCTTTATATTCTAAAAATTAATTCTAGCACCTGCAAAATAATAAGCCCCAACATTTGTCCCTAACTCTTCTTCAATTTTTTTATCAAAAATATTATCAATTCCTGAGTATAAAGTTAAAGTTTTATTCACATCATAATTTACTCCTAAATCAACAAGAGTATAATCATCTGTTTTTGTAGTATTTTGGCTATTAGAGTATTGTTCTCCTATATATCTAAGTGATAAATTTGTTGCAATATTTGGTAAAATTTTGTAGTTAAGTCCTAAAGATGCAGACAAATCAGGTGTGAAAATCAACTCTTTATTTGTACTTTTATCTTCTGTATTAAGATATGTTAAATTGAAATTTAAATCAGTATTATTATTAAGTTCATAATCAAGATTTAACTCAACACCTTTTATATCAACTTTATCTAAATTTTCAGAAGTATAGTATTTTGCACTACCTGCTCCATATGATGCAAGTTCGATTTTATCATCTAATTTTGTATTAAATAATACTAGTTCTGAAAAAAGTTTTTCTAATCTATTTGATAGTGCTATTTCAAAAGTTTGTGATTGTTCAGGTTTTAATTCATAAGCTGTTGTTTTAGGTCCATAAATAACATCTGAACCGAATCTTTTACCATCTTTATAAGAAGGCGAAACTACATATAATTCTGCAATATCAGGAGCTCTGTATCCTTGAGCATAATTTGCTCTAAGATTTGTATTTTCTGTTAGTTTTTGAACAAGTCCTGCTTGAATAGTTGCCTTATTATCAGCATTTGAGATGTTGTCATATCTAGCACCCATTGTGGCATTTAAACTATCTGTTAGGGCTATTTCATCTTGAATAAACAATGATTTATATTTAACAACTTTTGTAATAAATTCACTTGAACTTGGAACTGGATTTATAGCACCTGAATCTCTTGTTTCTTTTCTATATTCAAGGCCCGTGGTAATCATATTTGAATCATTTAGAAGATAAGTTAGATTTGATTCTATTGTATCAATATCAACATTTGCGCTAAATTTTGTATTAACTGGACCTGTAAAATTAAGAGGTGTTGTTTCATTTCTTTTTTTATAGTAAGAACGATATATTTTTGTTTCTCCTGATAAACTATCATTTATTTGATATTTTAAATCAGATGATACATCAACTCTTCTATTATTATCTTCTGAATTTACAGGTGTATTTTGAATTAAACCTCCACCTGAAAAAGCAGCACTTCCAAGATATGTTCCATCTTTATTTTCATCTAAATAATTTAAATCTACACCTAATGTTACTTTATTATTTAAATCTTTTTCTACTCTTGCTCCAATATTTTTTACATTTGATTCATCAGAATATGTTACATTATTTGTTCCCGAAATTCCATTTTGAGGATTTAAAGCTAAAATTGCTCCAGTTGATTGATTTGTGGCAACTTGTGTATATGATTTATTTTTATTATATGGTGTAGTATCAATAATTGAGCCAAAAAGTTTATATCTAATATTATCTTGCACTCCACGTGTCGTAAAATTGATATTTTTTTCTTTTGCTTCACTATGTCCATTTTGTCCATATTTAACATCAATTGTTGAGCTATTTTTATCTATTTTTTTAGTAATGATATTTATAACTCCACCAATTGCATCTGAACCATAAAGTGTTGACATTGAACCTTTTACAATCTCAATTCTCTCAATCATAGATGCGGGAATTCTATTTAATTCATAAGGTCCTTCTGTTTCACCTGATAATCTTTTCCCATCAATTAAAATCAAAGTTTCATTAGCTCCTGCACCTCTTATAGAAACAGAGGCTTTTGAAGCGGAACTTGGATGTGGGAATCTTCCAAATTGAGCATTTATTGAAGGTATTTTTTCAAATACATCTTTAAGTGTTGATGCTGAGATTTTCTCTATATCTTTTTGCGTTATAACAAGAATAGAAGCACTAACCCCATCAATTGATTTCTCAGTTTTTGTGGCAGTTGTTACAGTTACATCGTCTAAAGTTGTATTTGCAAAGCTATTTTGAACTAAAATAAAACTCGTAATTGTTGAAAGCAAGACTAATTTTTTCATTTTTTTTCCTTATTTATAATATAAATTTGAATCAGGGATTTTCCCACCTATTGATTTTGCTTCACTATTTTTTAAAATATTAAAGAAAAACTCCAACTCCTCTTTTGCATCAATTGCATTTACACTTTCAAATGAAACATGTTCAATTGAATCAGCAAGTCCTTGTTCTTCCAACATGGGAAGTTCTTTTACAACTACACGAGAAGCCTCAGCTGGATTTTGTTTATACCAATCAAGGGCTTTTGAATACTCTTGTAAAAATCTATTTATTAACTCTTCTTTTCCTTTTGTATCTCCTATATAAGCAATTCCTGCTTGTGGTAATTTAGCTTTTGTTTGAAATAATTCACCCCACTCTTTTTGTAAATCCACACTTCTATATAAATCAGGTGCTACTACGCTTATTGGAAAAGATTTTGTTTTTCTCAAAGCTATAGAAATGGCAGGTTCTGCTAAAAGTGCATGGTCAACTCTTCTTAAAATCAACATTTGCATAGCATCTATTGGGCTTGAAACATATCTTAGATTAAAATCTTTTTGTGGGTCAAGACCGTGTTTTTTTATCAATTCTTTGAAAACAATATCAGGCATATCAGCTCTAAATGGAACAGCTATTTCTTTTCCTTTAAAATCTTTTAATGATTTAAGACTAGGATCCCTGCTTATCATTCCTAATATTCCCCAAATAGATACATTTAACAGTTTAATATCTACACCTTTGTTATATAAATTTGCAGCTACATTTGTTGGAAGTGCTATAAAATTTATATCTCCATTTAAAATCAAAGCTCTTAGTTCATCTGGATTTTTCCAAAGAACAAATTCTATATTTATTCCCATATCTTTTAGAGCTTGATTTTTTTGCATCAAAATAATCGGATGAGATACACTTGCAAATGAACCTGCTACTTTTATTGTTATTTGCTCTTTTATTTCACTTGAAAACAATGAAATAGCCATAAATAAAATCGTTAATAATTGTTTCATATATACTCCTTTGTATAATTAAATTTTGTTTTAACCAGGTATTCCATCTGCTCTTTTATTAAGCAAATATGGAAAAAATATTTTCATATAAATTATGAAAGGAATAGCCCATAAAATAGACGATACAATATATGCCATCATTGTAAAATCAGGATAAAATGCAATAAAACTTCTAATTATTGTTGATAAAATAATTAAAATAAATCCTAAAGTCAACCAAATATTTGTAAAAAGAGCTCTTCCTGTATGAACTGTAGAAATAACTATCATTACCACATAAAATACCATTCCAAAAACACCTGATGTTAATAAATGTCTAAAATGATTTAAGGCGTAAATTTCATCATTCAAATAATCAAAACCTAAAAACCCATATCCTAAAGCCATTAAAATTAAAATACTCATTAGATAAATAATAAAAGGTTTAAATAAAATATTGTTATCTTTTAAAATAAAATCATTTAGAATATTTAAAATAGCAGCAGCACTTGCAAGTGCTAAATATGCTAAAATAAGATTCTGTGGATAAAAAAACTCCACAAGTGTATAAAGACTTACACAAAAAATGGCAAGATTATATCTAGGAGATCGTGCATAAAAAGTCTCATCAATTCCCTCATGTTCTAATAACTCATTGATTGCTTCCATATTTACTCTTCTAAGAGCTAATAATATAAGAACCATAAATAATCCAAGAGATAAAAGCATAACAGCGTGGCTATCAAAAGGAATCATCTTTGCTACACTTGCAAAAAATAAACCTTGAGCAATAATCAGTGAAATCAATGAAAAACCAAGTGAAATATGTCTTTTTGTAACATCAGCAAAAAGTGGTTTTATTACAAGTGCAGTAATATAAATAAGTAAAGAAAGATTCACAAGAGCTACAAAATAAACACTCAAATAATCCATAAACCAAAACCCAACTCTTCCTGAAAGCCATAAAAGAGCAATAAATGCCAATTTTCTTCCAACAACAGGAACAGTTCCTGGAAATAATTCAGGAGCACCTGTTAGAAAAAAAGCCACAATTCCAGCACTTCCAATTCCAAAAATCATTTCATACATATGCCAACTTAAATTATCTTGTATAAAAGAAAGAGAAATATATCCAGCAAAAGAAAATGACCATAAAATAATAGAAATCACAATATAAGGAGCCAAAAGTAAAAATATAGGCCTAAATCCATATGCTAAATATGAAGGATATTCACCTTTTGGATAGTGTGTATAGTGATTTGTTGCGTATTGTTTTTTTGTTTCTTCTATCATTTTAATTCCAATTCAAATGTATTTATAATAGTTTCATCACTTAAAATTTTTGCTGTTTGTTCGTATACAAAAGCATTATCTCTTAAACTTTTTGGTAAATCATAAGTAAATTTTTTAATAATATGCCCTACCGGTTCAGCTTTTAAAACAAGTATTTCATCACTTAATTTTATAGCTTCCATCAAATCATGGGTGATAAAAAGTACGCTTAGTTTTGTTTCTTCAATAGTATTTATAAGTAAAGTTTGTAACTCTTTTTTAAGCCCAATATCCAAAGCAGAAAATGGCTCATCCAAAAAAAGTAAAGATGGATTTATCACAAGAGCCCTTGCAAAGGAAACCCTTTGTTTCATTCCCCCACTTAAATCTTTTGGGAACTTATGAAAATCATCTTTTTCTAAACCAAATTTTAAAGCAATATCTTTTGCTTCTTCTTCTCTTTTTTCTTTTGATACACCTTTTGCTTTTAATCCTAAAGCGATATTATCAATCACATTTTTCCATGGAAGTAATCTTGCTTCTTGAAAAGCAAAAGATGAGCTTTTAAAACTATTTTTTATTTTTCCAGTTTCTAGCTTCAAAAGTTTTGCACAAAGATGAAGTAAAGTAGTTTTTCCTCCACCACTTGGACCAACTATTGAAATAACTTTTCCTTTTTCTAAAGTAAAATTTATATCTTTTAAAATATCACTAAATCCAAAAGAGTGAGAAACATTTTGAACTATTAACTGTTCTATTGGTTCTTTTAAATCTGTTATCTCCATGACTCAACCTCTCTTTTTATAGGTTCTAAAATAATGTATTCAATTAAAAGTAAAGTTCCTATCATAATTACAACTAAAGCTAAAGCAACAGGGGTATCAAGTTGACTTCGAGCAATTGCAAGAGCTGAACCTATACCATCATTTGCAGATAATAACTCAGCCATAACTACAATCTTCCAAGCCATTCCTAAAGCACCAATCCAAGCTGGAAAAATATAAGAGAAAATATGAGGAAAATATAAGTCAAATAATTTCATTTTAAAACTAAGATGAAAAGAATCAGCCATTTCTTTTAAATCACCTTCAAGTGTTCGTGTTCCTTGTAATGCACCTATAAAGATGATTGGAAAAGAAGCCACAATTACAGTAAAAATAACAGTCATATCTCCCATACCAAACCAAATCATTGCTAAAACTATCCACGCAATTGGAGGCATTCCCATAAGAATAGTCACAATTGGTCTGCTCATCATAGAAGTTGTTAAAAAAAGCCCTGAAAGTAAACCTAATAAAGTTCCAAAAACCAAAGAAATAGAAAAACCAATAACTGCTCTTTTTGTAGTAATTAATATTTCATTTATCATATTTTCATCTTTTAGCATTTCAAAAAGTGTTGAGAAAGTCTCTTTTGGACTTGGTAATATAAGATTTCCATATATTTGATTTCCCAAATCCCAAAATGCAAGAAATAAAAATATAGATGCTATTGCACCCCAACCACTCCATAAATAGGAAGGGAAGTCTTTAACGATTTTTATGAAAAAGTTCATTTTTTATAATCCAATTTAATTTTTTTTGAAGTATACTGAAAATGATATTAATTATCATTGACATTAATCAATAAAATTTGATAATTATGTTTTAGATTCTTGAATAAGAAAAGAAAGAGAGTTTTTAAGTTCTAAAATAAAAAAAGGTAGTAAATAAAAATTTACTACCTTTTAAAAATGAAGTGTCAAAGAAGAATTAAATTATAGTTTAATCCATTAGGTTTTGTAAAAATTTAATAGTCATTCTAACACCTGTTCCACTTGCTCCATGAGGATTATATCCCCATACTTTTTCAACAAATGCAGGTCCTGCTATATCAAAATGTATCCATTTTTCTTTATTTTCATCATAAATAAAATTATCTAAAAACATTCCAGCTGTAATTGCTCCACCATATCTAGTACTTGCGATATTACAAATATCAGCAATTTCTGATTTTATAGCTTTTTTTAGAAATCTATTAAAATCCAAAGTTGTTGCATATTCACCTGATTTTAAAGCAGATAAAACCGCATTTCTTTTTAGTATTTCATTATTTCCCATAATTCCAGTTGTGTATTCACCAACACCTACCACACAAGCGCCTGTTAATGTTGCATAATCAAAGATATAATCAAAATCTTTTATCTCATCTTGTGCATAACATAAACAATCAGCAAGAACAAGTCTTCCCTCTGCATCTGTATTTCGCACTTCTATTGTTTTTCCATTTTTTGCTTTTAAAATATCATCAGGTTTATAAGCATTTCCACCAATCATATTTTCAACCGCACCCACAATTCCATGTACTTCAAAAGGAAGTTCAAGTTTAGCAATTGCCCAAAGTGTTGACATAACAGCACAACCACCTGATTTATCAGCTTTCATTGTAACCATAAAATCAGCAGGTTTTAAAGATAATCCACCTGAATCATACGTTAAACCTTTTCCAACTAAAACTATTTTTTTAGTTGCATTTTTTGGTTTATATGATAAATGAATTAACTTTGATTCATGAATTGAAGCTCGTCCAACACTATGCATTGCCATCATTTTGTTTTTTTCTAAATATTTTTCACCGTGAACTTCACAAGAAATATTTGCATCTTTTGCTAATTTTTGTGCAATATCAGCCATTACAGATGGATAAAAATCAGCAGGTGCTGTATTTACCATTGTTCTAGTTTTGTTTACAGCTTTTGAAATAATTTTTGATTCTCTTAAAATTTTCTCTAAGTTAGGAGTTTTTTCGTTTACAATTAATTCTAATTCAATTTTTCTTTTTTCTTTATCAGATTTATAATCTGTAAATTTATACTCACCAAGTAAAGCACCTTCAACAAGAGCTTTTAGGTTATTTTCTAAAACTTCACAAAGATTTATTTTTGCATTTTTAAATTTTGTTGATTGAAGTTTTCTAATTGCAGTTGCACTTGCAATTGCAATTGAATCATAATCATTTTCTTCATATCCCACATAAATCTTTTTTGATTCTGCTAATAAAACACAAGATTCATCTTTTGCTTTAAAATCAAGTATCTCTAAAATCTCAATATCTTCTAATCCATCAATAGATTTTACAAAAATTATTTCAACATCATTATTAGATGTTTGCGCACTTTTTTCTACTAAATTAATCTTCATCTTTTTCACCTTTTTTATCTACTTTTTTTGTAGCTTTATTAAAATAATATATTATAGTTCCACCAAAAATAAGTCCAATTGGAAGTGCAAAATACCAATGGTCTTTTACCCAATCTAAAACTATTAAAATCTCATTACCAAAATACCAAACAGGAACAATAGTCAATGCCGCCCAAACCCAAGCTGATATAAGATTTATAAATGCAAACATCTTAGCATCATATCTTGTAAGTCCTATAGAAATAGGAATTATTGTTCTCATTCCATACATATATCTTTGAGCAAAAATTATGGGCCAGCCATATTTTTGTAACAAAAGATGTGCAAAAGCAAACTTTCTTCTTTGCCCTTTAAACTTTTTATGTACATAATCTTTATTAAATCTTCCGATATAAAAATAAATCTGATCACCCACAAATCCACCAAGTCCAGCTACAAATATTGCGATATATAAATTCATATGACCCGAATGAGATAATAACCCAGCCATTATAAGTCCAGCTTCCCCTTCAAGTATTCCCCATGCAAAAAGTATAATATATCCATGTTTTTTCAATAAATAAACAAACTTTTCTTCAAGTCCATCAACGGGGGCATAATATAAATTGTATGCTAAAAATGAAAAAAATATCACTATTAAAAATGCAAATATTTTTCCAGAATAAGGCTGAATTTTTCTAAAAAGTTCTTTCATAACTCTCCTTACTCATCAAATTTCAATAAACTCTTTGCTTGTACCATATCTTTATCACCACGACCTGATAAATTTATAATAACAATTTTATCTTTTAATTTATCTTTTGCTTTTTTTAAATATGCAATTGCATGAGCTGATTCAAAAGCTGGGATTATTCCCTCACGTCTGCTTAACCATACAAAAGCATCAAGAGCCTCTTTATCAGTTATTGAGTCATAAGAAACTGTTTTATTATCTTTATGGAAAGAATGTTCAGGACCAATTCCTGGATAATCAAGTCCAGCACTAAATGAATGTGCTTCAATTACTTGTCCATCTTCATCTTGAAGTAAATATGAACATTGACCATGTAAAACTCCTGGGCTTCCTTTTTCAAGTGAACATCCATGTTTATCAGTATCAAGTCCTAAACCACCAGCTTCAATTCCAATACATGTTACACTAGAATCTTCTAAGAAGTGTGAAAACATACCAATAGCGTTTGATCCACCACCAATACAAGCTACCACATAATCAGGAAGTCTTCCTTCTTTTTCTAAGATTTGTTTTCTAGCTTCAAAACCAATAACAGCTTGAAAATCTCGCACCATCATAGGATATGGATGAGGCCCTGCAACTGTTCCAATTATATAAAAAGTGTCACGTGCATTTGTAACCCAATATCTAATAGCATCATTCATAGCATCTTTTAGAGTTTTACTTCCACTTTGAACAGCAATTACTTTTGCTCCTAAAAGTTTCATTCTAAATACATTTAGCTCTTGTCTTTCAACATCTTTTGCACCCATAAAAATAGTACATTCTAAACCCATAAGTGCTGCAATTGTAGCAGTTGCAACGCCATGTTGCCCTGCTCCTGTTTCTGCTATTACTTTTGTTTTACCAAGTTTTTTTGCAAGTAATCCTTGAGCTATTACATTATTTATTTTATGAGCGCCTGTGTGGTTCAAGTCTTCTCTTTTTAAATATACTTTTGCACCTATTTCATCACTTATGTTTTTAGCAAGATATAAAGGATTTTCTCGACCTACATAATCTTTTAATAGATA
Source organism: Minisyncoccia bacterium (assembly GCA_041730535.1). GTDB lineage: Bacteria > Campylobacterota > Campylobacteria > Campylobacterales > Arcobacteraceae > Aliarcobacter. The sequence goes on from JBGSBO010000004.1 coordinate 11,164, forward strand.
ATTAACATCAGCCCAGAATTCTTTATCAAATCTATATTTCTTATATTCTATTTCTAATTCTTTTAAAACTGGCATTAAAGTTTCAGGTACATACTGACCACCAAAAATACCAAATTGACCCTTTTCATCTGGATCAAATATACTTGGTTTTGGAATATAATTACTCATTTATCTTTCTCTTTTATATTAAATTTCTAATACAGAATACACAGGTGCAACTTCTTCTAGTTTTTTTGCACCATTTAAAATATGTATATTCATTAAAAAACACATTTCAACTAAATTTACATCTAGTTTTTTTATCAAAGTAGCAGCTGCAAATGCAGTTCCACCACTTACAATAATATCATCAATTAATAAAACATTTACATTTTTTTGATTATTAAAAGCATCAAGATGAAGTTCCACTTCATCAAAGCCATATTCTAATTCATATTTTTCACATACAGTTGTACTAGGTAATTTTCCTTTTTTTCGAACAGGAACAAAACCAACTCCTAATCTATCAGCAAGTGCGGCTCCAAATATAAAACCACGTGAGTCAATTCCAGCAATATAATCAAGATTATATGATTTATATCTATCTTCTAAATGATCCATCAAAAGTTTAAATGCATCTTTGTTATTTAATAAAGTTGTAATATCTTTGAAAATAATCCCAGCTTTTGGAAAATCATTAATACTTCTAATTGAATCTAATAATATTTTTTTATCATTTTCATTTAACATCTTATTCTCACTCAAATTAAGTCCTTTATCCTTTACTTACAAAAGTAAATTATTCTATCTAAATAATTATTATGATTTTATGATGTTTTTAAAATATTTAAGAATAAATTAAATATAATCAATAAAATTATTAAAGGCTAGTTGTGCGCTATATTCTACTATTGCTTATTATTATAAATCTATATTCCCTTGAACTTCAAAAACCAAAAATTTATGATAAACAAAAACATGAAATAAAAGATTGGTTTATGAGTGAAAAACTTGATGGAATAAGAGCTTATTGGAATGGAAAAGATTTATATACTAAAAATGGAAATAAGATTTATGCTCCTTCTTGGTTTTTAAAAGAATTCCCAAAATTTGAACTAGACGGTGAATTATGGAGTAAAAGAGATGATTTTGAAAATATACAAAACATAGTATTAGATATAAATCCATCTTCAAAATGGAAAGAATTAACATATAATATCTTCGAAGTACCAAATAGCAAAGGTAATTTTGAAGAAAGATTATCAATAATAAAAAATTATCTAAATAAAAATCCAAATAATTATATAAAAATTATTCCACAAATTATATGTGAAAATCAAGAACATTTAGAATCATATTTACAAGAGTTACTAAATAAAAAAGCTGAAGGAATAATAATAAAAAATCCAAATATAAACTATTTTGCAGGAAGAAGTGAGGAGATTTTAAAAGTAAAAAAATTTGAAGATATGGAAGGGGAAATAATAGGACATAATTATAAAGATAATAAATTCAAAAGCTTAAAAGTGAAGATAGAAAATAATGTGATTTTCAATTTAGGAGGTGGATTTTCAGATAATGAAAGACTGAATCCACCTAAAACAGGAGATATCGTAACTTTTAAATACTATGGTTTTACAAAAAATGCAAAACCAAAGTTTGCTTCTTTTTTAAGAGTTAGAAAAAAAGAATAATATATCAATACAATTCATAAGTAGTCGTAGCTAATCCAGAAGCTATTAATTTCACACAAATATTATTTGTGTTTTTATCATCCATCGTTAAAACTAGAGTTTTACTCCCTGTATCTGCTGTTATTATCTCTAATGATAAACAAGCATTTTTATCACTAATCTTTGTATCCGTTGAAGTCCAATTTGTACTATTTACACTCATAGCATCACTTATTTTTGTAATCTTTTGATTTAATAAATAATAACTTTGTATAGAAGAAATAGCTGTAGTAACATCTCTTTTTAAAGTAGAAACTAAAGCGCTATCTTTAGTATCCATATACTTAGGAACAGCAAAAGAAGCAACAATACCCAAAATAACAATTGCGAAAATCAATTCTAAAAGAGAAAATGCAGATTTCATAAACAAGCCTTTATAATAAGATAAAAAATTATAAATTATTATTTCTTAAAATAAGATTATTAATTATTAAGTTGATGATTAAATTCTGGAACTATTTCCTTTAATTTTGAAATTTTATCTTCACAAACTAATAATTCATTTATTTTTTGGTTTAAATCATCAATATCAAAATATGTAGGATTTGCAACAGTAATCGACTCATAATCTGTATTTTTATCACTATCATTAATAAGTAACTCTTCGTACAGCTTTTCGCCAGGTCTTAATCCACAGAATTCTATTGAAATATCATCTCTACCACTTAATTCAATCATTTTTTTAGCTAAATCAACAATTTTAATGGGTTCTCCCATATCAAGTATAAAAATTTCTCCACCTTTTCCAATACTTGCAGCTTGTAACACGAGTTCACAGGCTTCTGGAATTAGCATAAAATATCTTGTAATATCAGGATGAGTAACTGTAATATTTTTTCCTAACTCAATTTGTGATTTAAACTTTGGAATTACACTTCCACTACTTCCTAAAACATTTCCAAATCTAACGGCTACAATCTCAGTTTTTTCACTTTTAACGTTTTGAGCATATAATTCACAAATTCTTTTTGTTGTCCCCATTACATTTGTAGGACGAACTGCTTTATCAGTAGAAATCAAAACAAATTTTTCTACACCATATTTTATTGATATATCAATACAGTTTTTAGTTCCAATAATATTATTTGAAATTCCTTCTAAAATATTATCTTCTACTAATGGTACATGTTTATATGCTGCTGCATGAATTACTATTTGGGGTCTATATTTTTCAAAAGTTTTTTCTAAAAATTCAGTTTTTCTAACTGTTTGCATAACAGAAACTATATTTGCGTCTTTTAACTCTTCTGTTATTTGATATAAATTAAATTCACTATGATCAAGTAAAATAAGTTGTTTTGCACCAAAAATATTACATTGTCTACTTATTTCACTTCCAATACTTCCTCCTGCACCTGTGATTAGGACTATTTTGTCTTTGATAAAGTTTTGGATTTTTCCCTTATCTAAATCTTTTGGATGACGTGCTAATAAATCTTCAACTCCTATATCTTTTAATTCTTTTCTATCATTAGAAGATAAAGTATTGATTATTTTTATATCGTTTATTTCAAGTTCACTTAAAACCTCATATATCTCCACTAATCTTTTTTGAGAATAATCTTTTGCAATTATTACAGATTCTATACTTTTTGTTTTTATAACTTTTTTTAAATCTTCGAATTTATACACTTTTAGGTTTAAAATATAAGTTCCTATAAGCAATTCACTTCCATCAATAATTGCTACAGGAGTATATTCTAAATTTTTTTTATCATGTAATAAACTATTTATAGAAGAATTCGCACCAATAATCAAAGTATTTTTATATTTTGTATTTTTACTACTTTCTAAAATAATTCTTTTTGAAAGCCTAAGAATCGAAATAAATACCAAAGATAATAAAAAATCTATTATGATAATACTTCTAGCAAGTGGCGAAAGTTGTTCTTTAAATAATAAAAATATAATAAAAAATATACCATAAACCATTACATGTGCAATTAAAATCTTTTTTACTTCACATAAAGAAAAGAATCTCCAAGCCGTTCTATAAAGTCTAAAATAAACAAATACTGCTATTTTTAATAAAAGCAAAAATATAAAAATTAAGAAAAAATTATCTATAAAATTTGTTGGTATTTGAAAATTAAATCTTAGATTATATGCAAAATACAAAGTAAAAAGGGATATTAAAGTATCACTTAATAGAAAGAATAAGATTCTTTTTAGTGGAGATGGAGTTAATAACAAAATAATCCTTATTTAATAAAGTTTAATATTATAGTTAAATGGTGATGAAAAACTATTGAAATTTGATAATCTTTTATCACCTTCTGAGAGTATTTCTAAGTCTTTTGGAATTTTCCAATCAATAGCTAAATTTTCATCGTCATATTTAATACCAATACTCTCACCTGATGCAAAATATCTATCAATTTTTATTAAAACAATGGCATCTTCACTTAAAACTGAAAACCCATGTAAAAAACCTTTTGGAACAAACAATTGTTTTTTATTTTCGCTACTTAATTCCACACCTATTGATTTTCCAAAAGTAGGACTTCCTGCTCTAAAATCAACGGCAACATCAAGTATTTTACCACTTAAAACACTAATTAGTTTTGATTGAGAAAAATTTGGTGTATTTGTATGCAAACCTCTGATAACACCATAATTGTTATATAAAACATTATCTTGACAAAAATTAACTTCAAAGCCTAAAAAGTTATCAAAGGTCTCTTTTTTATAAGATTCATATACAAATCCACGATTATCGTTATTAACTTTGGGTTCACAAAGAATTACGTCTTTAATTTCAAGTCTTGAGTATTTCATATTAATATAGCTCTTTTTTCATATCATCTGTTCTACTTCCAAAAAGATAAATATTTACATTTCCAAAACTATCATAAATAGCCTCTTTTATTTTATCTATAATTATTTTTTCTAGTCTCATTTTAAATACTTATTTGCGAATTTTAAAGAATTAAAATAGTAACTTTCAAGTTTTTCAAAACTATCAATACAAAATTTTAAATCCATCAATGCCTCTTCTAACTCTTCTGGATAATCATGTTCTAATTCATTTCTAACTTCTCTTAATTCAATCCAGTTTTCAAGGCTATCAATAATCTCTTCTTTTTCTATGTAATACAATACTTCACTCATTTTTGAACTATTAATTCCTGCTACATCAAGAAGTAAAGAAAATATTTTCGCTCCTAAAAAATCTTGTATAGAACTAAATCTTTTTAAATAAGCATCTAATATTGCTTTTTCTTCAGGTTTTAAAGTATTAAATATAAATTGTTCATATATATTTTTATTCAATAAAATTTGATCTATTAAAAGTTTATAATCTTTTAATGCTTCATAGTGTTTTGACAATTTTCAAATCTTTTTTCTAAAATTAGTTTTGTGTCATTCTCTCGCATAATACACCTACATTAAATAATAATTTTTAGTATTGATTATATCATAGATATATTTCATTCAAATGCTTTTTTACTATCAACAAATTTCATTGTTAAAATCAAAAGTATCAAAGCAAAAACAAAAGCTATAAAAATATTTGATACAAAATAAACAATACCAAATAAAATAAGATTTATGCCAATCGAATAATTTGTAACTTTAAAATGACTCCAACCGCTTTGAGTAAGTCTTTGATAGGCGTGTTTTTTATGTGCTTGAGATAATTTTTCTTTATTTAATTTTCTTCTTATTAACGTCAAAGTTGCATCAAACCAAAAAAGACCAAATAATATTATCCATATCCAAAAATTAGTCGCTTCTTGATTTGCATAATAAATAGTAAAAATAGCGATGTTGTATCCTAAAAGTGTACTTCCAACATCTCCCATAAATATTTTTGCTTTGTTCCAGTTCCAATATAAAAATCCTAAAACTGCAACAGCTAAAACCAAAAAGTGATTTCCACCAAATAAAACAAAACCTGCAAGTGCTAAAAACACTGCTTCACTTCCTGCATAACCATTTATTCCATCTAAAAAATTGTAAAGATTTATAAACCAAATTATCATAAAAAATGCAAAAACATTTGTCAAAATAGGATTTGAAATATCAAAAATACCAAAAGTAAAAGTTTCAAATCCACCTAAAAAATATAATCCACCAATTGCAACTGTAGCTTGGATTATAAGCCTTAATTTAGGGCTTAATTCATAAATATCATCAAAAAAACTAACGATACTTATAATAGCACCAAAAAGTAAAGCATAAAATAAACTAGGCTCTATTTCACCAATAAAATAGAGATAAACTAAACCTATAAACCAAGTAAGACAAAGTGCAATTCCTCCACCATGAGGAGTTGGAGTTGTATGTGAGCTTCTTTCATTTACCGAGGCAACCAAAGATTTTTTAATCATATAATTTTTTATGAAATATGTGAATGAAAACGAGATTAAGAATAAGATTAAGTAAACCATTAGTAGTGAAACCTGCAAGATACTATAGCAATATAACTTTCACTAACTTCATATACCAATCTATGTTCATCACTTATTCTTCTCGACCAAAAACCACTTAATTCATATTTTAATGGTTCTGGTTTACCAATACCCTCAAATGGTTCTCTTTTTATATCTTTTATTAGTTGATTGATTTTTTTTAAAATCTGTTTATCTGTGTTTTGCCAATACATATATTCTTCCCAAGCTTTATCTGAAAATATTAAATTCATTCAATTAACTCTTTTTGAGTAAATTTACCTTCTCTTAATTGTTTTATAGATTCTTGTAAATTTTTTGCATTATTCTTATTGCTTAATAAATAGTTTGTTTCTTTTATAGAATTGTATTCACTAAAAGGTATTACTACAACATTTTCTTTACCTTTTCTATGAATAATCACTTCATCATTATCATTATAAACAGCATCAAATATTGCTTTAAAATTATTTCTAGCTTCTGTCATACTTACTACTTGCATATTTATTCCTTACATTATTTTGTACATTATACAATACAGTTCATTATAATAAATTGTATTTCTTATAAAATTCTTCACTAGTTAAAATTTTTATATCTTTACATAAAAATTTATACATTATATCTCATGCTCAATAAACTCTTTTGTTGTCATAATTTTGATACCACAATCATAAAAAATTTTATCATTTGTTATCAAATAGCCGCAGCCATTTTCTTTAGCACAAAGACATTGCAAAATATCTTCTAAATCTATGTTTTTTTCAATTGCTAATTCAATACCACTTTTTATCACTTCTTTTCCAAAAGGAAATATCAACCATCTATTTTGAATTACTTTAAAAAATTCTAAAACCTTATCTTTTTCTTTAGATATATAATATACATTTGTCAAAATATCTTCACTTATAGATATTTTATAGTTTTGAATAGTTAACATTTTCCATAATTCTTTTGCTTCATGATGTTCGGGTCTGTTTGCTCCTATAATATCAAGTAAAATATTTGCATCTAAAAAAACTAACTTATTTCCCATATTTTTCTTGCCCTATTTGTTCTCTTATTTGTTTATCACTAAGATGAACAAATCTATCTTCAATATGAACACTACCTGCAAACTTTTCTATCTCATCAAGTTTTTCTTTCATCTCTTTAGATATTTTTTCTTCTAAAAAAGCTTTAAATTCGTCTGCATATTTGGGAGATACAAAAAGACCTTTGTATTCATGGGTTTTTTTATCTTCTACCTCAAGATAATCATAACCATCTAATATATTTGAATTTCGTACAAGATCTCTTATTCCAATTTTCATTGTCATTTTGTATCCTTGGTTGTCTTTTTGATGATTATACAACTTTGTATTTTTATTGTCAATAATATATTTTAGTCCTTTATCATCAGCCTAAATTATTGATGATATTTTTATATAGCAATAAAAAGATATATGATTTTTTCTTTTTTAGCTTTGTATTTGATAAATTTGAAAGATTCAACATAAAATTTTTCAAGTTCATTATTATCAGGAGTTAATACCAACCATCTAAAACCAATATTATTTTTAAATTTAAAACTAAGAGATAAGCAAAAAGAGATTAAATATTCAGATATTTTTTGATTATCTAAATCACTATATGTGATTTTTCTATATTTTTCTACCACATGGATATAATCTATATTTACGCAAGGGATATTATCTATTTTAGTTGTTCCAAGTCCTACAAAACCATATATTTCATCATCAAAAGTCAAACAATACACTACAGTATCACCTTTTTGACAACTTTTTGATAAAAGTTTTATAAATTGTTTCTGTCTTTCATCTTTTGTAAGATTAACAGACTTTAAACCTAAGGCTACATTAGTAAACTTTTTTAGTTCAAAAAGCATATTTTACATTTGCCTTTTTTACACTCTTTATAGCTGTTTCAATGATTTGCTTTACATCTTTGTTTGAATCTACTTTTGCGATAATTCGTTTAGGAATTTTTACATCATTTGTAGAATACAAAACTGCTTTTCCATCTTTATATATATACGCCACGGATGTTCTCCTTAATAATTTAATATATTTTAACATACTTTTGAACAAAGGTCCTAGATATTCTCACCTTTTATCATCAGCCTAATTCCATCTTCTACACTATATGGATTTGATAAATTTAGTTTCTCTTTTGTGAGAGTATTATCCACTTCCAAACTTCCATAAAGTCTTTTGTGAAATGATGGTTTAACTAGCTTTAATAAGCTTTCAAAAAATGGTATTTTTATAAGATATATTTTTTTATCAAGATTTTTTGCTATTAGCTTAATAAGTTTTGAAGTGCTAAGAGGTTCATCATCTGAAGCTAAAAATACCCCGTTTTGTTTTTGATTTATGATTTCATCAACCAAATGACAAAGGTTTCCTATATATACCATACTTCTTTTGTTTGGTATGTTTCCAAATGGTAAAATAGGAACTTTATTTACTAAATTTACAAGATTTTTGATATTTGCTTTTACACCATGCCCATAAATTATAGGAGTTCTTATGATACTTACATTGAAATCATCAGATTCTAATTCTAAAAGTAGTTTTTCTGCTTTTAGTTTACTTTTTCCATAATCATCTTCTGGATTACAATTAGTATTCTCACTATATTTATTTAGAGTTTCTTCCCCATATACTTTTACTGTACTCATAAAAACAAAGTGTTTAACTCCACTTGCTTTTGCTTTTTGGGCTAATTCTAAAGTTTGAGTTACATTTATTTTTTCATATTCATCCGCACTCGCTCCACCCATTTGATGAACTAATGCTGAAAGATGAAAAACTATATCTATATCTTTACAATCTAAAATATTTATATCATCTTTTAGAAAACTAAAAGTTTTTATATCGTATTTATTTTTATATTTATTTATAAAATAGCTTCCTACGAAGCCATTTGAGCCTGTGATTAAGAGTTTATTCATGACTTACCTTCATATATTTCAAAATGTTTGTCAACTACTTTATTTATATCAAACTCTTTCTCAGCAAGTTCTCTTCCTGCTTTTCCCATATCATTTCTTAGCTCATTATTTAGTATCAATTTTTCTATTTGTTCAGCCAAAGATTTTGAATTTTTTACTTCACAAAATAAACCAGTTTTATTTTCTATTATAGTATCTTGACATCCGGGCATATTAGTTGTTATTATAGCTCTTCCACAAGCTGCCGCTTCGATAAGAACTTTTGGTAATCCTTCTCCATAGTATGAAGGTAAAACTACAATATCAGATTCTTGGAAAACAGATTTTATATTATTACTAAAGCCTTTGATTTTTAGATTTGAAATTTTTGAAATCCTATCTAAATCATTTTTTGTTAAGGAATTAGGATTCCCTTCGTCTATTTCCCCATACAATTCAAATTCTACTTTTAAATTTTTATTTTCTAATATTTCCGCTGCTGTTACAAACTCAAAAACTCCTTTTTCTTTTAGTAGTCTTGATGCCATTACTATTTTTGGGACATTATTTTCAGATATTTTATAAGTATATTGCTCTAAATCTACTCCTGAACCTTTTATCAAAGTTATATTTTCATTATCTGTTACATTAAAACTTAATATTACTTTTTTATCTTCTGGATTTTGTACAATAACATGAGAGTTTTTTCCACCAAGGGCAATTTTATACATAGATTTAACTATTGTTCTTACTATTTTTGCTTTAAGTGTCTGAGCCACAAAAACAAATCCTAAACCTGATATGGCAAAAACTTTTCTAAAACTTCCTAAAAATCTGGAAGCAATTCCCCCATAAAGGACAGGTTTTATAGTCACAAAGTGAGCTATATCAGGAGCTATTTTTTTTAATATTTTATATATTTCTACAAAAGCTTTTAACTCATCTTTTATACCTGTTCCACTTCGTGAAATATTTAAAGGATGTACTTTTAATCCTAGGTTTTCTAAATGCTCTTTTTTATCACTTATTCCACAAGCAATATGAACTTCATAACCTTTTGTCAAAGCCTCTATTGCTAAAGGTAATCTATGGGATATAAAAAACCAATCTACATTTACTATAAATAATATTTTTTTATTCAAATTTACCCTTTTTATTTAAAATAAAATCTCTAATACCACTGTAAATAAACTTTATTCTTTGTTTTTTTTTATTTAGTATTACAATGTATAATGGTGTTTTTATGATAGTTTTAAAAAACATTTTCAACTTCCACAAAATAGGTACATGTGAAGTAGTTAACATATATAATAAATTTCTATATTGATAGTAATGCCTAATTGGGGTTGGATTTACCATTTTAAATCCTAATATATTTATTTTTCCGTCTCCATGTTTATGAATTAACTTAATACTATTTATTGAAAAAATTTTATATTTATTTTTCTTTGCTCTCCAACACCAATCATACTCAACAAAATCTATAAACAAGTCTTCATCAAATACACCTATCTCTTGAAAACAAGAAATAGGACTAAAAGTACCTGAACTTATAATTTGATTTACTTCCATATATAATTCACTATTCATATCTGAATCTGTAGTTCCTATACCTAAGGCAGCAATATTGTACTTTAAACTTAATTCATTATAAAAAACTTTATAAGTATTAACAGTTCCTATATTAAGCATGCTATCTTGGTCTAAAAATAAGACAAAATCAAAATTTTCTAACTCCTTAACCCTATCAATCCCTATATTTTGGGCATAGGCTATACCTTTATTTGTTAAAAGTTGAATAACCTCAGTATCAGATTCATTTTTAAACCCTAAGATCTGATTTTGTTTTTTTTTATCATCTGAATTATCAACAATTATTGAATAATCAACTTCCAACTTATTTGTTTTAAAAAATTTATTAAACTCGTTTATATTCGGGTTATAAGTTACAACTATAGCACAAACTTTCATTTAACTTTACCTTTTAAGCCTAATTTTATGCTATTAAAAGTATCTTTATAAAGCATTCCAAACCCTCTAAAAGTTTCTAATATCTCACTTCTTTGTCCTTTTAAAATAGAAAATATCACTCTCGTAATAGGTTCAACAACAAAAGTAAAAAACATCAAAAATAGACCTTTATAAAATCCAAAGTGTTTAAATCCATAAATAAGGCGACTTCTTGTGTTGTAAAACAGTCTTTTGGCTTTTACTTGCTCTGAAGTTCCACCCCCTTTATGGTAAGCTTGCGATTCAGAAACAAAGATAGTTTTATAACCAATATCTTTAATTCTTTTTGATAATTCTAGCTCTTCATAATAGACAAAAAATCGCTCATCAAAACCATTTAATTTTTCAAAGACATCTCTTTTAATCATGAAAAATGAACCCATAACTTGATCGACTTTTCTTGTATCCAAGTGGTCCCAATTTTCCATAGTATAAGATGGAAACAATTTTGAATTTAGTTTATTTAATCCTAAAGAACGGTTTATGAAATTGCTAAGTGAGGGAACTTTCGCACAATTTCTCTGCACTATCTTATCGTCACCGATGAGTTGTACTCCATAAACTGCTACATCTTTAGTATCATTTTTCTCTATATACTCAAAAAGTTTATTAAATGTATCCTCATAGACCATAGCATCTGGATTTAGAAAAAGTATAAAATCACTTTGAGAGTTTTTAGCCCCAATATTACATGCTTTTCCAAAACCAAAATTATCACTGTTTTTTATAATTTCTAATTTTTCGTAGTTTAAATCTTCTACTATCTGCAAAGAATTGTCGTTTGAGTCATTATCTACAACTACTATTTTATTTAAAATGCAATTACTAAACTCCGCTTTTTGTATCGAATTTATACACTCTTTTATCTGAGTTCCTGAATTCCAATTTACTGTTATTATGTCAAATGTTTTCATTTATATTTCGAATCCTTTTTTCTTTCTCAATTTATAATAATTTATATACATAACAGGAATAAAAATAACCCATAAATAATCAAACTTCATTAAATATGGATTTGACATATTACCTATTAGAAAAGATATCATTCCAACTATATAGGGGAAAATATATCTGACTGCATTGGTGTCGTTTGAAATTTTCAAACCCTCTATAATTATCCAACCAATCAATAAAAGATAAAGAGTTAAACCAATCAATCCAGTATGAAACAATAAAGCAACATAGCTTAATTCGTAAGCCCAAGGCATATCACCATTTCTTATAACACTAGATACAGCACCAAATCCATTTCCTAAAATTGGTGAATTTGAAAAACCCTCCATCAAAGCAAAAAATTGTTCTGTTCTAGCGATGGTACTAGGATCAAGACTTGAGGAAAAATTTAAACCATCTAAAACACCATCGTACATTTTATTGAGATTAATCTCATAATAACTTAGAACAATAGTCAATAAAATAAAAAGTAATATAAAAATATATGGCACTAACATAGATATTCGAATAAATATAATTTTTTTTGTGTTTTTATTATTTATAAATGTTGTTAAAAGAAGTATTAATGGCAAAGAGAATAGAACAACCAATAGCAATGCTCGTCTACCACTTAAAAAAACTATTCCCAATAATAAAAATAAAGCAACTCCATAAACTATTTTATCTTTAATATTATTCTTTAATAAAAAATTTGCAAACATATAAGGAGCGATAAATAAAACTGAAGCTAGATTTAAAATAGACACTTCTATAGAGCCTTCATAAAGTCCCACTCCGCCCATAACATTTTCTGGAAAAATATTTATAAATAATAAAGAAGGAATAAGATTGGCTTTACCAAGTAGAAAATATAAGCCATATAAAGGAATAAAATATGCAGAAAGTAAAAAAACTTTTTCCAAAGTTATAAAAATATTATTGTAGCCATTAGTAGCTATCAAAAGAATGTATAAAATAGGCCATACTATTATTACTGGCATTGAAGGAACAGCACCTGGATTTGACATCAAAATCCCATTTAAAATAAACAAAGAACTGAAAACTAAACTTATAAAAGCTAAAGTAAAAATATCTTTATGTATTAATAATTTATTCATAAAAAATTTATAAATTACTATTATTATCAATACAAACAATATAAGAATTTTAAATTCTTTATGAACTGTCGGCACATTTATTAAAAGCAACATCAATAACGCAAAAAAATAAACAAATATCTTATTAAGATTAATCATATCTCATCCAATTATCTCTCTTTCAATCTTAAGTTGTGCTACTACATCCCAATATTTTACTAAAAATATCAACTCCATATCCAAACTATTTCTATTTATCAATCTTATCATTTCAATACTACATAGACTTTTTTATTTTATTAAAAAACTTTAAAACAAATAAGTAAATAAACTTTAGACTAATCGAATATTGAATAAGTTTTTTAAATAGCATAGTTTTATTGTGAATTCTTAACTGAATAACTAAATTAACTAAAGTAGCATAAAAAACACTTTTATAGCCTCTACTAAAAGCATATTCTTTTTCATCTTCTAATAACTGTATACTATCTCTGACTAGTTCAAATTTCATAGTTTTACAAGTATTACTATCGTGCCATCTATAAAGTGCAACGGGTTCATCTATATAAGCGAATTTATAATTTTTAGAAAGTTTTAGCCACATTTCCCAGTCTTCAATTGTATTGCCACTTGTCCAAGCATCGACTTCTTTGATTTGTTCGAGTTTTATAACTGCTGACATCGCAGGAAGGTAGTTACCTCCTAAAAGTGTCTTATAAGTCCCAAATTCATTTTCATCTTTATAGTTGAACTCTCTATCTTTTGTGTAATATTTTAAAAATGACTTTCCACCTTTGTCTGATGTTGTATATTCTCCAGTCTTGTAGTCTATATAAACTTCATTATTTTCGTCATCAATAAAAATAGCATCACCAAATGCAACTGCATAAGTTTCATCTAAGTTTTCAAGTTTTTCTACAAGTAGAGATATTTTGGAAGGCAATAAAACATCATCAGATGCGATAGCTGAAAAGTATTTACCCTTTGATAAGCTAACACCTTCATTTAGAGTAGCAGATAACCCTTTATTGGGACGATGAATAAAAGTAAATTTATACTTATCTGCTAATTCTTGTATTACATTTACAGAGCTATCTTTTGAACCATCATCTATAACTATAAGTTCTATATTTTTATATGTTTGGTTTATTATGCTTTCTATTGTTTCTTTTACATATTTTTCATGATTGTAACAAGGTACTACTATACTTACCAAAGGTAAATTTTTTTCTTCTATCATCTATTGAAACCTCTTTCTAAAAATAAATATCATAACAAGTAAATATAAAAAATAATTCAAACTAAACGCATAAGTAATACCAATAAGACCAAATGTATTTATAAAATAAATACTAAGCAACACAAACAAAACACTAAATCCAATTTCTGTATAAATAAATACTTTTGTCATAGCTTTTGCTAACATCAAGTACCCCAAGAGCCAAGAAGCTATTTTTATAACATCTCCTGTAAGTTGCCAAGCAAAAAGTTCCATCATAGGCATAAACTTATCACTAAAAGCTATCAAAATTATGTATTCTTTTAATAAAAATATAAAAATAGACATAACAATTACTATTGGCATAATAATTTTATAGCCATTAAATATCTCTTTTTTTAACTCACTGTTATCCTGTATTTCTGAAAGTTTAGGTAGATAATAGACACCCAAAGATGTTGTTACAATCATAAGATACATACTAGATATATACCAAATACCTTGCCAGTATCCTGCCCTATCCCATCCTAGATTTTCTCCTATATAGTTTCTTATTATCAAATGACTTACAGGAACGGTTAAAGCTGTTGTAATAGCCATAAGTGAATATTTACCAAGCTTCGATAAAGTTTCCCCATCTATTCCTTGCTTAAAATACTCTAGTTTAAACCAATTACTTTTTATCACAAATGCGAGTGTTACAAAAAATATAATAGATTGATTTGTCACAAGAGCATACAAAGCACCCATAAGATTTAGTTGCATTATCAAAAATGATGTAAAAAAAAGAGAAAATATACTACTTACAATATTTACTAAAACATATTTCTTTATCTCCTTTTGACCATTTAAAATACTCATCAAAACAGTATTTAAAGCAAATAAAAATACAGTCAATCCAAATACTATAAATACACTACTGTATTGAATATCTTTTAAAATAAGCTCTGATAAATAGTCACTAAATCCAAAAAGAAAAATAGATATTATCAAACTACAAACCAAACTTATGATAATGCTACTACTAAATATCTTTTGTTTTTCTTGTATAGTTTGATATTCAGCTGTATATTTAACTATTCCATTTGTTATAGCTCCATTTGAAAATGTAACTATCAACTCCATAAAATTCTGCAATTGACCTACAATTGCAAGTCCTGATGGACCTACATAAATAGCTATAACTTTATTTATAACAAATGCAGATATAACTTTTATGATAGTCGATATTGCTGTTAAAACTGATGTTTTAATTAAAGTCATTTAAAAATGTTCCTTTTATACAATTCATCAAATAAAAAATCTCCAATAATTAAAGAGCCTTTAGGACTTAAATGCCCATAATCTACTAACATTAAATCTCTATTTTCTTTATTTAATACTACTTTACAACCTTCGTTATTACAAAAATCGTTTATTGGTGAAACATAATGCAATAAATTTGATTTTTTATACTTATCACTCATTAAATTATTAGTATCAAGTATTTTAGTATCAAGTCCTGTTTTTATATATTCAGTATTTAATTCCCAAGCTTTTCTTACATAAACTGATGGTAAAGATGGTTTATATTGAGGAACAGGTCCAAAAACTATAATTTCTTTAACTCCTTTTTCTTTTAAAACAACTGCAATTTCTTCCCAATTTACTTCTTCATGATAATTTGACTGTGCCATTATTACAATAGAAGGTTTAATTCTTTCTATCTCTTTTAGTGCAAATTCATTTGATAATTGACAGTTATTATCAATTTTACTAGACCTAGTATTTATAGACAAACTTGGAGGACATCCAGAAGTAGCTACTTGATAAAAATCAACTAATAATTTTCTATCTTTAATCTCATTTCTTATCCCATAAGATAAAGCTTGTGCATGGCTATCTCCCCACACGAATATAGAATCCTTTAATGTTAAATTGCTATTTGTACATTCCTTTGATATTTCTGCTTTATGTCTTTCTAAATCATTATCATAAAAGTCACATTTCAACATATAAGCTTCTGAAAGTCCTTTTTTATGTAACTTCTCATAATATTCTAAAAATTCTTTTTTTTCACTACTATTTATAGTTCTTATATTACTTTCTATTCCATTATTTTTATAAATATAGATAGCAGGTAAAAGTAAACTACATAGTAAAATTAAATATATACTTAACTTAAGTTTTGAAGTATTTCTTCTTTTTATATTTAAAAAATATTTTTCTATAGTTATAGTAGATACCCAACCAAATAAAATTGATAATGCTATTGCGAAAATTATAAATTCAAATGAACTCAACCATAAATTCATATTAAACCATATAAATATAGGCCAATGCCACAAATAAATTGAATAAGAAGTATTACCTAAAAATTGCAAAATTTTACTATTAGATAATAGTCCTTCTTGATGTGCAGAAATTAAAAAAAGATATGCACCTAATACAGGCAACATAGCCCAATATGATGGCCAAAGAAGTTTATTGTTAAGAAAAATTAATGAAAGTATTATTATCATTAATCCTAATAATTGGATTTTATACTTAGTACTTAGCTTAATATTTATTGGAAAGAAATATATCATTGCACCTGCTAGTAACTCCCAAGCTCTTGTAGGAATAAGATAAAAAGATGCTGTAGGATATTTAGCAGTAAGAAATACTGATATTAATAAAGATATTACAAATAAACACAATAATACATATCTAAGAAATTTGACATGAAAAAATCTTAGAAATAAAACAATTAATATTGGATAAATAATATAAAATTGCCATTCAACTGATAAACTCCAAGTATGTAGTAAATACAATTCTTCAGCACTTGCATCAAAATAGCCACTTTGTTTAAAAAAAAGTAAATTTGAAGTAAAAGATATTGCTGTTATAATCTCTTTTGCAAGTTGTTTATATTCTAAAGGAAATAAAACAAACCATGCAAAAAACATCATAAAAACTAATAAAACTAATAATGCTGGAATTATCCTATATGCTCTATCCAAGTAAAAACCAGAAATTGAAAAAGTATTATTTATATATTTTTCATATATTATTTTAGTCATTAAAAAACCAGATATTACAAAAAATACATCTACTCCTATAAATCCAGCATTAAAAAAAGGAATTTTGAAATGATACAGTACAACAGCTAATATAGCTATTGCTCTTAGTACGTTAATATCTTGTCTAAAACCCATTAACAACTTCTACTATTTTTTTTGTATCTTCCAAATTTTGAACACCACTAATAGGCAAACTCATAACTTCTTCATGTATTTGTTCACTTATTGGATAACTTTCATTATTCCATTCTTTATAAGCATTTTGTTTATGTGGAGGAAGTGGATAATGAATAAGTGTTTGAATACCATTATCTAAAAGATATTTCTGTAATTCATCTCTTTTATTTGTTCTTATTACAAACAAATGCCAAACATGATTATCTTCAGCTCTTACAGTTGGTAAAATTAATTTATCATTTTTGATATTTTGCAGATAATAGTTAGATATTTCTCTTCTTTTTTCTACTTCGCTATCAAGGTATTTTAGTTTTACTCTAAGCATCGCAGCTTGCATTTCATCAAGTCTACTATTTATACCTTTATAAAGATTTTCATATTTTTTATGACTTCCATAGTTTCCTAGTGCTTTTATCGTATTTGCTAGCTCTTCATCATTTGTTGTAACTGCTCCACCATCACCTAAAGCTCCAAGATTTTTTCCAGGATAAAAGCTAAATCCACTAGCATCTCCTAAATTTCCACTTCTTTTATCTTTATAATATGCACCATGAGATTGAGCAGAATCTTCTATAACTTTTAGATTATATTTTTTTGCTATTTCATTTATTTTATCCATTTCACATGTTTGACCATAAAGATGAACTGGTAAAATTGCTTTTGTTTTTGAAGTGATTTTTTCTTCTATTTTTGATGGGTCAATCAAATATGTGTTTATATCAGGTTCAACTAAAATTGGTACTAAATTATTTTGTGAAATAGCAAGAATTGAAGCTATATATGTATTTGATGGTACGATTACTTCATCTCCATCATTCATAATTCCCATTTCTTTATAAGCTCTTAGTATCAAAATAAGTGCATCCAAACCATTAGCCACACCAATAGCATATTTTGTACCACAATATTGTGCAAACTCGTTATCGAATTCTTTACATTCATTTCCTTGAATATACCAACCACTATCTATTACTCTACTACAAGCTTCAATTAATTCAGCTCTATATTGAGCATTTAAACCTTTTAAATCTAAAAATGGAATCATCTTTTACCTCTTATATTTTTAATATTTTTATTATCCAATCAAACACTTATTTAATTTTTTATCAAAACTTACTTCATTTCTTATATAAGTTTTATTATTTTCTATATATTCTTTAGATTGAGCGATAAATTCCTCACAATCTTGCAATAAATATCGCAAAATTACATTTGTATCAAGATAAAGCATTTTTATCCTTAGCTACTTGCTCCCAAGCGATATTTTTTTCAACTTCTATCAATGCTGGATTTGAGTATTTATGAAATACCCCAGCTAATGATTTTTGTGCATGTTTAATCTTATCTTCAACATATTTATCTGGATAAGAAAAAGGTAATACCAATATCTCAACCTCTTGATTGATATACTCTTTTGGTATATGTACACTATAAAATTCACTCGTCGGTTTGATAATCTGTCTTAACATTTTAAATCCTTTGCGTTGATTTTAATACTTCTTCTTTCTTATGACATTTAATCAATTTACTTTCCAAATAAAGTGTTTCAGGTGATACATCTATCTCATCAGACCAAACAACTGTTCCGTATTCAACTCTAGCTTTTTGAAAAAAGTTCTTATTGTTTAAAACTTCAAATGGTTTTTTATCAAACAAAGTTTTACAATCAAACTCTTTTTTTTCTCCATTTTCAAACTCAAGTAGAAGAAAAAAATCATTTATTGGTTTTACATTTACTACATCGATTAGCATTTTTTATCCTTATCTCAAAGGTTCAATTTTATAAGGTTGTTCACCAGATATTGCAAGTTCCCAATCTGCTATGAGTTCATCTTTATGTATTTCCATCCAAGCTATTACTAATTTTTGTTGTTTATTTGGAAGATTACCCTCAATCATCTCACAGCTTTCAATAGAGAAAATTGCTTTAGTATCTTGATATCGTACATGAATATGAGGTAAATGATGTTGTTTATTGTCATAATAAAATATCATAACAACTATTCCATAAAACATGCTAATTGTTGGCATTTAATTTTCCTTTTACTATACGAAATATAGAAACCTTTGTTAATTCAACTTTATATTTGGTATTTAAACCTTTTAAATCTAAAAATGGAATCATTTATAAATACCTCTTATATTTTTCTTTTATTATTTCATAATCACTTTTTTCAAAATTAAAAAAATAATCCAGTTTATCCTCATCTATAATCTTAGCACCAAATCTTTGATGGAATGCTATTACTTTATCATTTCCTTTTCTTACATCAAAATGAGATTTTTCAAATCCTAAACTATAAAATCCAAACTCGTATATTTGAAGTGCTGATTCTATGGCTGTAGTTTTTGGAGCATCTTCTTTTATTAGCCAACTTCCCCAACAAAAAGATTCATCTTGAAAATCATACATTCTTACAAGTCCTAGTTTTTCTTCATCTTTTGACTCAATTACAAAATAGAACTCTTTTTTATCTTGTTCTCTTTGTTTATAATTTTTTATCCACTCTTTTTGAGACTCAACTGTTCCTGTAACTTTTGATAAGTATTTAGTTTTATCTTGATTTTGTCTCATTTCAAAAATAAATTCTGCATCTTCAACTTCAACTGTTCGGAAATTAATATTTTTACCACTTAGAAGCATTTTTTACTCCCTCTAAAAATTTATCATAATCTCTAATATAATCACTCTCATCATAATGTTCACTTGCCAGCACAACTAAAACACAATCTGAACTAAAATCTTTCATTTCTCTCCAAATAAGTCCTTCTATAAAAAGTCCTTGATTTGGATTATCAAGTTTTATTTCTTCTCTTTTTTCTCCATCATCAAGTACAAATGTACAACTACCTTTTACGACAATTGCTATTTGTTTAAGATTGATATGAGCATGAAAACCTCTTTCCACACCTTCTTTTGTATCAAAAATATAATAAACCCTTTTTATTTCAAAAGGTGCATTATATCCTTGTTCTATTGCTATTAAAGATCCTCTTTCATCTCCTAGGGTCTTAAAATCTAGTAATTTATAACTTGTCATTTATTTACTTCTTTCACTAATTTTAAAATTGAATCCAAAGTCTCTTTCAAATCTTTTTTCAACTTATATATTGTATTTAAAATATTTATAGCTATTTCATCATTATCTTCGCAAATCTGTGCTATTTCATTTCTAAGGTCTCTTATTTCAAACCATTCATCAACATTTATAATATCAATAGCTTCTAGTTGATTTAAAATATCTAAAAAAGGTTTGTTTACATTTTCACCTTCATAAAGAAGAACCGATTTGAAAAGTTTAGCTCCCATGCAATCTTGAAGTTTTGAAAATCTATAAATGATTTGGTCACTATATGCCAAATGCTCAATATTTTCTAAAATTACTTTAAAATTTTCTATATTTATAGGAAAAGTATAATGTCTTTTCAAAGCTCCAAAGGCATTTTCAAGTCTTAAAAGATGTTTATAACTTTCATTTAAGTTATCAGTTACTTTTTGTTTATAAACTAAAGTTTTATTCCCCATTGTATTGCCTCCTTTTCTATAAGTCTTGAACTATCTGTATTAAAAACTACATCTATTTTTTGCTCACCCAATTCTCTTTTTATTCTTGATAAAAATTTTATCTTTTTTTCAAAAAGATTTGAGTGTTCTTTAAGTACAAGATACAAATCTATATCTCCACCTTTTTTACTATCATCCACTCGACTCCCAAAAAGATATATTTCACCATTTTGAAAAAATTCTTTAAAGTATTTTTTTATAACTTCTATATATCTTTGAGATAGTCTCATTTGATTATCCTATATTATACTTATTTAAAACTATCATTTTAGCTCTTTTTTATCTATTTCTAAAATACTGCATACTTTATCAAAAAGTTGTTCAGTAAAATCCAAAACCTCTTTTATCTCATTTCTAGGTGGTAAAGAATAATTTGGGTTTGGGTATCTATCTTCTTTATAATAATCAGTAGCAACTCTGAGATAAACAACTTCTTCCTCTTCCAAATTCAAAAACTTTTCAATCGTATAGTACAATTTTACTAAATCATGGTCTTTTGATATTTTTATATTTTCATTTGCGAAAATACTCTTCAATAATTTTTCCAAAGATTGTTGTAATTCAACACCAATGATATCTTCATAATGATTTACTTCATACAGTAGCTTTGCCGTGTCTAAATTTTTTATGGAAAATATCAGCCATTCTTTTGCATAAGTTTTATTAGCCATATATTTTTATACCTTTAGTCAATATCTCATCATAAAATTGATCATGGACGTTGTTTATTCTATCTTCCATTCTTTTTGTACTGTCAACAAATATATCAATCCCTAATAAATATTTTTTTTGAATATCAAAAAGTTTCTTTTGGAGTTCTAACTTATATTTTCTCATGTCTTTTATATCAAGGTTGTCTTTTAATAAAAACAAGTCTATATCACTATCTTTATTTGGAGTACCATAAGCATAGCTTCCAAAAAGAATAATTTTATCTGGATTGAGTGGTTTTAATCTTTCTATGATAAGAGGCTTTAGTTCATCGATATTTATCATTTAGTTATCCTATTTTTGTTCATTATCACATTCAAAATATAAACAAAATAACTTATGATATTTTTCATAAGATTTTTTGCTAAGTGTTCCATATTTTTTTACAATTGATTGCTTTGAAACAACAAATGTTTTTCTAATCATAATCTTTGATTTGGTAGGAATACTTCCATATTCAAAATCACAACTGTCCAATAGTAATTCATCATTTTGTAATTTCTCTATTTTACTACTTATAGGAATTGCTACAAAATCATCAAAAGGTAAATTATCTTTAAAAACTAAAACAGGTCTTTTTTTTGATTTATTTAAATCACTAAAATAAAACTCACATAAAACAATATCTAAATGTTTTATTTCCATATATCATCCTCAGAAGAATCTTTCCACTCTTCTATGAGATTTGCACTATGATTTGAAAAACTTTTTATTTCTATTTTTTCTTTATACAATTCTGCAAGTGAATATTCTTTGATATCATCTTCTTCTATCAAAACTTCATTTTTAGGTAAATTTTTTAAGAAGTATATAACTTTATCAAAAACTTTATCTTCTATATGTAGTTTTAAAGTATGCACAGAATCCCCTTTTGATTTTTATTTATTAATATTATACTCATTTACAAATTCCATATTTACTCAAATACCACTCAATAGTTTTGATTATACCCGTATCAAAATTCTCATCTGCTTTCCAACCTAGTTCATTTTCTAGTTTTGTTGCATCTATTGCATATCTTCTATCATGTCCTGCTCTATCTTCTACAAAAGTGATTAAATCTTTATATGAAGAATTATTAGTTTTTGGTACTTCTTTATCTAGGATTGTACAAATAGTGTTAACTATTTGAAGATTTGTTCTTTCATTTCTTCCACCGATATTATATGTCTGTCCATTAATTCCAGCGTGGAACACTATATCTATACCTTTACAATGGTCTAGTACGTACAACCAATCTCTTATATTTTTCCCATCTCCATAGATTGGAATTGGATTTCCTAAAAGAGCATTTCTTATGATAGTAGGGATTAATTTTTCATCATGTTGTTTTGGTCCATAGTTATTTGAGCAGTTTGTTATTACAGTATTCATCCCATAAGTTTCATTATATGCTCTGATTATCATATCACTTGAAGCCTTACTTGCTGAGTATGGAGAGTTTGGAGCATATGGAGTTGATTCTGTGAATAAATCTTTTGGGTCAAGGCTTAGAGTTCCATATACTTCATCTGTTGAGATATGATGAAATCTACAATCTTGATATTCTTCTTTATAAGAAAAAGGTTTATTCATCCAGTATTTATAAGCTACATCTATAAGGGTAAATGTTCCATTTACATTTGTTTGTACAAACACTCCTGGATTTTTGATTGAGTTATCCACATGCGATTCAGCTGCAAAGTGAATAACACCTTTTATATCATATTCAGCAAATATAAACTCTATAAGTTCACGATTACAAATATCACCTTTTATAAATTTATATCTAGGATTATTTTCACACTCTTTTAGGTTATCAAGAGTTCCTGCGTATGTTAAAAGGTCTAGATTTATTAGATTATATTGTGGATATTTATCTAAAAAGTACGGTACAAAGTTTGAACCTATAAATCCTGCTGTTCCTGTTAGTAGTATGGTTTTTGTTTGCATTATTAATTCTCACTTACCATAGCTTTTGCTGCATATATTATTAATCCAGCAATTAAAATACTTCCAATTAATGTTATTATCGTCATCATTATAAATCTCCTAATTCATTTATATCTTTATCCATTTTTTCTCTTACTTTTTTTAATAATAGCATAATAAAAATAGATACAACAAAGCCCAAAATAGAAATAATTAATATATAAAATTCCACTTTTTGAGTCATTACTTGATAAAAACTTGTTACTGTTCCTGTCAATGTTGCAAGCAAGAAAAGAAATAAATTTTTGTATTCTTCTTTTAGTACAGATAATTCTTCTTTTATTTTATCTATTTTTGACATACTATTTCCTTTCTCCTAGTCTTTTTAAACAATCATCCAATCCATCTTTCCAATATGGTATTTCTATATCAAACTTATTTTTGATTTTTGACTTATTCAACAGTGAGAAATGTGGTCTTTTAGCTGGTGTTGGATATTGAAATGTTTCTATTGGATTTATTTTACAATTCAATTTTGCCATTTTCATAATCTCTTTTGCAAAATCATACCAAGACAATACACCTTCATTTGAGTAGTTATATATTTCTACTTTTTGATTATCTATTTTTGGTAATATATCTAAAATAACTTTTGCTAAATGTTTAGCATACGTTGGAGTTCCTATTTGGTCAAATATCACTCCTAAAGACTCTTTTTCTTTGCCTAAACGAAGCATAGTTTTTACAAAGTTATTTCCATAATATGAATACACCCAAGAAGTTCTAATAATAATAGAATTTTTTGGATTTATTTTTATCATCTCATTTTCACCATCAAGTTTTGATTTACCATAAACACTTTGAGGATTTGTTTTATATTCTTCACAGTATGGTTTGAAGTTTTTACCATCAAACACATAATCAGTTGAAATATGTATTAATTTGATATTTAGTTCTTGACAAACTAATGCTAGTTTTTTAACTGCTTTTCTATTTATCAAATCAGCATTTATCTCATCTGATTCAGCTTTATCCACAGCTGTATATCCTGCACAATTAATTATTGCATTTATATTATTTGTTTGACAAAAATCTCTTATATTTTCTTTTGAAGTAATATCTATATTTGTTCTATTCGTAAAAAAGAAATTATATGAATATTCTTTTGAAAGTTCTTTTATTTCACTTCCAAGTTGACCATTTGAGCCTGTTACTAAAATATTGTAATTTTTGTTAAGCATAATAATCCACTCCAAACTCAAATAAATCATTTGTCTCGTTTAGTTTTGGTTGTTTTGTGTCTTTTTCTGAAAGTTTTAATTCTTGTTTTTCTAAAATCCAATCTATATTTAAACTTTCATCATCAAAAGCAATTCCCCTATCACACTCAGGACTATAATAGTTATCAACTTTATAAGCAAAAATTGTATCATCTTCAAGAACTACAAATCCATGGGCAAAACCTCTAGGAACTAGTAATTGTTTTTTATTTTCAGCACTTAACTCAACAGCTACATATTGTCCAAAAGTAGGAGAATTTTTTCTTATATCTACAGCTACATCTAAAACTCTACCTTGAATAACTCTAACTAATTTTGTTTGAGCCGCTGGAGCTAATTGATAATGAAGACCTCTAAGAACTCCTCGTGAGCTTTTTGATTCATTATCTTGACAAAAGTTTATTTTATATCCTAAAAACTCTTCAAGTTTATCCGCACGAAAAGTCTCTACAAAATACCCTCTATCATCCCCATGTACTTTTGGTTCAATAATTATTACATCTTCTATTTTTGTTCTTATAAATTGCATATTTATATTACTCTTCTTGGTTGATTTGCTCTTTTTATCAAATATTGTCCATATTGATTTTTTGAAAGTGGAAGTGCTAGTTCTAAAAGTTTCTCTTTTGAAATATATCCCATTTCATAAGCTATTTCTTCTAAACAAGCAACTTTTAGTGATTGTCTATTTTCAATAGTTTGAATAAAAGAACTAGCTTCTAGTAAACTTTCATGAGTTCCTGTATCTAGCCAGGCGTATCCTCTTCCCATAAGTTCTACTTTTAACCTATTTTCATTTAGATAATCTTGATTTAAAGTTGTGATTTCAAGTTCACCTCTATGCGATGGAACTACATCTTTTGCTTTTTTTACTACATCCGCAGGGTAAAAGTAAAGTCCAACTACTGCATAGTTTGATTTTGGCTCACTTGGTTTTTCTTCGATTGAGATGACATCACCATTATCATTAAATTCAGCAACTCCATATCTTTCAGGGTCACTTACGTAATATCCAAATACTGTTGCTTTATTTTCATCTTGTATATTTTTTACACTTTGAGCAAGAAGTTTTGTTAATCCATGACCATAAAAAATATTATCCCCAAGAACCAAACAAGCATCATCACCATCTAAAAATTCTTCACCTAAAATAAAAGCTTGTGCTAATCCATCAGGACTTGGTTGAATAACATATTCAAATCTCATTCCTAAATCACTTCCATCACCTAAAAGATTTATAAAACTAGATTGGTCTTGAGGAGTTGTGATTATCAAAACTTCTTTTATACCTGCAAGCATAAGAACTGAAAGGGGATAATAAATCATAGGTTTATCATAAATTGGAACCAACTGTTTACTTACACCTTTTGTGATGGGATAAAGTCTTGTTCCGCTTCCTCCTGCTAATATTATCCCTTTCATTTTATTGCTCCTTTATTATAAAACCCTCTATACCACTTCACAAACTCACTAATCCCATCAGCTAATTTAGTATCAGGCTTATATCCAAAATCTTTAATCAAATCACTTGTATCTGCATAAGTAGATACTACATCACCTGCTTGCATATCCATGAAATTCTTTTTAGCTTCTATTCCAATAGAAGATTCTAATGTTTCAATAAAATCTAAAAGTTGAACAGGTGCATTATTCCCTATATTATATATTCTATATGGTGCAGAAGAAATATCAGGACTTGGATTTTCAGGGTTAAAGTTTTGTGAACTTTTCGCTGGATTATCTATTACTTTAATTATTCCATCAACTATATCACCAACATAGGTAAAATCTCTACTCATATTTCCATGATTAAATACTTTTATAGCTCTATTATTAAGTATTGCATCTGCAAAAAGCATAGGAGCCATATCAGGTCTTCCCCAAGGTCCATAAACTGTGAAAAATCGCAGACCAGTTGTAGATATATTATAAAGATGGCTATAAGTATGAGCCATCATTTCATTTGATTTTTTTGTAGCTGCATAAAGACTTATTGGATGGTCTGTATGGTCACTTGTTTTAAAAGGTTGTGATTTATTTAATCCATATACAGAAGAAGATGAAGCATAAGATAGATTTTTTATATCATTATGTCTACAAGCTTCTAGTATATTCATAAAACCTTTTATATTTGAGTCTATATAGGCATGAGGATTTTCTATAGAGTATCTTACTCCTGCTTGTGCAGCTAGATTACAAACAGCATCAAATTTTTCAGATTCAAAAAGCTCATATATAGACTTTGTATCTGCTAAATCCATTTTCACAAATTTGTGGTTTGGATAAGTTTTTGATTGGATTAGTTTATTTTCTAAAAGTTCATTTTTATCAATACCCAGTTCATTAAGTCTTGCATATTTTAGATTTACATCATAATAGTCATTAATATTATCAAGTCCTATTACTTTATCACCACGTTCTAAAAGTTTTTTGGCTAAATTGTATCCTATGAATCCTGCTGTTCCTGTTACTAGTATTTTCATATTTTATTACCTTTAAGTTTTACTTTAATAATTTTTATATCTAGATTTTTAAAATCATCAATATTATTAGTAATTATTTCAAATCCATGTACTTGTGCAGTAGCCCCAATAATCGCATCGGGAGTTTTTATCTTATATTGTTGTCTATTTTTAATAGTTTGATTTCCTACCACTTCATCTAAATCATAAATAGTTGCATTTGAAATAAATTCTATCGCTTTTTGATTTAATTTTTCATCATTAAAAAGCTTTTGCCAACTCAGAAATTCTATTTTTGTAATGATTGATATATTAAAACTATCTCTTAAGATATCTATAAGTGACTCATCATCAGTAATACCATTAAAAAAATATATAACAATATTTGTATCAAGTAAATATTTATTTCTCAAATTTTATTCCCAATTACTTTTATTTTGAGCTAAATACTCATCGATATCAATTTTAGATGATGTTGCTGTGGCATAAAATTCTTTTGGGTCAAATTGTTTTTTTTGTTCTTTTATTTGTATTGATTTATCTAAATTAAATAATGGTAAAACAATCACTTCAATATCTTTGCCTATATACTCTTTTGGTATATGTAAATTATAATATTCACTATCTACTTTTAATAGTTCTCTTATCATTGCATTATCCCTTTTTTAACCAATTATATCTAACTATCACTATTAAATATATCACGAGTATATATTTTTTCTAGTACATCTTTTAGATTCTCTGAAATTCTATTTGCCACTATTACATCTGATATTTTTTTGAATTCATCTAAATCTTTTATTACTCTTGAATTATAAAAATCTTCTTCTTTTAATGCTGGTTCGTAAACCACCACTTCTATACCTTTTGCTTTTATTCTTTTCATAATTCCTTGAATTGCTGAACTTCTGAAATTATCACTTCCACTTTTCATAACCAGCCTATAAACTCCAACTATTTTTGGTTTTCTTTTTATTATACTATCTGCTATAAAATCTTTTCTTGTTGAGTTTGATTTCACTATTGCTTCTATTAGATTACTTGGAACTTCTGAATAATTTGCCAAAAGTTGTTTTGTATCTTTTGGAAGACAATATCCTCCATATCCAAATGATGGATTATTATAGTGGGTTCCTATTCGGGGATCTAATCCTACACCATCAATAATTTGTTTTGTATCGAGATTATGGGATTGAGCATAAGAATCTAGCTCATTAAAGTATGCAACCCTCATAGCCAAATAGGTGTTTGAAAATAATTTTATAGCTTCTGCTTCTGTGCTATCTGTAAAAAGAATTGAAATATCTTTTTTTATTGCACCCTTAGCTAACAAGCTAGCAAAAATTTCTGCTCTTTGTGATTGCTCACCTACTATAATTCTACTTGGATATAAGTTATCAAATAGTGCTTTTCCTTCTCTTAAGAATTCAGGAGAAAAAATTATATTTAAAGTATTAAATCTTTCTCTTAAAATCTTTGTATATCCAACAGGAATTGTTGATTTGATAATCATTGTTGTATTTGGGTTTATGCTTAATACATCTGAAATTACGTATTCTATTGATTTTGTGTTAAAATAATTCGTAATAGGATCATAATCTGTTGGTGTTGCTATAACTACATAATCAGCATTTTTATAAGCTAAATCTTTATCCAAAGTTGCTGTAAAATTCAAGTCATCTCTTAAAAGATATTCTTCTATTTCTTTATCTTCTATTGGAGATTTTTTATTATTCAACATCTCCACTTTTTCAGGAATAATATCAAGAGCTATTACTTCATTATGTTGTGCTAAAAGTAGTCCGTTTGATAGTCCTACATAACCTGTTCCTGCGATTGCTATTTTCATATTATTACTTTTACCTTTCATTTACTATACCCATCTGGATTATTAATCTGCCATTTCCAGCTATCTGCACACATATCTTTTATAGTTTTTTTTGCTTCCCAGTTTAAAACTTCTTTTGCATAAATTGGGTCAGCATAACATTTTGCTATATCCCCTATTCTTCTATTTACTAGTTTATAAGGAATTTTCTTAGCACTTGCTTTTTCATAAGCTTTTACCACATCAAGAACTGAGTAACCTATTCCTGTTCCTAGATTTACTTTTAAAGGTTTTATTTCATTTGAGTTATTTAGATAATCTATAGCTTTTACATGACCATAAGCTAAATCTACAACATGGATATAGTCTCTTACCCCTGTTCCATCATGGGTATCATAGTCACTTCCAAATACACTTAAATATTCTCTTTTACCAACTGCTGTTTGAGAAATAAAAGGCATAAGATTATTTGGTATTCCATTTGGGTCTTCACCAATAGTTCCAGATTCATGAGCGCCAACGGGATTAAAATATCTCAAAATCGCTATTTTAAAACAATTATCAGAAATATATAAATCTTCTAAAATTCTCTCTATCATATACTTACTTGTCCCATAAGGATTTGTAGTAGCACCCACTGCAAAATCCTCTTTTATAGGAGTAGTAACAGGGTCACCATAAACTGTAGCAGAACTTGAAAAAACTATTTTTTTACACTTAAACTCTTTCATCACTTCAAGAAGTCGCAAAGTTCCCACAACATTATTATCATAATATTCAAGTGGTTTTTCAACACTCTCGCCAACTGCTTTAAGTCCTGCAAAATGAATAACTGATTCAATTTGATATTTTGAAAAAACCTCTTGAAGTTTTTTTGTATCTCTTATATCACCTTGAACAAAAGTGATATTTTTACCCATGATTTTTTCAACTCTTTTAAGTGATTCTTCTGATGAGTTTGATAAGTTATCATATACAATAAATTCATATCCAGCATTATTTAGTTCAATCAAAGTATGAGAACCAATATAACCAGCTCCGCCTGTGATAAGAATTTTATTCATGCTTATTCTCTTTCTTTTCTCATACCATTTATAAACTGCATAAAAAATACCAAAAAGATAGAAAGTATAAATCCTGTTACAAATGCAACAACAATAATAAGAGCTTTTTTAGGTTTTATTGGATTGTCGTCAGTTAAAATATTTCCTACTACTTCAGTATTTTTTAAATTATGTGGTAAAGAAAGAGTTTCTAATAATTTTTTTCTTTCTGATAATTTATTTAAATCAATATTTATTAAATTTTCTTTCTTTTCAATCAAATCATATAAATTTGATTTATTTGTAATTATCTCATTTGATATATCTCGTTTTTCCATCAATTTTAATGCAGTTACTGAATAATCTAAAGAATTCATGTTTTTCAAAGTTTCAATTACTGACTTCATTTGTTCTTCTAGATTTATTATATTTTGATCATATAACTCTATTTTTTTATTAATATTTACAATCTTATCATTTTGAATATTTAAAATCATCAAATCTATGTTTTTCACTTCTAAATCATTTTTTTCTTTAACATCTTTTAATAATTTTGAATGAATATCTTTTGTGTATATAATTATTTCATTCAAACCTTTTATTCCAAGATCATTTGAAGTTGATTCTGAAGAAACTTCAATAAAACTTTTCATCCCTTTAGAAAGATTGATTTTTGTAATTTCGAATTCTTTATCTTTTTCATTTTTTTTCAAATCTATAAAGATCATCGAAAGCTCTTTAGATAATTCATTTGCATTATCTAAATCTATAGTTTGAATAGAACTTTGTCCTTGATTATTTACAATTTCTGTTTTATAACTACCTATCTCAAGTAAAGCTTTTACTTCATATATTGGTGTTTTCATACTTACATAAACAACAGCTAGTAAGGTAACAACAAAAGTAAAAACAAAAATAAATACTCTTCTATCCCAAATAATTTTAAACAAATCTCTTAAATCTATCTCTTCTTCAACATATACTTTTTCTTCCAAATTTCACACCTTATATTTCTAAACTAAATTATATCTATCAAATTACTCACAAATGACTCTTTTTTGAAATTTCTACAAATTTATTCTAAAGTTAGAAAAATTCAAATAACTTTTGTATCAAATGGTTACATTTTTTATAAAAGTTAATAATTTTATCTAAAAATTTCTAAATAGTCAGCCCTGAAAAAGCCTAAATTAATTTATTTTTGTAATAATTTTTTAGTCTCCGGCATGACTAAATATTAGTTTTATAACAATCAATTGTAAAAATATTTGATAATACAATTTGATTTGTGAAACTGACTCTAGCAGTAATTTAATTTTGCCATTAAAAAGTGCAAAAAAGTAGATATTCATCCACTTCTTTAGATTCCAAGCTGTTGCAGCAAGAAGTAAATTTATTTGATCACCTATAAAACCTTTTAGATAATTTCTTGCCAATCTAAAATCTGATTTTAAATGACCAATAATAGGTTCTATTGCAGCTCTTCGTTTGAATTTCTCACGTTTCTTTTGTTTTTGATATTCACTATCTCTTTTAAGTGGAGTTCCTGGAATACAAATAGTAGTTCCAAGTACTTCTTTTACTCCTCTATATCCTCTATCACAAATAGCTTCTTTTATTGGTGTTGTTCTTGTAGTATTTGCAGAGATTAAAGCTGCTTCAAGGGTTTTTGAGTCATGTTCATTTTTACTATGAGATGCAACTCCTACAATTACACCTGAATCTTTTGTTGCTACAATTGATGCTTTTGTTCCATATTCATACTTTTTATGATCTTTACCTTTTGTGACAGCATACACATGTGTTTCATGAAGAGATAAAACTTTATTACTATCTTTCATCTGTTGGTTTCTTACTTTATCAAATAGATTAAATTTCTCTTGATAGTTTACAAGTTGTTCTAGTGGTAGTATTCTGCTGATATCTCTTATGAGTATTCCTACAATAGTTCTTAATCGTTTAATTGAAGCTTTTGCTTTTTTTATTTTCTTTGGGTGTCTAAAAAATCTCAAATTAATTCTATGCTCTTTTATTTCTTTAACAAATGTTCTTCGTAAAGCAATACTATTCTCTTTGGCTATTTTATGAAGGTGGTGAATCATTTTTATTGCTAACTTTCCATCAGTTGGGTAAGTGATATTTTTCTCTTGAACTGTTGTATCAATAAGAACTTGTTGCTCTTCAGCACATGGACCATGAAGTTGAACACTAACTTTAAAAATTAATTCCATCCCTTTTTTACCAATTCGTTGTCTAAATTTAACAAGTTGAGTACTATGACATGGTTCACATACTTGTATTTCATTATATCCACAGAAATATTGATAATATGGATTTCGTTTCCATTGAATTACAATACTTTCATCACTAAGATTTTCCAATTGTTTGAGTATCAATAATCCTACCATTAATCTTATTGGTTTAGCAGGAGAACCATCTTTTGAATAGAATTTAGAAAATTCATTTTCAAATATTTTCCAATCAATTGCATTTGATAATGCAATCAAAGGATCATTCATATCAAGCATATCTGAAAGTGGACTATAGAATAAATTTTGTTGATTTGTTTTTGAGCTATTTAAGAGCAATTTTTTCACCTAAAACGACCAGAAATATACTGTTTTGGTCTTATAATATATAAGATATTATAGCTAAAAAGTAGTGATAAAGCCCTTAAGTAAGGACTTTATTGGGTTATTCAGGGGTGACTATTTAACTTCATAATCCCTGCGGGGACAAAAGATTATACTCTTAGCTTCACTTTACAACCATCAAAATTATCATTAGTAGCAGCAAATAAAGCTGAAGTTATTATGATTAGAAATAATGATTTTTTTTTCACTTTAATACACTATTTATTTAAAGGATTGGTTAACTCTTCAAACCATTTACTTGCATCTTCAACAGTTTCAAATCTTTTTGATTTTGCAACTTGATCTTTACCTTCGTAGAATCTAACTCTTATTCCATCTTCTACATGGTCAATTTTTGTTCTTGTGATTCTTGATAAGTTTAAATAAACTCTTTCATTTAATTTTACAAACATTTTCGTTCTCACTTTCTTTTAATTTTAATTATTCTACTTGAATTATCTTTAAATCCAACAAATACCTGAACCATCTATGTTTACAAATATCTTATCTCCAGGAAGTAGTGTTTGTTTTTGCATATCTTCTCTTGTGATTTTACTATTAAAACTAATTCCTCCAATAGAAAACTCTACTAATAATTGATTTTCTAAATGCTGCTGTGAGATTGAGCTTATAACTGCAACTAAAGTATTATCATCTCTCATTTCATCACAATCTTTTCTACAAATAATTATATGTTGAGTATCTATCATCATAACAGAATCTCGTTTTTTTGATCCACTATCTTTTATAGTAAATCTTTGTCCATCTGTAAAAAATTTTACTAAATTTCCATCTTTATTTTTTTCCCAAGGGGCAAAAAGTAGATTTACACTTCCACTTTCCACTAAATTCCCTTGAAATAAAGCAACACGTCTATCACAAATATTATTAAGCCAATTATGGTCATGACTTGAAATAAATATACTTGTATTGTATTTTTGTTTTGCAATTAAAATTGCTTCTTTTATTAATTGAGCTGAATTTGTATCAACTCCAGCAGTTGGTTCATCTAAAATCAAAACCTTTGGTTTTAATATAAGTCTAGCAGCAAGTGCAACCCTTTGAGATTCTCCACCTGAGAGTTGACTCCATTTTCTAGAGGCAAAAGAGTTATCAAGTCCAACTAATTGTAAAGCTTCTTTTATATCTTCTTTTAAACTATCTATTTTATTTCTAAGTTTTAATCCATAAGCAATATTTTCAAAAACAGTTCTTTTTAAAAGATATGGATTTTGAGGAACTATTACTATACTCTGTCTTGTTTCTAAATCAATTTTTTTATTACAAATACCATCAAATATAATTTCACCTTTACTTGGTTTACAAATAAAAGAGAGTAATGAAAAAAGCGTAGACTTTCCACTTCCATTGGGACCAAAAAAACCAATAATTTGGTTTTTATCTAAACTTAAATTTTCAATACTAAGCACTTTTTTACCATCATAATATTGTTCGATATTATTTAGCTCATATAAACTACTCATTGTGTCCATTTCCTTTTTAAAATAGATAAAGCAATATTAACCATCAAAGCAACAACAAATAAAACTAAGCCAAGTGCAATTCCAGTTACAAACTCCCCTTTCCCCGTTTCAAGAGAAATTGCTGTGGTAACTGTTCGTGTATGATATTTGATATTTCCTCCAACCATCATAGAAATACCAATTTCAGTAATAATTCTTCCATAAGCAGTCATAGCAGCTGTCATAAGCCCAAATCTAGCTTCTATTAAAGTAGCTTTTAAAATCTCATAAGAGTTGGCTCCTAAGCCTTTGAGTGATAAATATAATCTTTTATCTACAGCTTCAACTTGAGTGGCAGTTAGAGCTATAATAATAGGCAGACCTAAAAAAATCTGCCCTATTATTATGGCTTTTTGAGAAAATAGTAAATTATATTCTCCAAATGCTCCAGCTTGAGAAAGTGAAGTATAAACAATAAGACCTATTACTACAGTTGGAATTGCTAAAAAAGTATCAACGATAGTTCTAATAATAGTTTTTCCAGGAAATTGATAATATCCTAGCAAAAATCCCAAAGGAAGCCCTATTAATAAACTAATAACAAGTGACCAAGAAGAGACTGTCACCGTCACGCTTATTGCTGAATATACACTTTCATTGCCAGAGACAAGAAGTTGAATCGCTTCTTGAAAACCATCTGTAAATAAATTCATTCTTTACTCTTACCTTTTAATCTATTTTTTTGCGTTTGGTGTAAAAAGTGGTTTTTCTAAAAGTTTGAAATCACCTATTAATTTTTGAGTTTCATCTTTTATTATCCAGTTTGTAAAATCTTTTGATAATTGTGTTTTAGTTTTTGGACATCTATCTTTATTTACAGTGATTACACTATATTGATTAAATAAAATATTGTCATTTTCAACAATAATTTTCATATTATTTGATTGAGCTTTTTGTGACTCATATTTAATCCAAGCTCCCCTATCTGTTAGTGTATAAGCACCTTTTTCAGATGCCATATTAATAGTTGCAATCATTCCTTGACCAGTTTGAATATACCAAGAATCTTTTTCAGGTACTATTTTGCTAACTTTTTCCCACATAGATAACTCTTTTTGGTGAGTTCCTGAGTTGTCTCCCCTACTTATGAATTTTGCATTTTTCTCTTTTATAGTTTTAAAAGCTTCTACTGTAGTTTTTCCAGATATATTTACTGGGTCATTAATAGGTCCAATAATTACAAAATCATTGTACATAACTTCATTTCTATCAAGTCCAAAACCTGCATCAACAAACTTTTTTTCAGCATCTGGTGCATGAACTAATAAAACATCAACATCACAATTTTCACCCATTTTTAAAGCTTTTCCAGTTCCAGTTGAAACCCATTTTAAAGTAGTTCCAGTTTCTTTTTCAAATTGTGGAGCTAAATAATCAAGCAATCCCGTATCTTCTGTACTTGTTGTTGTTGCCATCATTAATGTATCTGCAAATAAACTACTCGCTATTACTACACTTAATCCCAAACTTGCTAAAACTTTTTTCATTTTTCTTCCTTTTTTATAGATTTAATTTAAAATATCAATATTTTCTTCAAAAAATTTACCGTTAAACTCAAGAAGTTTTACATCTTGATTTTGATTTATATTTGAAGTTTGTTCATTTGTTACTAAAATTGCATTACTTTCATATAAAACCGTAATCATTCCAGAACCATATTTGTTATCTCTTGTTACAAAAAATTCACCATTTTGAACTCTTCCTAAAACTACATTTACCCTCCCTGATTTGGTTTTAAACTCTTTTTGATTTATAGCTTTTACAAATCCATGATTTATAGAAGTTTCACCTTGAAGTTTTTTTAGCATCAAAAGTACAAATAAATAGATATTTACCATTGCAGTTAGTGGATTTCCAGGTAAACAAATTACCACTGTATTTTGCATTTTACCCATCATAATAGGACGACCTGGTTTTATATTTACCCCATGAAAAGCTACTTCTAAACCATTTTGTAAAAATGCCTCACCTACAAAATCAGCATCTCCCATAGAAATTCCACCTGTACTTATAATCACATCATAGTTTTTTAGATTTTTTATAAAAGCCTTTGATTCTTCCAAATTATCAGGAATTACCCCACAATATGTGGCATCAAAATCTTTCTCTTTTAGTAGTGAAATCAAAGCATAAGAGTTACAGTTATAAATCTCTTCATCATCTGTTTGTTCCCAAGGCTCTTTTATTTCATTTCCAGTTGATAAAACTGCTATTGAAATTTTTTTATAAACTTCAACCATTACTAAACCTTGTGAAGCTAAGAGTGTGATAAAAGAAGAGTTGATTTTTTCACCTTTTTTTAGTATTACACTCCCTTGTTTTTGCTCTTCACCTTTTAGTCTTAAGTTTGCACCTTTTTTGATTTCAAGGGGAATTCTTACACTATTTTGTGTCACATCAAAACAGTTTTCTATTGGAATAATCGTATCGACATCAGCTGGAACTTTTGCTCCAGTCATGATTTTATAACACTCATTTTCTTTTAAAGTTGGTTCTACTTTTTCACCTTTATCCCCTGCAAAAATCACTTTGTTTATACTCAAAGTTTTTCCAGCATCACTAAATTTTATAGCAAAACCATCCATTGCTGAGTTATTAAAAGCTGGTAGATTTTTTACACAAATTACATCTTTACTTAAAACTCTTCCTATTGCTTCACTTAGAGGAATAATCTCTTTAAATGTTGTTTGATTTACTAAATCTAAACTTTTTTGCCTTGCTATTTCAAAATCTAAGTAGTTTAATTTTCCATGCATTTTTTAATTTCCTTGATTTAAAACTTTTATTTGTAAATATTTTTTAGCTATTTTGTTTACTATTTTTTCTATTGTTTGTTCATCATATTTTTCACTAAAACTCAAAGTTATAGCGTTTCTACTTGTAGTTTCATCGTATCCCATAACTTGAATAACCCTTGATGGTTTTGATAATCCCAAAGAACAACCCTCGCCATTTGAGATATAAATTTCATCTAAAGCTAAAGTTCGTATAAGTTCCCTTGCTTTTATATTTTTTAGTGCAAAATGAAGTGTATAAGGTAAAGTTTGATTATTATCTACAAAAAAATAAATATCATCTTTTAAAATATTTTGAAGTTTTTGTTTAAATATCTCTTTTGTAGTTGTTTCAAATTTTTGATTTTTTAAAGCTTCTAAAATATTTTTTAAAGCTATTACATCTTTTGAAGAGATTACTAAATCTTCAAATAACTCATCATTAAAAAGCATCAAACTATGTGTAAAAAATCCTGTTAATTTATAAGCATCAAAATAGATTACATCACTATTTTTATCAAAAGAGGCACTTGCATTTGAGATGATTTTTGCATTTGTTAATTTTTTTGCTTCTTCTAAAGAAGTTTTCACAAAAGTATCCATAACATAAGATGATAAAAACAAAAAATCTATATTATGATTTTGTAATTTTTTTAAATCCACATTTCCATCTTTTAAAAGTTCAAGGTAAATTATTTCAAAATCTAAACTCTCAAAAATCTTTGCTGCATCTATTAAACTTTGAGTTTCACCAAGACAAATAGCAATTTTTCCTTTTTTAGAAAGTTCAAGTAAAAGACCTAAAAAACCATTTTTACAAAAAGAAAAATAGTTGATATTTTCAAAAGAAAATTTTGATAAAAACTCTTTTTCAAGGCTTAAATATGTTTCATTATCACTTAAAATATTTAATGATAATTCAGAATTAATATGCAAATTTTGCATATTATTGTATTGCAAAAAATTAAGTTTATACATCAACACTATCCTTTGTTTTTATCATATTTTTGTCCAAAAAAAGCTCTTTAAATCTTTGTTTTGAATAGTTTTTTATATCTTCATCAAGGGTTTTATACAAAGAGATTAACTCTTTTGCTTTAGAAGTAAGTTTTGTTCCACTATCCTCCCCTCTTCCTTTTTTGGCAATTACCAAATCATCTTCTATATACTCTTCAAGTATTTTTATATGACTCCATGCTTTTTTGTAGTTCATACCTACTTTTTTTGCTGCTTCACTAATTGAACCTGTTTGTTCGATTTGTCTTAGAATTTCAGTTTTTCCACTTCCAAAGATGAGATTTTTGTGTTCATCTTCTATCCAAACTTTAACTTTTATTTCCATCTTTATGACCTTTTTTTTCTCTAAAACACCCAAGTTGACAATGAACTACTTCAATATCTGAGTTTTTTACAGTTGAACCTACTGTTTTTAAAGTTGATTTTTGAGCTTCATCCCATAAAACTTTGCACTCTAGGGTTTTATGTCCCATGTAGTTTTGTTTTAATCTATTATAAACCTCTATATTTGGGTCTTGAAATCTTAATTTTCCAAAAACTCCAAGCTCACAATTTGTGATTTTTATTCCCATACTTTTTGTTATTGTACTCATCTCTTTTGGTTCAAGACCAATTAGTCTTGCTACTTTAAAAGCCTTTAGACAAGAGAGTTTCCCCTCTTCATCTAAATTTGTAAGTAATAGCTCTTTTTGAATAGAGTCTAATTCTATTTTTAAATCATCATCAATACTAGACATCTATTCTTCCGCTATGTGTATAAAGATTCATTTTTTTGCCTCTAGCAAATCCAATAAGTGTAAGTCCATGTTTATGGGCTGTTTGAACTCCTAGATATGTTGGAGCTGTTCTTGAAACTACTATTGGGATTTTGTGCATCACGGCTTTTGTAACCATCTCTGAACTTAATCTTCCACTTACAAATAAAATTGATTTTGTAGTATCTAGTTCTTGAAGTTTACACTTTCCAACCACTTTATCAATTGCGTTATGTCTTCCTATATCTTCAGCTGTTATTGTTGTGCCATCAAGCAAATAAATCATAGCTTTGTGAACACAACCTGTTAAATAATAAAGTTCACTCTCTTGATAAAACTTTTTTACTTCTGTATAAATTGTTTCTGGTTTTATTTTAAAAGCAGTTTGATTAAATGGAATTTCTAAACTTCCTTCAATATTTCCAGTAACTCCGCCACCACAACCACTTACTAAAGTTTTTTCTTTATATAAGTTTTGTAGTGAATTTTCATCTATTTTTGCTTTTATATCTACTCTTAATCCATCTTCACTAATTGTAAGTTCTTCTATGTCAGCAATAGAAGAGATTACATTTTCGCTCATTAAAAACCCAATTGCATGAGCATCTTGGTCTTTTGGAATACACATCATAGATATAGCTTTTTCTCCGTTTAAATAAAGGTTCAATCGTGACTCTTCAATAGTCACATCTTCAACCATACTCGCTTCATTTTCTATAAGTTTGTCAATTACTACTGTTTTTAAATATTTAGTGTTAGGCATATTTTTCCTTAATATGCAAAATTTGCATATTTTAAATCTTTTTTAAAAGAAAAGGTATTAGCTCAAAGAGCTAATAATACTTTCCTTATTTTCTTAAATCTTTATCTTCTTCTAAAACATCAGGTCTTAACTGTTCTAGATATTCAAGAGGTAATTTTCCAGTGATT
Source organism: Minisyncoccia bacterium (assembly GCA_041730535.1). Taxonomy (GTDB): domain Bacteria; phylum Campylobacterota; class Campylobacteria; order Campylobacterales; family Arcobacteraceae; genus Aliarcobacter. The sequence goes on from JBGSBO010000004.1 coordinate 51,117, forward strand.
ACACCTGGAAGATAACCTTTTACTGAAACAAAATATGAATATACTGTTTCAAATGTAAAAAATGAAATAATCGCACTTCCCATAAAATGGATAAATAAAATAAATCTTTTTATCTGTATAGTTTGAGCATGAGTTGCTGCATCTGGAAACATATACCAAATTACAAATCCACTAAAAACTAAAAGTGAACCAAATGCCACATACATATAATAATTTATTCTATCCATGGGTTGATATTTTCCTCTTAGGAAAATTTTATTCCAAATTTTTGAACTTGGTCGTACAAAAAACTTATGGTCTTTAAATGCAATTATTGTCATAATAAACCAAATTGGCATCCAACCAACACCAATAATTTCATGTGTTGCTCTCATAAGTCTTGCTATATATCCACCACCTGTCCAATTTCCAAATGTGATTGAAAATCCCGTGATAAATAGATAAATCATAATTACAATATTTAGTAAAATTACTAGCCTTTGAAAAAGTGAATAAACTTGCACTTTGTCATTTTCTCTAGTGATTTTTGCTTGTTTTCTTCCTTTTGCAATAATGAACATACCAAAAAACAAAAAGAACTCAAAAGTAAATACTATTGGTAATAAATGTTGTCTTTCCTCAAATGCTCTTATAACTTCTGGTGCAATTGCATTATAATTTGGTCCAAAAAGTCCTACTTCCATTTGTTGATAGTGTGTTAAACTCTCAAATGGAACTACTTGTCCAGTAAAATTACCCTTTAACATTTCCATTAAAAACTGATATACATAATTTATATCAGCAATTGTTGCTAACCAAAAATACCAATAAGTCAAAAGGATGAATAAAAAGCCTACTATTAAGTAAGCCTTATATTCACTTAGAAAACTTTTATTTTCCATACGCTTTATCCCAACCATAAGGTGTCGCTTGTGTTCCATGCCCAGAAGCCATTACCCTTTGTCTAAATATATTTGATACAGACTCAGAATCTCCAACTAAAAGAGCTTTTGTTGAACACATAGCAGCACAAACAGGAACTTTACCCTCAGCTATTCTATTTTGCCCATAAAGTTCTCTTTCATGTTCACTATTTGTCTCATCTGGACCACCTGCACACATAGTACATTTATCCATCACACCTTTTGTTCCAAATGCACCATTTTTAGGGAACTGTGGAGCTCCAAATGGACAAGCATATAAACAATATGAACAACCAATACATTTGTTTTTATCATGAAGAACTATTCCATCTTCTCTTATATAAAAACAATCAACTGGACAAACTTGTTCACAAGGTGCATCAGTACAATGCATACAAGCAACAGATAAAGAAAACTCCATCCCTTGCTTACCTTCATTTACAGTTATTACTTTTCTTCTACTAATTTCTACAGGTAACTCATGTGCTTCGGCACAAGCAACTGAACAACCATCGCAATGAATACATCTATTTTCATCACAATAGAATTTCATTCTTGAAAAATCTACTTTATTATTACTCATGTTACTTCTCCTAAGCTCTTGAAATCTGACATAAACCACCTTTTGTTTCAGGTATTTGTGTAACTATGTCATAACCGTAGTTAGTAACAGTATTCGCACTTTCACCCGTTGCATATGGTAGTGTTCCAGTTGGATATTTATGACTTAAATCAACACCTTCCATAACACCTGCAAAGTGGAATGGTAAAAATACTCTATCAGGAGTAACTGAATAAGAATATTTCGCTTTAACTTTAATTTTTGTTCCTTGAGGAGAATGAATCCACATCATAGAACCATCTCTAATTCCATATCTTCCTGCTAAATCAGGATTAATATCACAAAACATTTCAGGAGACAATTTAGCTAAATATTTACTAGCTCTATTTTCAACACCTGCACCATTCATATTTACAAGTCTTCCTGTTACTAAATTTACTGGGAAATCTTTTGCCCAATCTTGTTTAGTTTGTTCAGTTACATATCTTGTATCAACTCTAAAGTGGTTTGGTTTATCCGCAAAACTTGGATAATCTTTTGTTAAATCTGTTCTTGGTGAATGTAATGGTTCTCTATGTTTTGGAATTTCATCAGCCCATCCCCAAACTTTTGCTCTAGCTTTTGCATTTCCATAAGGAGCAATTCCAGCTTCAAGACATTTTTCAACTATCAAGTTAGATTTATCAACTTTCCAGTTTGCACCCATTTTTGCTTTTTCATCTTCAGTTAAAGTGATTTTTAAAACAGCTTCAATATTCTCTTTTGTAACTTCAGGATATCCACCATCTTGAACTCCACCAACAGGTGCTGAACCTTGAGGTGTTAATAAAGAAACACCGTCTTTTTCTAAACCAAAATTATTTCTAAATCCCATACCACCGAACTTAACTGGTTTTGAAATATCATAAAGATTTGGACTTCCTGAATGTTTTGTTGTCCAACAAGGCCATGGTAAACCATAATATTCCCCCGCCATATCTCCATAACCAGCTAATGATATTTCATCAAACATATGCCAATTATCAGTATGTTTTTTAAGTCTTTCAGCTGTCCATCCTGTTAAACCAATAGTTTTAATGATTCTTGCAATTTCATTTGTTGCATCTTCTGGCCAAACAAAATCTTTACCTTTTCCCATTCCAACTGTTAATTGCTCATAAAAACCTAATCTTTTTGCCAATTCAAACATGATTTCTTGGTCAGGTTTTGATTCATACATAGGTTTAATAACCTCATATCTCCATTGACCACTTCTGTTTGTTGCAGTTACTGAACCTGCTGTTTCAAACTGTGTTGCTGCTGGTAAAATATAAACATCATTTTGTTTATCAGTAATAATTGCACCCTCATTTACAAATGGGTCACAAAATACTGCTAAATCTAATTTGTCTAAAGCTTCTTTTACTTTTTTTGTTTGAGAAGTTGAAGTAATTCCATTACCCATTACAAATAAAGCTTTTAGATTTGTTCCAGCATTATGAATAGCATCTTCGCCTTCATTCCCAGCTAAAACCCCAGCCCACCAACGAGCAAGTGTAAATCCATTTTTACCCATCCATTCAGGTGCTTTAAATCTAGATTTTAGCCATTCTAAATCAACTCCCCATGAAGAAGCAAAATATTTCCATGAACCTTCAACTAAACCATAATATCCAGGAAGCGAATCTGATAAACAACCAAAGTCTGTTGCACCTTGAACATTATCATGACCTCTTAAAATATTAGTTCCACCACCGGCAACTCCCATGTTTCCAAGGGCAAGTTGTAATATTGGAGCTAATCTTGTATTAGAAGTTCCTATTGTATGTTGAGTTAAACCCATAGCCCATACTAAAGTTCCTGGTTTTGCAGCTGCATATAACTTAGTAATTTGAACAATTAAATCAGCTTTAACACCTGTTACATCAGCAACTCTTTCAATTGGCCAATTTTTAGCTTCTGCCATAATATCTTCCATTCCAAAAACTCTATTATTAATAAAGTCTTGGTCATGCCAACCATTTTCAAAAATGATATTTAACATTCCATACATAAATGCAATGTCTGTACCTGGTCTTATTTGTGCATATAAATCTGCTTTTGCAGCAGTTTTAGTAAATCTTGGATCTATAACAATAATTTTTGCATTATTTCTTTCTTTCGCTTTTAAGAAATGTTGAAAACCAACTGGATGATTTACAGCTGGATTTGCTCCAAAAATTATTATCGCTTTAGAGTTTTGAATATCTCCTAAAGAATTTGTCATAGCACCATAACCCCATGTATTTGCCACACCGGCAACTGTTGAGCTATGTCAAATTCTAGCTTGATGATCTATATTATTTGTTCCAAACATCGCAGCAAATTTTCTATAATAATATGCTTGCTCGTTATTGAATTTTGCTGATCCTAAAAACATTACAGAATCAGGTCCATCTTTTTGTCTTAAATCTTCAAGTTTTGAAGCAATCCCATTTAAAGCTTCATCCCAAGAAATTCTTTTCCATTGTCCATCTTTTTTCACCATTGGGTGTTTAACTCTTACTTCTGATCTAACCATATCAATCATATCGGCACCTTTACAACAATGCCCTCCAAGTGATACAGGATGATCTTGAGCAACTTCTTGTCTTACCCACACACCATTTTGAACTTCTGCAATAACACCACAACCAACTGAACATGCTGTACAAATAGATTTAACCATTTTAGAACCAGGAAAAGGATTTTTAATCTCTTCTTCTGTAGCAGCTCTAGTTGCAGGTGTACTGGCAAAAGACGATGTAACTCCAAATGCAGTAGCAACTGCAGCCATTTTCATAAATGACCGTCGTCCAACTTTTGCATTCAAAGCTTCATATGTATTTGCTGACATACGCTTCTCCTACTTAATTTATTTTGCAGTTCGGTAGAACTCTTCCCAAGCTGCAGTTTTTTTGTAAAGAATCTCTTTTTTTCGTGATTCTCCAACAACAACACCATTATTACTATCATCTTGACTTGATGAATTACCAGTAGCAGCCAATACAGCAGTACCAGAAACTGCAACTGCACCAGCAGCTACAATCGCAGCTTTTTTAGCAAACTCTCTTCTGCTTTCTTGCACGACTGACCTCCTTATAGAAATTAAGCCCCTTAAATTTAAGAGACTTTATAAAAAAAGCTTTACTTTTTTTATAAAATCCCTAAAAAGGAAAACCTTTTTAGTTTTTTGGTCCTAAAGCTTTTAAAGCTCTATTCTTTTCTCTTCTTTGTCTCTCTTCATCTGAAATATCACCCCAATCATCACCTTGTTTTTTAACAATTTTCTCTTTTTTAACTGGTTTTGAAACTTCTAAATATAATCTTTCAAACTCTATAAATGAGTGTAAAACAACCATTAACTCTTTGAAAATTTTTGAATTCTTACTTTCATAAACATCTTTTGCAAACTCATCTATAAAGTCATTTAAAATTTGAGCAAAAATACAATGAACTGTGTTTTCATACTCTTTTTGTCCATTTGCTAATAAATCAGATAATTCAGCCATTAATGAAAAAATAAATCCAATAGAATCTTCATATTCAAAATAGCTGTTTTCATCTCGTCTTAGTTTTGTTTTTGCAATAAACTCTATCATCTCAACTCTTTTTTTGCCAGATTCAACACCCTCATTATAAAATGATGCTGTTTGTCTAATTTTTTTAGTTGTTGGATTATGAAACAAATCATCAAACTCTTTTATTAAAACCACATTTGAACTAGGATCTAATAAAACTAAAATATTTTCTAAAGCTTCACCTGAACTTTCATCTAAAGGATTCTCTTTTAAAATTTTTATTAATCTTATTAATTCGAAATAATTTTCACTCTTAGAACTTAAAATAAAAAAGTTTGCAAAAAGATTATAATAAAGTGCTCTTGCTTTGTTTATTGTTTGATTATCTTGCATTATTTAATCCTTGTGTTTTTTGGTCAAAATAGCTTTGCATCATAATCTTTGGTTTACAATCAGCACAGCAATATAAACTTCTTTCTTTTACTGGGTCACTTGAAAAAATAGGAGCCATCATATTCGCAATTTTTGCAATTGCTTTTGAAGTTGCAAACTCTTTTCCACACTCAACACAAGCAAAAAGTTTATCTTGAGCTAAAACATTATCTTTAAACCAAAATGGTTCTAATTCTATAATATCCCTTTGAATAGTTAAACAATCTTTTTCAGGACATGAAACTTCACAATAACCACATGATGTGCATAAACTTGGATTTAATCTTAGAGTATTATCTTTTGCATCTGCAATTAATGCACCAACATTACAAGCGCCAACACAAACTAAACATAAAGTACAATTTACTTCATTTACTAAAACTTTTCCATAATGTACATGTTCACCTGTAATTACTGTTCCTAAATTATCATCACCAACAAGTTTTTGAAGTCTATGAGAAAATATCTCTCTTTTTTTAAGAGTATCTTGATTAAAATTGAAATATGAATCTTCAATAAATGAAACTTCTTTTATTGCATGCTCTAGTTCTTCTTTATTCATTGCAACTAAAATAGCATCTTTTGCATATTTTTTTTGATAAATATCATTTAAAATACGGATAACATCGCCTGTTCCCTTAGAGATAAAATCACTATAAAAAATAACTTGAGAACTTGATAATTGTAATAGAGTTAAAAGTGAAGCTTCATGTAAAAATTTTTCACCCTCAATTGCATATGGCAAAACTTGCTCTTTTATAGAAATATCTAAATCTAAAATATCCATCTTTTCAGGAATTATCAAAGGATGAGTCCCTTTATACAATTTACTCATTTCAAAAAGTGCTTCTTTATTTGTTGGAGCATAATCAACAGCACCACTTGGACAAACTGAAACGCAACCTCCACAGCCATGGCAATCTATTTGAGAAAAAGTTAAAGTTTTTGTTTTATCATCTTTAGTAATCGCAACCGTTGGACAAACCTCCTCACATTTTGAACAAATTTCTTCTCTTCTTCCGTGATATTGACAAATATTTTGATCATATGTTGTAAATTTTTTGTATGAATATGAATTTATATTTTGTTTTAACGTCTGTATTACTTCATCAATACTTGATAAATTAGGATCAAGAGTTCCACTTTGATTTAAGCCCATTTGTTTTGCATCAAACCAAACTATTTGAGATACATTAAGTGTAATATCTTCGCCCTCATCATCAACAAGTACTTGAAGATTTCCAATGTGCCCTGTTATTGATTTTATAATCTTTTCATTTATTGAAAAAAGTTCTATGTTTTCTGCTTTTACTTTTGATATAAATGAATCTGCATTTTCTTCATTTGAAGTAACTAATAAAACTTCATTTGAAATTTCTTGAGAATATGAAATATCTTGTGCAAAATCATATTTTATTGCAGCAATTTCATAAAGTTTTAAAATATTTTTGATTTTGTTTGATATAGAATCTTGTGAATTTTTAATATAAAAATCTATCTCTTGTGCAGTTAGTTCACAAGTTATCTCTTTTGAATTTGAAATTAAAAAAATTTTGTTTTTTGTTTCTTCGATATTTGATGTTACAAATATCTGCTCACTAATAGGGAAATCAAGCCCCAAAGCATTATAATATATAAACTCTTGCATAAACTATGCCCTTTTTAGTAAAAAATATTTTACCTATTTTATATATTTAAAAATTAAACATCACTTAAAAATACAATTATTATTTACCATTTTATTTTAAATTGTAACTTTACTCAACGTCTAATTTAAAGTATATTTTTTTATTTTTTATGTAAACTTCTTTATGCTAAAAAGATTACCTATTATTATATTTATATTTGTTATTTGTTATATTTACTTTAAAGACGAAGTATTCAAAGAAAGAACCCTTTACGTAGGCTCTTCTCTTCCTATGACAGGTATTATTAAATCTTGGGGAGATTCTGTTAATAGTGGAGTGAACAGTTATTTTAAATATGCAAATGAAAATAATTTAATAAAAAACAAGAACATAGAGTTCTTAGTTTATGATGACAAATATGAGCCTGAACTAACTTTAGAAAATACAAATAAACTAATTTATCAAGATAAAATTTTTGCACTTTTTGGATATGTTGGAACTCCTACGGTAAAAAGAGTATTACCTATTTTATATGATGAAGATATTCCATTTTTTTCTGCATTTACGGGTGCTTCATTTTTAAGGGATAATAAAAATACAAATTTTATTAATTTTAGAAGTTCATATGAGCAAGAGATTGAAACTTTAATAAATTATTTGAGTGTTCAAAAAAAACTTGATAAAATTGCAGTTTTTTATCAAAATGATGATTATGGTGAAGAAGGATATATTTCTTTATTAGAATTATTAAAAAAGAAAAATTTATCTTTAGTTGCAGAGGGTTCATACAAAAGAAATACCTTATCAATCAGTCATGCTTTTAATGAAATTAAAAATGCAAAACCTGAAGTTATATTTATGATTGGAGCTTATAAAACAAACTCTTTATTCATAAAAAAAGCAAAAGAAAATGAAAATTTAAAAGATGCTATTTTTTGTAATATCTCTTTTGGTGATGCAAATTCCATGGTAAAAGAGCTTGAAAAACTAAATACAAATAGTAAAAATCTAATATTTTCACAAGTTGTTCCTAATTATGCAGATAAAAATCTTCCTATAGTTTTGGAGTATCAAAATTTAATGCAAAAATACTATCCAAAAGAGGAATTAGGATTTTTGTCATTTGAAGCATTTTTATCTGCAAAAATCTTAGTAAATGCAATTTCAAGAATAAAAGGTGATATAACAAGAAAAAAATTTCTATATATGCTAAAAACAACACCCAATAATCTTTTAGATGGAATAAATTTAGAGTTTAAAAATTCCCAATTATTGAATAAAATTTATTTATTTAAATATGAAAACAATGAATTTATTAAGATAAAAAATGAAAAATAAACTTAATAATCTCATATCATATTTTGATAAACTAAAATTTAAATATAAAACTGCTTTTTTGATTTTTATAATAGCTGGTGGAATGATTTGTATAATTATTCTTTCACAAATTTCAATATTTGCTATAAAACAAGATTTTGATATTTTATTTGATAAAAGAACAAAAAGTTTAATGCAACTTGAAAATATAAAAGATACATATCAAGTAAATATAAAAGATACTTTAATTGATTTCGAGAAAAAACAAATTTCTGATAATCAAGCAAATGAGATTTTAAATTTAGCTCAAGAGATTATAGATAAAAACTGGTTTTCATACAAAAAACAAATTCAAATTCAAAATAAACATTTATTAACTACTTTTATTAAAATGTTTATAATTGAAGAAGAAAATTACTACGAAAATAAAACTTTAAAAAATAGTATTATGAATAATATAAATAATAAAATGGAAATTATAAAAAAAAGTATTACTAAAATTGATTTAAATACTCAAAAAAAAGATGATTATGTAAATCTTGATCTTCAAATAAATTCTATTTCTATTTATTTAACTAGTTTAATTAATTATGATTTGTCTCTTGCAATTAATGAAAAAAGAAATACCGATAGAATTTTTAATATTATTCTTATTTTTTCAATAATCTCAATTTTTATTGTATTTTTATTTTCAATAATTTTATCTATTTTTATTATTAATAATTTTAAACAACTTCATAATTCCCTTGAAAAAAAAGTAAATATTAAAACAAAAGAACTTCAAGAACTAAATAATTATCTTGAAGTTAAAATTTCAAAAGAAGTGGCACAAAATAGGAAAAAAGATATTATCATGTTCCAACAAGCAAGATTTGCAAGTTTAGGAGAAATGTTAAATAATATAGCACACCAATGGAGACAACCTTTGGGTTCTATTACTATGATTATTCAAAGTTTTCAAACAAAATTACTTTTAGGAAAACTAACTCAAAATTTTGTTGATGAAAAAGTAAAAGATGCACTATTTTTAGCTTCTAACATGTCAAATACTCTTGATGATTTTAAGAACTTCTTTTCACCAAATAAAATAAAAAGTGAATTTAGTATAAAAAATTGCATTGAACACTCCATTGAATTATCAAAATATCTTTTGATTCAAGAAAATATAGAAGTAAAATTAAGTATAAGAAAAAATATAAAAATCAATAGTTTTTATAATGAATTATCCCATGTATTTTTAAATATCATCTCAAACTCAAAAGACGCTTTATCCTCCAATGTTGATAAAAATGATAGAATTATAAAAATAATTGTAAATAAATATAAAAATCATCTTATTGTAAATATACTTGATAATGGGGGAGGAATTCCCCAAGAAATTTTGCCGAAAATTTTTGAACCATACTACACTACAAAATATAAAAGTGCAGGAACTGGGATTGGACTTTATATGTCAAAACAAATAATTGAAAAACATATGGATGGGGAAATATCTTGTAAGAATATTTCACACAAGATAAAAGATCAAAGAGTTTTTAACTGCTCATTATTTACAATAAAAATACCAATACAAAATGAAAAATAGGAAAATAAAAAATGCATAATAAAGACCTAAATATCTTACATAATTTTAATATCTTATATCTTGAAGATGATGAAAATTTATTAAAACACACAAGAGATATTTTAGAAGATTTTGTAAATAATATTTATGCTGTAAAAACAATAAGTGAAGCCTTAGATATTTTATTAAATAAAAAAGTTGATGTAATTATTTCAGATATTTTATTAAAAGATGAAAATGGAATTGATTTTTTAAAACATATAAAAAACAAAAATATAAATATTCCTACAATTCTTACTACGGCTCACACAGATACACAATATTTGTTAGATGCAATAAGATTAAAAGTTGAAAACTATATAATTAAACCTATTAATATTAAAGAATTATTGGATAGTTTACATGATATTTTACTTCCTATTGTGCAAAAAAAAGAGATTCAAAAAAACAATAATCTAATCAAAACAATTTCAGCAATAACAGATGGAAAACAAGTAGCAATCATAAAATATATAATAAATAATCTAGATAAAGATAACCTTTTTATAGCTTCATATACAGATATAATGGAGAGTTTTTCTATTTCTAAACCAACACTTATTAAACTATTTAAAGAGTTAGCGGAAAAAAATATTTTAATAAAAGTTCAACATAAAACTTATAGATTTAATGAGCAAGCTTTAGAGAGTTTATAAATTATATGATTAGTCTAGTATTTTCAAAATCTCTTCTATTTTAGAAATATTAGTTTGTGAGAATTCATCTTTATTCTCTTCATATTTTGTTCTATTTAACTCTAATAAGTTTGATAACTCTTCTCTTAAGATAAACTCTTTTTCACTTACAACTCTATATTTGAAACTCTCTTTTAAAGAAAATTCTACATTTGATTGAATATCCATTGAGAAGTTTAAACTATAACTTACATCACGTCCTTCATAATAACTTCTTGAGGCCATAAGATAGGCTGCATTAAAAAACACATCATCCATCTCCCTTGAAGTATATGTCATTTTAATTAAACCTTTTGCATTTTCAATTAAGTCATGTTTTGTGAAATTTTCACCCAATTTTGTAAGAATTTCTAAGACTCTATCAAAGTTAAAATCATTTATTAATTTTTCTTGTATTTGCTCTAAATTCATTTAATTTGGCCTTTTTTTAATCATTTTTCTAATTGAAAAAAGATTATAGCAATATAAGTTTATAGAAGATTTTAATTTTTTGAAGTTGAAAGAACCACCCCTTCGTATGAAGTTGTTTTTATGGCTTCTAAAATTTCTTTTAAATTTGTTTTTTCATTGTAAGTAACATTTACTTCTTTTGTATTTAATCGAACACTTAACTGCTCTATTCCATCTAAATTTTTAATAGCTTTTTTAACAGCTGTAGTACATAAAGGACAATGCATTCCTTCAACTTTTATTACTGTGCTATCAGAAGCAAATAATAAAATAAAAAAAGTAAACATTATAAATAAAATTTTCATAATTCAATCCATAAAATAAGGTAATATTTCAGGGTAAAGCAACAAAAATATCAAAAATAAAGAAAAAATTGTACTAAAAAAATATAGTTTTAATTTGCTCTCATTATCTCTTTTGCAAGAAATTTTTTTATTTAATTGTCTTAGCCCTAAAATAAGTAAAATCACTGTTAAAACAGCCATTGGAATTCGAATATATTCCAAAGTAGTAAAAAAAACAAGTAGAGAACTACTTATTCCAAAGAAAATAAAAAAAATTGCAGGCAAACAACAAAGTGTTGAAATTAGTGCCGTAAAAACCGCACTAATTATTTGAATATTGTATCTTTTCATCCTCTTTCTTGAGAAGTGTAACTATATGTAAAAGTTTTTGCATCATAATAATCAAGAGCATCTTCTCCAACCTCAGCATATGGATAACCCAACATATTTAATGGATATTGTGTTGATTTTGGATTTAAAACAAAATCCCTAGCACTATTAAATGCAACCCAGTTCATTTCCCAAGAACCAAAGAAATATTTTTTTACATCTTTTATTTTTTGATCTTCATTTGTCAGTTTTTCAGCAAGTCTTACTTTTGTAACATCAGCAGGATCAGCAGGTACCCAACCTATTCCATCTATATAAAACTCTGCTCTACAGTGTTGAGCTCCTGTTATATCTGCAAAACCTTTTTCATCTGCATTACCACAAGCCGATGAAATATAAGATTTTCCAGCTCTTATACCAAATATTTCACGTGAAGGAATTCCCGCATTTCTTAGAAGTGCCACAAAAGCGGAACTAATATCTGTACATTTCCCCCCATAAATCTTCTCTTCTAAAGTTTTAGAAGCATCCCCTATTCCACAACCAACTACACTATTATCTCTATACATAGTGGTAACCGTCCAATCATAAATAGCTTGTGCTTTTTCTAATGAAGTTTTTTTATCTTTGATTATTTCTTGTACAATTTTTTGTAAATTTTCATTAACAGGAATATGAGTAGTTCCTTTTAAATACTCTTTTACATCAGAAGGATAATTTGCATTAGCAGTAGCTTTTGAAAAATCAGTAACTCTTTCTTGCATAATAACATCAAATATAACTTCTACTTGTGCATTTTTTTCACCTTTGTTCCATTTTACATATAAAACTTTTGTGTTATAGTTGTTTTTTACAACTTTTGCTTCTTGAAAATTACCTTTGTAAGCAAAATGTACAACCTTATGGTAGCTTTCCTCTTTTGGAATAGGAATCCAAAGTTGAGCTATTTCTTCATTTGGATTTAAACTATATTTATTTGTGATTGAAAATTTTCTTGGTTTACTTGTAATTCCAAAAGGATTTGATTCTTCTTTTGCAAACGTAAAATTTGGAGATAAAATTGCTGCACTTGATAATACAGCTGTTGTTTTTAAAAATGTTCTTCTTTGCATGATAGATTAACCTCATAATAGTTTTTTGTTCTATTTTTTAGAGATAAAGTGAGTAATTTCAGCTTTATGTCAAACCATAACCTATGGCCTTGAACTAAATTTATGCCCAATATTAATATAATATGTATAAAAAAAAACTTAAAAAGTAAAAATTATTTTACTTATTTTTAATGATATTTTAATGAATTATATGTATAATAATTTCACAATTTATATATACTTTTAAAAATTAAATTTTAAAAAAATCACAAAATAATTAATTTAAATTTAGAAAAGGAGAAAAATGAACAACGAATATAAACTAACAAAATTCGTTCAAGCTGCTGGTTGAGCTGCAAAAATGGGTCCGGGTGATCTTAAACAAACTATTTGCGGTTTAGTTCCAAGTGATGAAAGAATTTTAGTAGGATTTGATACAAGTGAAGATGCTAGTGTTTATCAAATAAATGAAACGCAAGCTATCGTTCAAACTCTTGATTTTATTACTCCTGTTGTTGATGACCCATATATTTATGGACAAATAGCAGCAGCAAATGCACTTAGTGATGTATTTGCTATGGGAGCTGAAGTTAAAACTGCTATGAATATAGTAGGTTTTGATAAAAAGAATTTACCAAAAGAGGCATTAGGTCTTATTTTACAAGGTGGAAATGACAAAATCAAAGAGTGTGGTGGTCTTCTTTTAGGTGGTCATACCATTGAATCTCCTGAAATGTATTATGGATTATCAGTTACAGGAATGATTCATCCTAAAGATATAATAAGAAATAATACTCCAAAAATCGGGCATGTATTGGTTCTTACAAAACCCATAGGAATGGGAATATTAACAACGGCAATTAAAAGAGATTTAATACCATTAAATCTTATAAAAGATTGTGCAAAAATAATGGCAAGTTTAAACTACTTACCATCAAAAATAATGAGAAAATACGATGTAAGTTCTTGTACAGATATTACAGGATTTGGATTATTAGGACATGCTTTAGAGTGTACAAATGATTTTGTATCATTTAACATATCTTGTAATAATGTACCTATTATTCCAGAAGCTATTGCTTTAGCAAATGATGATGTAATTCCAGGTGGAACAAAGAGAAATATGAAATATGTAGAAGATAAGATTTTATATATGGATACTTTACCAAATTATGCTAAAGCTTTATTATGTGATGCTCAAACATCAGGTGGATTGCTAATAGCAATGGATAAAGATGATGCTAAAGAGTATATAAAAGAGATTGAAGAGTTATCTTTTGGATATGCTGGTATTATTGGAGAGGTAATTCCAAAGGGATTAAATTCTATCATAATTTATTGAGAATAAAAACTATCAAAAATTAAAATTTAATTTTTGATAGTTTGTTCTTATTATCTTAAAATAATTTGTTTGATAACTCAATTTTTGTACCAATATTTTCTTTTGATTCTATAGAAATTTCTATATTTAAATTATCACATAATCTATGAACAATATGCATCCCTATTCCATATCCTTGTTCTGTTTCTTTATATCTTCTTTCAAAAATCTTTTTAGGATATTTTATTCCTTTTCCATTGTCTTGGATTGTTAATTTTTGATTTTTGTATATGATTTTTATTTTTGGGTTCACACTACTGTATTTTGAAGAATTAGATAAAATATTATCCACTATTCTTAGAAAAGATTTTTGATTTGTATTTATTATTTCATTTATAGGGCATTCTAATTCAAAAATAATATGAGGATATAAAAGTTTAAAATCTTCTATTTTTTCTTCTAATAAACTATAAAGTTTAATATCTTCAAAATCTTCTTTTTGTTCTAAAATTAACTCCAAATTTTCATGTAAAGAGGCTATCAAAGAAGCGCTTGTTTCTATTCTTTTTAATTGTTTTTGTTTTTTTTCATCTTTTTCATTTTTTAAAATCATATTAATATTTAGTAAAATAGCTGTTGCAGGAGTATTTAAATCATGGATTAAATCACTTAAAAATCTATCAAGATGAGAAATTGTATCTTGCATTGGTTTGAGTGATATTTTTGCTAATAAATAGCTAATTAATATAAATATCAGTAATAAAACGGCTTGAATTATAAGTGTAAATACTTTTAATTCAAAGATTTCTTTATCAATTGGTTTTGCATCTATTTTAATAGTTACTAATTTATTATAATTTTGTAAAGGGAATGCTTTTATATAAAAGTTATCTATTTTTACTGGTATTTCAAATTCTACTTTTATTTTTTGCTCTAAATCGTAACTAAATCCATCTGCTTTATATTGAAAATTTGTTTGGGATAACATTGTTGAATACTGATACATTTGCATAACTGTTTTTTTCATAATAAAATGTTTTTGTTGCCAAAAATATAAAAAACCAACTATGAGAATCAATAAAGCAATTGAGAAAAAATATATGAAAGTAAATTTTATCAAAGATTGTTTTTCATACTTTTTCACAACGATATCCTACTGCTCTAATATTTGTAATAATTAAACCTATTTTTTTAATTTTGATATTTGAACTCTCAAAGTTGCATCACTTCCTAAAGTATCATTGTCATGAAGATTAAATAAAATATCATCTTTATTTATCACTTTTCCAATATTTTTCAAAAAAAGTACTAATAACTGATGTTCAGAAGGACTTAAGTGTATCTCTTCATTTTCTTTGTACACTTTTTCTTCTTTAATATCATAACTCAAATCATTATATTTTATTGTTGATTCATAATTTTTAAAGGATTTTTTTATAAGTGAATCTACACGAACAATTAATTCATTAGCATTAAATGGCTTTCTAATATAATCATCAGCTCCAACTTTAAAACCTTTTGTAAGATTATCAATGTCTACAAGAGCTGTTATAAATATAGTAGGTGTTATATCTTTATTTTCTCGCAAACTTTGTAAAAGTTCAAAGCCATTTATAAAAGGAACATTTACATCAAATAAATAAAGGTCAAAATCTTTTTCAAAAGTTTTACTTAAACCATCATTTCCATCTTTAACCCAAGTAACTTTGTAATCTTCATCTTCAAGTATTTCTTTTAATGTCTCACCTAAAATCAAATCATCTTCAAGTAATAGTATATTTTTCATAAGAAAGTGTATAGTAGAAATGTTAATGAACTGTTTATACTTTACTAACACTTCTTCTTTATTATTTCATTAAATAGTATAAAAAGGAATGATATGAAAAAACTATTTTTTTCTTTTCTTATAACTTTGATAAATTTATATGGATTAAATTTAGAAGAAGCCATAAATGAACTTAAGAAAAACAATATTGATATACAACTTTCACAAACACAAATCGAACTTGCGCAAAGTGAACAAAACAAAAAAGAAGATTCAACATTTGGACAAATTAGTACTTTTGCTTCATACACAAAATATAATAATCCAAGAACACTAGCACCTTTAACTCCGCCAATTAACCCAAATGTAACAACAAGTGATAATCTAAGTACAGTGGGAGTAAGTTATAGTGTTTCATTATTCACAGGATTTAAAGATAAAAGTGATATTGAATTTTCAAAAATACATCATTCTTTACAAAAAAATATACATACTCTTACTATTGACCAAATGATTTATAATGCACAAACACTTTATCTTGATATTTTATCCTTTAATCATTCTTTAAAAGCTACAAAAAATTACCTAAAAGTTCTTCAGATTTTAGAAGAAAATACAAAAAAAGAATACCACTATGGTCAAAAATCTTTACTTGATACTCTAAAAATTGCAAGTGATATTAAATATGTTGAAGCTGAAATAATTCAAACTCAAACAAAAATATATACACTAAAAGATTCATTAAGTTTACTAATTTATGGCCAAACAAAAGATATTGAAATTTTTGAAGAAATTAATGATTTTAATATACAAAAAGATGATTTCCAACTTGAAGATGTTACATTAATAAAAATAGCAAATGCAAATATTAAAAAAGCTAACCAAAAATATATTAATACGAAATCTATTTATTATCCAAAAATAAATTTAAATACTTCTTATTCAGATACTTATGCAAAAAATGAGGATGAAACAATTGTAACTGCAAGTGTAAATCTTAACTGGAATTTTTATGATTTTGGCGTTTCAAATGAGTTGATACAACAAGCTAAAATAACACAAATTCAATCTCAACTAGATTTTCATAAAACAAAACAAGAAATGCAAAATAAAATAAATGAAGCAAAAAATCTTATTATTCAAAATGAAAAACTTTTAGACTCAACAATAGCACAATTTGAACTTACAAAGAAATCTCAAGATATAGAAAAACTACGTTTCGAAGAAGGTCAAATTACTATTGATGACTATCTTTTAGCAATTTCTTCAAGTGAAAAAGTAAATGCAAAAAAAATCGCATCACTATACACACTTCTAAAATCAAAATATTATTTAGAATATTTAACAAAAGGGAAATAAATGAAAGCACAAATAAAAAAAGTCTTTATTATTTTGATACTTATCGTTATAGTTTTTTTTGCAATAAAATTAATTAAAGATAAAAAAACATCAATAAAGAATGAAGAAGTTGCATATAAATCTGTCCTTCAAATTACAAAAGAGCAAAAAGTAGAAAATAAAGAAAATGATTTTATAGAGTACCTAGCAAAATTTGAAGCTGCTCAAACACCCAAAATAACTACTAAAATATCTGGATATATAGAAAATATTTTAGTTGAAGAAAATAGTATGATAAAAAAAGGAGATCTTCTTATAAAAATAGATAGTAAAGAATTTGATGAAAGTTTAAAACAATTATCTTATTTAATACAATCAGCAAAATACTCTTTAACTTCTTTAGAAAAAAATACTTCCGTAGAACTTTTAGATATGGATGTTTCAACTAAACAATATAAAACAAATCAAAAACTTTTTGATGCAGGAGCTATATCTCAAGATAAACTTGATAGTTCAAATATAAATACTCAATCAAAACAAGCTAAATATAATTCAACAATAAATTTAGTAAAAGCAAAAGAAAGTGAAATTCAATCTTTAGAATCACAATATAACTCCAAAGTACAACAAAAGAATTATTACACAATAGCATCCCCAATAGATGCAATTATAGAAGAAATATCACAAGATATTGGAGATCTAACTAATCCTTCTTTGGCAATTATAAAACTTGTTGGATTAGAACAAAAGTTAACTTTTGCTTTTGCATCAGAAGATATCAAAGAGAATCAAAAAGTATTTATAGAAGACAAAGAAATAGGATATATAGACTTTATCTATCCAAGTGCTCAAAACTTTTTAAATATAGCAAATATAAATTTAACTACAAAATTAGAAAATAAACTAAACTCAAATATATTAATACAAGTGAAAATAAAATGATACGAGCTATTGTAAAATCAATTCTTTCTCGTCCCTTTTTTATATATTCCTTTTTGGCTTTAGCCATATTTCTAGGAATAAATGCCTTCTTTAAAATTGATAGAAAACTATTCCCAAATTCAAATAGACCACAAATAGCAGTTGTTATAACGCAAAGTGCAAGTTCAGCAAAAGATATGGCAACAAATATTGCAATCATTGTTGAAGAGGAGCTTTATACACTTGAAAACATAAGAAGAGTTTACTCTTCAACAATAGATGAAGTATGTGTAATAAATGCAGAATTTGACTATGAAAAAACTATAAATGATGCTTCAAGTGATGTACAAAATAGTATTAATAAAATAAGATCAAAACTTCCCGTTGATATAAATGAACCACAAATACATAAAATCACAGCAGCAACTGCACCAATTATTACTATTGGAGTATCTTCACAAAATATTTCTATGATTGATATACGAGAGTTAATTCAAAATAATATCAAAAAAGAATTTTTAAAACTTGAAGGTGTTGCAAATGTAGATATTTTTGGAGGTTTTAAAAAAGAGATTCAAGTAATCTTAGATAAACACAAAATTGATAGTTTAAATCTTGGATTTTCAAATATCATACAAACCATTCAAAATCACAATAAAGATTACGCAATAGGTTCAATGGAAAATGAAACAAATAAAATCCTTATCAAAAGTACAAACCAAAAAGATTCTCTAAAAGATTTATCTATGTTAGAAATATCAAAAGGAGTTTATTTAAAAGATATTGCTAGTATAAATTTCACAAATTATACAAATAGTGCTTCATATAATGGAAATGGAAAAAACTCCATTGCTATTGCAATTCAAAGAAATCTAAGTGCTGATGTAATAAGTACTATAAAAAATGTAGAAAAAGAACTTCAAAAAATACAAAAGCAATATCCAGAACTAAATTTTGGAATAACAGATACTCAAAAAACAACCATAGAACAAAGTACATCAAATATGTTTGAATCTTTAAGAGATGCAATTATTATGTCTATGATTGTTGTTTTTATATTTCTAGCCTCACTAAGACAGATATTTGTAGTTTTACTTACTATTCCTATTGTTTATATTTCTACCATTGCATTAATGTGGATTTTTGGAATAGAGTTTAATATTATCACATTAACAGGAATAATTTTAGCACTTGGATTACTGCTTGATGATACGGTTGTTGTTGTGGAAAATATTCAAAGGCACTATGAGAATTTAGATAAAGAAATGCAAGATGCAGTAGAAGACGGAACAACTGAAATAATGTTTGCAGATTTTTCAGGAACACTTACAACTATGGTAGCTTTACTTCCTATACTTTTTGTGGGAGATTATCCTCAAACTGTCTTTGGCCCACTTATTTCTACACTTCTTTTAGCTCTTTTTGCATCTTATGTGATATCAATAACTTTTGTACCACTTATTTCTATAAAAATATTAAAAATACAAACTCCTTGGATAATTTTTATAGAGAAGAAATTTCAAATAATAAGTGATAGCATCAATGATTTTTTTGTAAATTTTTTCACACAAAGTCTAAATTTAGCACTTAAAAGTAAACTTATAGCCACTGGATATTTTGTAGCTTTATTTGCTTTATTTATAATCAGTGCAAAAATAGTAATGCCTTTAGTAGGACAAGAACTTATGCCTGCAATGGATACAGGTGCTGTAAAAATAAAAATCACAACTACTCAAAATTTATCAATTGATTATTCGAAAAAGATACTTAAAGAAGTAGAAAAAATAGTTTATAAATATGGGAAAATAGAAACCGTTTCTTCTTCAATTGGTTCAGAAGCTGGTGTTTTGAGTATTGGAAGTGGTGGTGAAATAAATGATATTTTAGTTATTGCAACGTATATCAATCGTTTTGAAAGGACTGAAACTATTTGGGATATACAAGAAAAATTACGAAAAGAAATAGCTACTATAAAAGATATAAAATCTTTAGAAATAAGTGATGCGGGAGCTACTGCAATGGCAAGTATCAAAGCAAATATTGATGTGACACTTTATGGAGATGATTTTGAAACTTTGTATAACAAAGCTTTAGAGTATGAAAAAGCTATGTATAAAACAAAAGGAATAGTTACAGTTGGGAAAACTTGGCATCTTGATAATGCAACTTATGATTTAAAAATTGATACAAAAAAAGCTTTTGAATTTGGACTTTCACACAAAGATATTGTTACACAACTACAACAAATACTAAAAGGTGTAAGTATTTCATCTTTTAAAGTAAAAAACAACCTTGATATTCCCATAAGAATTTGGGTAGAAAATAAATCTATTGATTCAATATCAAAGATACAAAATCTAGCACTTGTAACAGAAAAAGGACTTATTCCTTTAAATAGTGTAGCAAAAGTAATTATGATAAAACAACCAAATATTATCTCAAGAGAAAATCTTTTTTATACAATAGATATTTTAGGTTTTAGAAAAGACCAAAGTATTTCACAAATAATGACAAATTTTGAAGAAGAAGCAAAAGACATAATCCTGCCTTCAAATATAAAAATGAAACATACAGGAGATATAGAACAATTTCAAGACTCTTCAATAAGAATAATAAAAAGTGTTGCAATAGGACTTGTTTTAATATTTTTAGTAATGATTCCTATGTTTGAATCTTTGAAAATTCCATTAATTATAATATTTTCTATACCACTTACAATTGCTGGTGCTTCTTGGATACTTTTATTACTTGATTATCATAGTTCAATGAGTGCAATGATTGGATTTGTATTATTAGCAGGTGTAATTGTAAATAATGCAATTTTATTAATCCACTTTGCACTTGGAAGACTACAAGAAAATGTAACAAGTAAAGAAGCTATGATAGAAAGTATAAAACTCCGAACTAGACCTGTTTTAATGACAGCAATTAGTGTAAGTGTGGGAATGATACCAGTTGCTATGGGCTGGGCAATAGGATTAGAAAGATTAGCACCTCTTGGTGCTGTTGTTATTGGAGGTCTTGTTGTTGGAACATTTTTAACACTATTTTTTATTCCTTTAATTTTCATTTGGAGTATTAAAGGGAAATAAGAATTTTATTTTTTAAAACTATAAATTTATAAGTATACATAGTAAATATTTTTTTACCATTTATTAAGTAAAAATCAATTTTTATTTAGCTAAAATATTAATATTAAAGATTGCAGAAAGTCCTATTTGAAGGGCTTTAAAGTGGCGAGAAGACGAAGGAATCGAACCTTCCTCGGCGTATTACACATAAACCGACAATCAGGGTTGAAACCTGTGGTGCCCACCAGGTACACATGTCTCCCACTATTAAAAGACTATGATTCTACATTAATAAATTTTAAAATCATCTGAAAGGGTAAAAGTGTTTTTACTAAAATCTATTCCAAAAATTGATAAGTTTATCAAGAACAAAACTTTTGACGGATTTTCGAAAGAGTTAATTACTAAAATTTCTAAAGAAGTTATAGATAACTTGAGAAAAAATATTTTAGATGAGAATGTTAGTTTTATAGATGAAAATATCTTAATATCTCAAGTTATAGAAAATTACAATCAAATAATCTCTCCTTCTTTACAAAGTGTAATAAATGCAACTGGAATAATAGTTCATACAAATTTAGGACGAAGTTTAATAAATAAAAAAAGCTTAGAAAAAGCAATACAAATAGCAACTTCATATAACAATCTTGAATATGATTTGATTGAAGGAAAAAGAGGAGAAAGATATGCACATATTGTAAAAACTCTTCAAAACCTAACAGCTTGTGAAGATGCTATTGTTGTAAACAATAATGCTAGTGCTGTATTTTTGATTCTTAATACCTTTGCTAAAAACAAAGAAGTGATTGTTAGCCGTGGTGAACTTGTAGAAATTGGTGGAAGTTTCAGAGTTCCTGAAGTTATGAGTCAAAGTGGTGCAATTTTAAAAGAGATTGGAACTACAAACAAAACACATTTAGCTGATTATGAAAATTCAATAAATGAAAATACTTCTATGCTTATGAAAGTTCATAAATCAAACTATTCTATTGAAGGCTTTACAAGTGAAGTTGATTTTAAAGAGATTGTAAAAACAGCAAAACAAAACAATGTGATTGATTATTACGATATGGGAAGTGGTCATATGATTGATTTACCTTTTAATCTAAGTGAAAAAGAACCTTCTATTTTAGAAATCATGAAATACAATCCTTCTCTTCTTAGTTTTTCAGGGGATAAACTTCTAGGAAGTGTACAAGCAGGAATCATCATCGGAAAAAAAGAATTAATCTCTAAAATCAAAAAAAATCAACTATTAAGAATGCTAAGAGTTGATAAAATAACACTTTGTATTTTAGAAGATAATCTTAACTCATATTTGAAAAATGAATTGGATGAAATTCCCACATTAAATATGCTTTTTACTTCAATTGAAACACTTGAAAATAGAGCAAATAATCTAAAAGAAAAAATAGAAAATATTTGTAATTGTGAAGTTATACATACACAAACTCTAATCGGTGGAGGAACAACACCAAATAGAAAAATTCCATCTGTTGGAGTAAGCATTTCATTTAAAGATTTCAAACCAAATAAAATAGAAAAACTTTTACGTGCAAATAATCTAATAACAAGAATCGAAAATGAAAAAGTTCTTTTAGACTTTAGAACCATACAAGAAATAGAAATAGAACAAATAGCAAATATCATAGCTAAGGTTTTTAACTAATGTCAAATATAATAATAGGAACAGCAGGACATATTGACCATGGAAAAACTGCTTTAATCAAAGCTTTAAATGGCTTTGAAGGAGATAGTACAAAGGAAGAGAAACAAAGAGGAATTACAATAGATTTATCTTTTTCAAATCTATCAAGAGGTCAACAAAATATTGCTTTTATTGATGTACCAGGACATGAAAAACTTGTAAAAAATATGATTGCAGGGGCTTTTGGATTTGACTATGTTATGATAGTTGTAAGTGCTGCTGAGGGAATAAAACCCCAGACTGTTGAGCACTTAGAAATCATCAATCTTTTAGGATTAAAAGAGATTATTGTTGTTATTACAAAAAAAGATTTGGTAAGCACTGAAGAATTAAAATTAAAAAAAGAACAATTATTATTGTTCTTAGATACTTTTGATTTTGAAATCAAATTTATTCATGAAGTTTCTATTTATGAAAAAGAATCAATTGAAAAACTAAAAAACTCTTTATTTTCAATCAATAATAGTATAAAACAAGAAGAGAATTTCTTTAGATATTATGTAGATAGAGTTTTTTCTCCAAAGGGAATTGGTACTGTTGTAACTGGAACTATTTTAGGTAAAAAGATAGAATTAAATGAAAAAATATTTATTTGTGATTCACAAATAGAATCAAAAATAAAAAATATCCAAGTTCATAATACAAATGCTCTTGAAGCAAATATCTCAAATAGAGCCGCTTTAAACCTACAAGGTATAAATATAAATCAAATCAAAAGAGGAGATTTAATTACTAAAAAAGGTCATATTAGAGGATTTGATGGCATTGATATCTCTTTTAAATGTCTAAAAGACAAAAAACTTAATCATAACCAAATATATACTTTGCTTATTGGAGCAAAAAAAGTTGAAGTAAAAGTTTTATTATTTGATTGTATTACAAATTTAGAAACAGGATATGCCACACTAAAAGCAGATGAAAAGTTATATAGTATTTTTGGCGAAAAAGTGATTTTAAGAAGTAGAAATGAGACTATTTGTGGAGGGAAAGTTTTAAATCCAGTAATTGACCCTATGAAAAAAAATCAAAAAAAAAGATTATTAGAAGCTTTAGAAAATAGTGATTTTCCTCTTGCATATAAAGAGCTTTTAGAAGCTCATTCAAAAGGTCTAGGAATTATCTCATCAACTCAAAGATTTGCCCTATCACACCAAGAAACTATTGATTTTGCGAAAAAACTTGATAATGTTTTTGTAGATGAGAAAGAACTAATAATTTATCCAATAGAGACTAGAAATTTTATAAAAGATTTTATAAAAATAATTTATACAAAAAATACCTATGCCCTACTTTCAAATGCTTCAATAAATCTAAGACTAAAATGGGCAAGTACTGCTTTTATTCAAAGTGCTTTAGATGAACTTGTAAATGAAGATTTTTTAACAAGAGATGGTTCACTTTACAAAAATTCAAATATCAAAGAAGATTTTGCAAAAGAGCTTGAAACTGTATTTTTAGATAGATTAAAACAAGAAGATATCACACCAACGGCTCCTTATAATATCTATGATGATTTAGATATTGATAGAAAATTAGGTGATGATATCTTAAAATCTCTAACTGCGAAAAAACAAGTAATAAGACTACAACATAATCTTTTCATTCATTTTGAAAGTTTAAATAAAATAGTAAAAACCATGAAAGAAATCATAAAAGAAGATGGATTTATAGATATTTCAAACTTTAAAACTAAATTTGATTTAAGTAGAAAATATCTTATAACTTATCTTGATTATTTAGATAATTATTCAAATATCAAGAAAATAGAAAATAAAAGAGTTTTTATTTAAATCTTTTATTTCTTAAAAAATTATTATTATAAAAATTTTAAGAAATAAAGTCTATACATACTCTTTTTTAATGTCTGATTGTTAAATTTTCATCAATTTTTTTAATATCTAAAAGCATTGCTATTTTGGATTCTTCAGCATCTTTTATATCAACTAAACTTTCAACTAAAGTTCCCGTTCCTAAAAAGTGATTTTGAATATGTTGAATCGTTCTTTCTTCAACTACACTTATGGTTTCCAATGAAGAAACTAATATTCCAACACAATGTTCAATATTATCTTTGTCATATTCAATCAAAATTACATTTGTTAATTTCTCATTTGTAATCTCTTCATTTATAAAATCTCTAATATCCAAAACTGCGATTAATTTATCTTTATATAAAACCATTCCTTTAAAATGATTAGTTTTATCCATATCAATTGATGTTTGTAACTCTTCAATTCCTATTGATTCTATTACATTTTTTGCATTTACTGCTAATAGTTTTTTACCTAAATAAAAAGTAGCTAATTCTACACTTGTTGGTGTAAATTTTGTTTTTATTGTTTTTAAAAATTTTGATTTAGAATTATCTAAAAATGTATAACAATCTTTTTTCCCAATATATATAAAAACGAAACATAAAACATCATTTTTATAATCATCAACCCTACTTTTATACTCTCTATATCCATTTGAACATTTTGCTGATATTGCGTAATATTTATTATCAAATTCAATTATTTGGCTAAAGCTTTGTGCATTTTTTAGTTTAAAAAATACATCATCAATATCTAAATATGAATCAATATTAAAATCTTCATTTGTTGAAGATATTACTTGTTTATCTTTATTTGTAAATAAAGCAAATATACCTTTTGATTTATCCTCAATAGATGAAATAGGAAGACTTTCTGTCAACATTGAATGAAACTGAGGAGTTGAATCAAATACAACTGCAATTCCTCCTGTGATAATTCTTTCGTCCTTTAAAGATCTAATTGCACTACAATAAATATATGTTGATTCATTATTATATAAATTTGATTTCTCAAATCTTGAAACGCAATATTTTGAGGTATCTTTTAGGTTTAAAGTTTTTTCAACCCAATCTTGAGTTAATATTCTTCCAACTAAATATTCATTATCTCTATTTGAAACTGCAATAACTTTTCCATTTTTATCAAAAACAATTAGGTTTGTATAAACAGTGTATAAATCATTTATATATTTCAAAATTACACTTATGTCATCTTTATTATAATTTAATGTTGAATAATCATCCATAACTTCTCTAAAATATGATGTTAAGGCCCACCATCTACAGTCATTTGCTCTTTCATATAAATTCCTATTTCATTTAATAGTGATTTAGAGAATTCTCTATTTACAGAATTCAATTTACTTTGAGCAATATTTCCATTCCAAATTACTCTTGTTAGATTATCTTGAATTGTTTTACTTTTTGTGAATACTTCTTTTAATTCTTTTGAAAAATGTTGTTCATTTTCCATCATGGCATTTATAATATTATTATCAACTTCTATTGAATTTAACTCATCACTTAAAAATGCATATTCTAAAGGAATCATAATATGCCCATACCATTTAAGGCCACTAAATCCTTGATAACCATTTGTTTTGCAAGTTTTAGCTATATAATCTCTTCCTGCGTAAGATATTAGTTTATAACTTTCATTTAAAATAATTGGAAGTTTTGCTTCTAAATTTATATGCTCTTTATCACTACTTGCAATTACAAAACCATCTTCATCTAAAATAATAAGGCACTCTTTATTTTTTGTATCAACAAGATTATTAAAAATACCATTCATCTCATCTGTAAATCTAAAACATAAACATAAAACTCCAAGATTTTAAGAGTTTGAACTATTATTTTTTGTAACTTTACATGAATAAATTAATGATTTTTTATATTGAGGAATGAACTCATGAAACTTGTAAGTTTCTACATAATCTTCATTTGAGTTTAATACTTTTTGAACAAATGATAAATCAACTTTTTCAGTTTTAATTTCATCATTTAGTCTTACCATTACTTTTCCATGAGTATCAAGTAAAACAATATCAAAATAAACTGAATATTTTGAAACATACTCTTTAAATCTATTTTGTATATTTTGTCTTAAAATCACACTATCATCATTATATATTGATACATAGTTTTGAATAAAATTCCGGATATCATCATCTGTTGCTAAAAATCCAATATCAGCTGTTCTTTCAAATAAGTTTCTAATAAGTATATCAATGGCAACTTGTGATTTAAATTTCATCTCTTGCGTAACTTTTTTTATCTGCTATTCACTTAAATGATTTAATAAAGTTGATGTAAGATTCAAAAAATTATCTTTAGTTTTTCCAATATCAATATTAATATCACCCAATTGACCCAATAGTGCTAACATATCCCAAGAAGAACTTAATGTTTCTAATTCATCTTTATATTTATCAACATCTTCTATATGCTTAATGATTGGATATAAATCTTTTTTTACATTTATACCTTTGTAATTTATTATATCTTTCAAAACAATTTCCACACTTTATAATTATTATTTATTCTAATTATATATTTTATGTTATTCTAAAAAATAAAAAGTATGTATATAAAATATACTTTTATAAAAAGTAATTATTTTCTATAATTATTTAAAAAGGTTTTGAGAGAAGTTTAGAAGATTAAATTGCCAAATATCACCGAATATATCATCTTCAAGAATTTCTAAATTTAAATTATTTGATAAAGAAAGAGCTATATTATAGTCCATTCCGTTATAAAATAACAATTTCTTAATATTCCTATTTTTTGTAAATTGGGCATCTACAGGAATTTCTGAGATATTTAAATATCTTTTTTCTTTTTTAATTACTTTTATTTGAAATCTATTTGCAAAATAATCCCAATAATCATCAAATGCATAAATTTCTGTTACTTCACTTCCATGCATTTTTTGTTTGATTTTCAAAAAAGTATCATCTATTTCATCTAAAAAAATTTCATAATTTTCTTTATAAAAAGCAGATTTATCTTTATCTATTTGAATAAGAACATCATAAATATTTTTTGCAACAACTCGAAGAGTAAAAGGATCAGTCCAAAAATATGGATTAGTTCCGATTTTTTCAACATTTTTTGACATATCAATAACTATTAAATTTGGATTTGCTTCTTTTAAAATTTGTTCATACTTTTTTTCAACTTCTAAACCAAAATGAAAATAAATTTTTGAGTTTGATAATCTTGAAACCTCAGATTTTGGAATATCTTCGTAAGTAGCTAGGTATCTTCCAGTTATTTCTCTTATAAGAACTTCTTTTTGAGCAATCTTTTTGACTATTTTTGTTTCTAAAGGAAAGTAAGTAACGATTTGAATTTTTGAGAAAAGGAAAAGAGGAAGAAATAAAATAAAAAATATTTTTAACACATCTTCCTCTTTTTTTATTAATTAAATATCAGCAACAGTTTTTCTAAGTCTAATACCTAACTCTTTTAATTGCTCTTCATCAACTGAAGATGGTGCTTGAGTTAATAAACATTGAGCTTTTTGAGTTTTAGGGAAAGCAATTACGTCTCTGATTGAATCAGTTCCAGCTAATAACATAATCATTCTATCAAGTCCCATTGCAAATCCACCATGTGATGGCGCACCATATTGAAGTGCGTCAAGTAAGAAACCAAATTTTTCTTTTGCTTCTTCTTTTGAAATTCCCATTAATTCAAATACTTTTGATTGAATTTCTTCTTTATGAATTCTAATACTTCCACCACCAAGTTCAGTTCCATTTAAAACAATATCATAAGCAATTGATTCTATCTCTTCTAAATCTTCGATATTATCAAGTGATTTAGGCATTGTAAATGGATGGTGTAAAGCTTTTGTTCTTCCATCTTCAACTTCAAACATTGGGAAATCAACAACCCATAAGAACTCTAAAGCATCAGCAGGAACAATATTCATTTCAGATGCAAGGAATAATCTAAATCTTCCCATATAATCCCAAACTACTTTTTTAGCACCTGCTCCAAAGAATACAACGTCACCAACTTCAAGTTCAGTCGCTTTTACAATTTCTTCTAAATCAGCTTCTGAGAAGAATTTAGTTAATGGACCTTTTAATCCATCTTCTTTCATTTGGAAGTAACCTAAACCTTTAGCTCCAAATTTTCTAACATAATCTTCAAAACCTTTCATTTGTCTTTTAGAGAAGATGTTATCTCCATTTTTACATTTTAAAGCTTTGATTCTATTATTCTTTTTATCTTTTGCAATTTCTGCAAAAATTTCATTTGTTGAGTTTGCAAAAATATCAATCACATCTACAAGTGGCATATCAATTCTTAAATCAGGTTTATCAGAACCGTATTTTTCCATAGCTTCTGAATATTTCATTCTTCTAAAAGTTGATGGAACTGTTTTTCCACATTTTGTAAATACATCATAAATTAATCTTTCAGCCACTGCAATAACATCATCTTGAGTACAAAAAGACATTTCAACGTCGATTTGAGTAAACTCAGGTTGTCTATCAGCTCTTAAATCTTCATCTCTAAAACATTTTGCAATTTGAAAATATTTATCAAATCCAGCAACCATTAATAGTTGTTTAAATAACTGTGGCGATTGAGGAAGTGCATAAAATTCACCGGGATGAACTCTTGAAGGAACTAAATAATCCCTAGCACCTTCGGGCGTAGATTTTGTTAAAATTGGAGTTTCAACATCTAAGAAACCTAATTCATCTAAAGTATTTCTAACTTGAATAGCAGCTTTACTTCTTAATTGAAAAATATTAAATGATTTTGTTGATCTAAGTTCTAAAAATCTATTTCTTAATTTAATCTCATCATTTACTTTTTCATCATTAATATCAAATGGCATTGGTTTAGATTTGTTTTCAATAACTAAATCTTTTAATACAATTTCAATTTTTCCAGTTTTAAGATTTGGATTTTCAAGTCCTTCACCTCTTGCTCTTATGATTCCAGTTGCAATTAAAACATATTCATCTCTTACAGTTTCAGCAATTACTAAAGCATCTTTACTATCACTTGGATCAGCTACAAGTTGAACTAATCCACTTTTATCTCTTAAATCTATAAATATAATTCCACCGTGGTCACGTCTACTGTTTACCCAACCAGCAACAGTTACAGTTTCACCAATTTTAGCTTCAGTTACATCTGTACAATAATGTGTTCTCAAATTCTAATCTCCATTCACATAAATATTCGCGATTTTATCTAA
>JBGSBO010000005.1:0-52660 GCA_041730535.1 Minisyncoccia bacterium
GATGAAAATGAAGTATGTCTTTTTGCATTTGAATCAAATGGAGAGATTCTAACAAGTCTATGAATACCATTTTCAGCTTTCATATATCCATAAGCATTTTCACCTTTGATGATAAAAGAAACATCTTTGATTCCAGCTTCATCGCCATTTTGGTAATCAAGTAGTTCAATTTTAAAATCATTTCTTTCAGCCCATCTTAAATACATTCTATAAAGCATTGAAGCCCAATCTTGTGATTCAGTTCCACCAGCTCCTGGATGAATAGAAACAATAGCATTTGACGCATCATCAGGATTAGAAAGCATTACCGATATTTCAGTTGATTTGATTAGTGTTTCTAAATCAGGTGCTTCATCATACAGCATTTCAAAAGTATCTTCATCTTTTTCATCATTTGCCATTTCATAGAGCTCATTTGTACCTTTTAACGAGTCATTTGCTTTATTAAATTTATTTAGTTTTCCTAAAATTCTATTTTTTTCAATACCGATTTTTGTAGCATTTTCTACATTGTTCCAAAAATCTTGCTCTGATTCTTCTTCTTTGATTTCATCTAATCTTTTATTTAAATCATCAGGTTTTAAAATACTTTTTATATTATTTAATTTAGTATTTAGAAGTTTTAGTAGTTCTGAATATTCGTATGCATCCATTTGTGTAATCCTTTAAAAAAAGGAATTATACTTTAAGTTTGTATAAAAGTTGGTTAGGAAGGATTGTTTAGTTTCGCAAAGGAAGCAATACCAGGGGAGTGATTAGTTCCCCCTTTTATTAATATATTCTTATTGCAAAAATAAGAAATATTAAAATTAATATTGCTATACGATATGACATTTACTTGCTCCTTTAAATAAGCACTCCCACCCTCTCTACCCAAAAAAAAAGGGAAAAGGTAAAAACCTTTTCCCTCGATACTTATTTGTAGGTAATCACTCCTACAGAAGAAGTAAATGTCATTCGTAAAAAATTATATCTAAATTTATTTTTCATGTCAATAATTTTAGAAATAAAAAAAGCTTAGAGTAAAACTCTAAGCTTTTTTATTTTTTTGTAGTTTAAACTTTCAGATTAGAAAGAGTATTGTACGTGAACTCTTCCGATATTTGATTTTAAATCACTTCCATCTGTATAAAATTTATCAACTTCAAATTGACCTAATCTTACATATGTAGATAAGTTTTTACTCATTTTATAAGCTGTTTGAACGTAGATTTCATTTTGGTCTTCAGAATTTGAGTTTGTGCCTGCATCAATTTCACTATATTTTAAAGCAACATTTATTTTATCTGTAACTTGTGTATCAACAGATGCATAAATTGCAGATGCATCATTTATACCTGATAATGTAACTCTCCAGTGGTCGTCCATTCCTGAATCAGAACTTGCATCAGTACCTACTGTTCCACCTTCTTCATTTGTTTCACCATAAGCTAAATAAGCTCCAAAGATTCCAAGGTTAGCTTGAATACCTGTTTTCCATAAAGTATTTTTATCATCAGATGAATCTAAATTTAATGATGAGTATCTAGCATAAGGATTTAATTTTAATGAATCAATTGTATAGTTTCCTATTAATCCTACAGAATATGCATCAAATTCTTCTTGTAAATCAGCATATGTAGCATCCAAAGTCATACCTGCAAATGCAATAGTTCCAGTTGCATAAGCAAATGATTCTGAACCATCAACATTGATTAATTGGCTATCTCCACCAGTAGTGCTACTAGAATCATTATTATTAAAGTTAGTTTGGTTGAAATAACCACCCGTTAATGAAACCATATCTCCCATGTGAGTTGTTGCAACTAAACCTGTCCCTGTTGATTCATTTCCTAATGCATCTCTTGAAAGAGTAAATGGAGTAGTAATTCCTTGTTTACCAAGTGTAAATACAGAGTTTTTTACACCTGTATAATCAAAATTTGCTTCTGATAAGAATACATCTACATTTGAATCACCATCAGCTTGTGTATCTAGTCCAACTTCACCTGCATTTGTTTTGTCTCCAGCAATAAATCTTGAGTTAAATTTAACATCATCATTTACTTTTGAACTTAAGTTAATAGCTACTTTGTAAAGATTTGTTGTAGCAGAATCATCTTTTACTGCACTATTATTTTCTTCATAGTCATTATATCTATAAGCTACTGTTCCTGATGTTTCTACATTTTTAATTGCATCTTCTAGGTTTTGTGCATTTACACATGAGAATGAACCAAGAGCAATAATTGTTGCTAGGCTTAATTTTGTAATTTTCATTTTAATAATCCTTTGTAATATTGATTAGGTAAAATTATCTGAATATTACTTATAAATTGTTAATTATTTATTAACTTTTATTCTGAAGTTTATCTTCAGAATAAAAAAAGATTAATGAAATTACTTATTATTAATTTTATTTAGGTACGAATAAATACCTTTTATTGATTCAGTATCTAAATAGTTTGCATAAGGAGCCATAATTATGGCATTTTGAGAAGTTACATTTCCTAGTTTATAATCTCTGATTGAAACATTCATATCTTCAATTGATAAATCTTTTAAAGGTCTTGATGAATTATAAGCATTTTTTTCACCATTTGTTCCATGACATGATTGACATTTATTTACATATGTTTTTTCACCATTTATTGATGCATCTTGGATGGCTTTTACTTCAATAGCTTTTTTCTCTTCTTCTTTTTTCTTTTCTAGTTTTTCTAGGATTCTAGCTTCCATATCAGCTTGATTTCCTGAAAAATTTGATGATGAAACAGCTTGAGAAACTTGAGTTTTAAGGATATAAATAAAATTCATACCATTTGGTGTTTGTGATATTTTGATATCATCTACATTCCAACCCTTTGCTTTCATATCTGAAATAGTATTTTTACCAGCACAAAGTCCACCGTCAAGTGCTGTGTTTTCAATAGTTGACATTGATTGATGATTTTCTTTAAAACACATAGTTGTATCTGCAAAAATAGAACTTGAAGTTAATAATAATATAGATGAAAGAATTGCTTTTTTCAAGATAAAATCCTTTTTTTAATTTTATGGATTTTATCATAATAAGGTTAAATTTTGGTAATATTGATAATTTGAAATTTTTTAAAGCTTTTATTTAGATAATTCTAAAATAAATGTATCAATTTCTTTTTCATTAATATTCTCAATTTCACTTTTATCATAAATAAACATCAAATAAAGTTCATTTCAATAAGTTTAAGGTGTGAAATAAGTCTATATCCTGAACTTTTGCCACTATTTTTATCTGAATTTTTAATACGAACTTTGTAAATATTATTTCCTAGATTTGTACCTAAATCTTCTATTGTTTCTATCGTATTTACAAAATTCATATAATCATTTTCTATATGGATATATTTTTTCTTTAACTTCTTAACTGCTTTATTGAATGTAATTGTATCTTTGATTATAAGATTTTGTAATTTCTTCATTCTATAACTCTTATAATATTTGAATGCCCTTTTTCAATATCTTTTATTGCATTCTTTAATTCTTTTTTTATATTATCTAAATTCTTTTTTTGAACGGGTTCTTCTATTTTAATAGCTTTTTTTGGTAATAGTTCAAGAAATGAGACGAATTTATCAAAATATTCATCTTTTATTTTTATATTTAATGTTCGCATAATAATTCCTAAATTTAATTTTAGAAAATTATAACATAAAAATAATTTAATGGGAATCTGGGAATAGGAAACTTGTTTCAAAGATATGGGAGTTTGGATTTTTGAGTGCATTGAAGTTTTTTGGGCTTGAAACAAGTTTCAAGTTCCTAAATAAAAAAAGGTTAGAGAAAAATCTCTAACCTTCTTGAAGTTTAAAAGTTTTTTATATTCTAAAAATATTAGAATGTATATTCAACTTGTACTCTTCCTCTTGTGTCATCATTGATTTTACTTGTTGCACCATCAATTTCTTTAGTGTATGCTCCATATCTAACATAAGTAGATAAGTTTTTGCTCATTTTATATAATAATTGAGCATAAATTTCTTCTTCTTCCATATCTATAGAAGAATCATTTGCTGCAATATATTGAATATTACCATAGTTAGCTGATAAGTTTAAGTTAGATAAAATATCTACACCAGCAACTGCTTGCCAGTAATCAGCATCAGATTTACCATTAGATGTAATTGACCAACCTAATAAAGTTGTAGTTGCATCATTATCTAATGCAGTTAAACCACCATCTTTATCAGTCATTGCATATGCTACTTTACCATTTACAATTCCAGCTTTTGCAGTTAGAGCAATTTTAGCCATTGAATTTGCATTATCAGCACTATCAAGAGTCAAAGAAGCATATCTTGCATCAACTCCTAATTTTACTCCAGATAAATCTAAATCAGATTTTGCACCAACAGTATAAGTATCAAATAAATCTTGAGCATTTAAATACCATGCATCTAAAGTTACAGGACCTGCAGCAGCGATTGCACCAATAGTTGCAATAGATTCATTTCCTTTAAGTACAGATGTAACTTTTGTAGAATCTTTAAGTGTACTTCCAGCGATAACTGAATCACTTGAGTTATCTAAGTTAGTTTGATTGAAGTATGCACCAGCTAATGTTACAGGTCCAACAGTAGAAAGAGCTAAGATACCAGTTCCTGTTTGCTCATTTCCATCAGAATCAATTGCTGTAGTCCATGGAGTAGTTAAACCTTGTTTACCAACATTAACAGTAGTATTTTGAATACCTGTATATCCAAAATATACATTTGATAAAGAAACGTCAGCTTGTCCATCATGTCCAGCAGTATCTAATTCAACAAAACTACCTGTAGTTTGAGAACCAACAATGAATCTTGTATTTAATTTTACATCTTCATTTATTTTTGAAGCTAAATTTAAACCAATTTTATAATTGTTAGATGCATCATTATCAGAATCTACACCATTATCATTATCATTATATCTATAAACTACAGAACCTGAAGTTTCTACACCTTTGATTGCTTCTTCTAATGATTGAGCGTTAGCTGAAGTGAATCCAACAACTGCTACTGCAGCTACTAAACTTAATTTTGCGATTTTTTTCATTTGTTCTCCTAAAATTTCGAAATCTTTTTCAGTCTATCGGAGCGCGCGAACTCATCTAAAACTTTGCATTTTAAACCTTTTCCGACATACCGTTACGGCCATTCTACACCACTAAATTTTAAAGTTTTCTTAAAGTCACTGTTTGGGATGTTAATTAACTGTTAATTTAAGTTAACTTTTAATTTACATCTTATTAATGCTTTGTTAATGCTATGTTGAGATAATTTTAGTCTTATTTTGGGTTTGTGATTTTTTGTATTTGTTTTGGTCGTTTTGTTACTTGAGCCAAAATGAGTTTCGAATTCCATGGAAATTGTAGTTTGCTGGGCTTGAAACAAGTTTCAAGTTCCTATGTTTTGTAAGAAACATAAACTTTTGCGGGCATTGTTAATAAGTAGTAACAGGGGAGTGACTAATTCCCCCTTTTATTAATATAACTCAATAGCGAATATCAAGAATATTAAAAGTAATACTACCATTTTGTAAAACATGAAAGAACTCCTTTCATTTATCACTCCCACCCAACACTACCCACAAAAAAAGGGTAAGGAAAAATTCCTTACCCTTTCGGTGAATAAATTAGTAGGTAGTCACTCCTACAAGAGTTATCATGCTTTACATGAAAGTATTTTAGCATATTAAAATATTTAAGTCAATATTTTTAGTTTGATATGCTAACTATACAATCTTTTAAAATATCTGGTTTTGAGATATTTATTTGTAGGTTTTTTATTTGGTATTTATTTGATAGTAGTTCTTCTAAATGTAAGATTGCATCTTCAAGTAAAAGAAATTTTTTCTTTTTAATTGTAGCTTTTATCAAAGCTGATACTTGGGCGTAGTCTATGAAAGAGTCTTTTGTAAATTGATATTCAAAAGAGCAGTTTATTATAACTCTTTGTTTTTTTATACGTTCGAAATCTAATATTCCTATTATACATTTGAATGTTAAATCATTGATTTGGATTTTCATTTGAGTGTTTTAAAGAGAAAAGAGTTTATATAACTCTTTTCTCTTCTCCTTTTATAACTCTTATTAGGTTTGGTATATGTTTGTAGAAGATTATGAAAGCAATTATATACATAGGTACGTTTGATCCAACTTTTAATCCATCATTTAAAAAACTAGCACTTATTACAACTGCTAAAAGACCTAAAAGTGAAGATAAAGAAGATATTTTTAAAACTTTTGCACATAAAATCCAAACTACAGCCCCAATAATAGTAGGAATTGGAATAAGTACTAAATAAACTCCAAGTCCAGTTGCAACTCCTTTTCCACCTTCAAGTCCTAAATATATAGAATAACAGTGTCCTAAAACTGCAAGTATCGCAATTCCCCAAAGTGTTGATTCACTAACTCCATAATATGAAGCTATTAATAAAACCAATGTACCTTTTAGAGCATCTAAAATTACAGTTGCAAGACCTAATTTTTTTGCAAGGGCTGGGTTAGTTTCTTTTACAACTCTAAGAACATTTGTAGCACCAATTGATTTACTTCCCGAAGTTGTAATATCAACTCCTGCAAATGTTTTTGCTAAAATAGAACCAAAAGGAATTGAACCTACTAAGTATGCCGCAAGAAAAAATAAAATGTTTGTATTTGTGAAAAAATCCATTAATTACCTTTGTTTAAACTCTTTGATTAAATGAGATTATAACTAAAATTTTGTTATATTCCCATATATTAAAAATTTGAAGGCTTATTTTGAATTTAAAAGAAGAGATAATAAAATTAAAAAAAGAACTAGATGTAACGCTAGTTGCACACTTTTATCAAAGAGATGAAGTATTTGAACTTGCA
Source organism: Minisyncoccia bacterium (assembly GCA_041730535.1). GTDB lineage: Bacteria > Campylobacterota > Campylobacteria > Campylobacterales > Arcobacteraceae > Aliarcobacter. The sequence goes on from JBGSBO010000005.1 coordinate 6,860, forward strand.
GATATTACAGGTGATTCATTGGAACTTGCAAAAAAAGTAATGTTAACAGATTCAAAATACGTTGTATTTTGTGGTGTTGGTTTTATGGGTGAAAGTGTAAAAGTTATGAGTCCGCAAAAAACAGTGTTAATGCCAAAAATTGCATGTTGTGCAATGGCTAGAATGATTGATGTTGGATATTATGAAGAGAATTTAAAGAAAATAAATGAAGCTGGAATTTCAAATGATGAAATTTTACCAATTACATATATAAATTCAAGTGCTGCTGTAAAAGCAAAAGTTGGGCAAATGGGTGGAATGGTTTGTACTTCATCAAATGCTTATAAAATTATAGAAAAAGGTTTAAAATCAGGTAAAAAGATATTTTTTGTACCTGATAGATGTTTGGGGCAAAATTTTGCAAAATCACTAAACCTAAAATCTGCAATTGTAGGAGATGGAAGTGATTTAAAAGAGGCTGATATCATTTGTTATAATGGCTTTTGCTCGGTTCATCAACAATTTTCAGTTGAAGATATAGAATTTTATAGAGAAAAATTCCCAGATATCTTAATCGCTGTTCATCCTGAATGTGATCCAAGTGTTTGTGATGCAGCTGATTTTGTGGGTTCTACTTCTCAACTTATAACATTTATAAAAGGTTTAGATGAAAATCAAAAAGTAGCTGTTGGAACAGAGTTTAATATGGTAAATAGATTAAGAAAAAAGAATACATATATATTAAGTTCAACTAAACCTGAATGCCCTACAATGAATGAAACAACTCTGTTAGATGTTTACAATACTTTAAAATCTATAAAAGATGATAAAATTACTAAAGAAACAGAAATTCTTGTATCAGAAGATACCGCAATTTGGGCTAAAGTAGCATTAGAAAGGATGTTTGAAGTATGATTAATATTAAAAAGTTTGTAAAAAATGCCATTATTGAAGATAATGGAAGAGGAGATTTATTCTTCGATGTCGCTCCAAAAGGAAGATTTACTGCACGTGCTATTTGTAAATCAGATGGAATTTTAGCAGGTGTTCAATACGCAAAAGTATTAGCAAGAACTGAAAAGTTTGATTGTAAATTTCTAAAAAATGATGGTGATGAAATAAAAGCAGGCGATGTTTTGGCTGAACTTGAAGGGAAAGCATCTATTTTACTTTCATCTGAGCGAACTTTTTTAAATATGCTTCAACACGCAAGTGGAATTGCAACAATGGCAAATAAATACGCAAAACTTATAGAAGGTTCAGGTGTTGTTTTACTTGATACTAGAAAAACAAGACCACAATTAAGAGATTTTGAAAAATATGCATCAAGAGTTGGGGGAGCTATTAATCATAGACTTGGACTTGATGATTGTTTGATGTTAAAAGATACTCACTTAAGAACTATTGATAATCTTGAAGAGTTTGTTAAAAAAGCTAGAAAAAGAATCTCTTGGGTTACAAAAATCGAGATAGAGTGTGAAACATTTGAACAAGTGAAAGAAGCAATGCATGCAGGTGGGGATATTATCATGTGTGATAATATGACTATTGAGCAAATAAAAGAGGTTGTTACTTTTAGAAATGAAAATTATCCTCATATTTTACTTGAAGCTAGTGGAAATATTAATCTTGAAACTATTAGAAGTTACGCTTCGACTGGTGTTGATGCTATTAGTAGTGGAAGTATTATTCATCAAGCAACTTGGCTAGATTTTTCAATGAAGTTTGATTAGGCTTTATTTTGATAAAAGATTTTATATTAAATAACAAGATTGATATGTCAGAATATACAAAAGCATTATCACTTATAGAAGAAAGTAGATATATTTTAATTGTTACACATGTAAATCCTGACCCTGATTCTATTGGTTCTGCATTAGCTTTATCAAATTTGTTTCATGAAAATAAAATTAAACATAAAGTGTTTAACATAAGTTCTGATTTACCACAAAATCTTGATTTTATACCAAGATTTGATAAAATAACAGATCAATTACCAGCTTTTTTTGATTTGATTATTACTGTTGATTGTGGAACATATAAAAGATTAGGTTTTGAGCCTGAGCCTTCAATTCCACTTATCAACTTTGACCATCACAAATCAAATAATGGATTTGGGACTGTAAATATAGTTGATTCTATGAAAAGTTCAACTGCTGAATTAGTTTTTGAATTTTTTAAACATAATGGATTATATATTACGAAAAATTCTGCAATAGCTTTATATGTAGGAATTTATGATGATACTTTAGCATTTTCCCTAGGAAGATGTGATGAATTAACATTTGAGAAAATAAATTTTTTAGTTGAATGTGGTGCTAATCCTTCTGAAATTGCAAATAAGCTTTTAAGAAGAGATTCTTTGGCAAAATATAGAATTATTCCAAAAGTTTTAGATAGTTTAGAACTTTTTAAAGAGGGTGAAATAGCTTCTATTTTTGCAAAAGAAGAATGGTTTAAACAAACAGGTGCTCATAATCGAGATTGTGAAGATGCTCTTGATATGATTATGAGTATTGCAATAGTGAAGATTGCTTTTTTTGTGAGAGTTGTAAATGGTACTTCACGGGTATCATTACGTTCAAAAGGAAAAATTGATGTATCTAAAATAGCTGGTGAATTTGGTGGCGGAGGTCATTTTAATGCAGCTGGTTGTACTTTGGATATGGTTGATGTAGAAAAAGCAAAAGATATAGTATTAAAGGAAATTTTTGAAGTTTATAAATAATAAAAGTAGTATAAAAGGTTTGTGGATTTACGTAGGTTTAATAGTATTTTTAATGCTAGTTGTATTTCTATTATTTTCTTCTATGTTTGAAAGAAATGCACCAAAAATAAAAGTACAAAATGAAATTTATTGGAATTTTCAAAATCCGATTAACGTTGTAATAACAGATGATACAAAAATAAAATCTTATGAGATTGTTTTTGTTGATGGTGATAAAAAACTAAAATTAGAAACTAAAGTTATAAAAGATGAAAATGGAATTATTGAGTTAGAAGTTTTACCTCCGCAGTTTGATGAATTTTATAAACCAAAAGATGGAAGTTTAAAAATTGATGTTTATGATACAAGTAAATGGAATTTTTTTAAAGGAAATCAAACTATTTCAAATTCAAAGATAATTATTGATAAAAAAAGTCCCGTTGCCAATGTAATTACAAACTCTTATTTATTAAGACAAGGTGGAAGTGGAGTTATTATTGTTGAAATAAATGATGAAAATTTAAAAGACTATTACATTTCTTTTAATGATAAAGAGATATTTGAATTATTTCCTTTTTATAAAAAGAATTATTTTATTTCTATAATAACTTGGCCTATTGATATCAAAGAGTTTAAAAAAGTTAATGTTGTTGCTGTCGATTTAGCTGGTAATAAAACAGAAGCAAAAGTACCTTTTTATATTAAAGAGTTCAAAGAAAAAATTGATAACATAAAAATTTCAGATGATTTTGTAAATAATATTAGTAAGCATGTTTTAGAAAATAGTGATATGAATGTACCTTCTAGTATTGTAGATATTTTTATAAAAACAAATAAAGAATTAAGAGAAAAAAATCTTAAAACTATCAGAGAAGTTGTAAAAAAGAATCTTGTAAATGATATGAAAACTTCTTTTGATATTAAACCATTTGTTAGATTACCAAATGCGGCAACTTTTGCACAATTTGGTGAAAGAAGACACTATTTTTATGGTGAAGAAAAAATTGATGAAGCTTGGCATTTAGGAATGGATTGGGCTAGTGTTAAAAGAGCTGAAGTTCAAGTAACAAATCCTGGAAAAGTAATTTTTAAAGATTATTTAGGAATTTATGGAGATACTGTTATTATTGATCATGGTTTAGGCGTTGGAACTTTGTATGCTCATACAAGTAGTATAAATGTTGAGGTTAATGATGAAGTAAAAGCAGGTCAACACATAGCAAATACAGGAGCAACTGGAGCTGTATTTGGAGATCATTTACATTTTGGTGTTTTAGTTCAAGGTATTGAAGTAAATCCAAATGAATGGCTTGATTATACTTGGATGAAAACAAATGTTACTAAAACAATTAATGATGCATTGAAAGTGATAAACACAAAATGAAACAAAGAACAATAGCAAAAAGTACAGAAATAGTTGGAATTGGACTACACAAAGGCGTGCCTGTAAAAATGAGACTTGAACCACTGGATAGTGATATGGGAATTGTTTTTTATAGAATTGATGCGGGAGTTACAATTCCCCTTAAAAGAGAAAATGTTGTTGATACTAAAATGGCTACTGTAATTGGAAAAGATGGAGTTGTGGTTTCTACAATTGAACATCTTTTATCTGCTGTTTATGCCTATGGAATTGATAATCTAAGAATTGTAATAGACAATGATGAGGTTCCTGTTCTTGATGGAAGTTCAGCTGGATATTGTATGTTAATTGAAGAAGCTGGAATCAAAGAACTTGATAAATCAAAAAAAGCAATTAAAATTAAAAAACTAGTTGAAGTTACTACCCCTGAAGGTAAAAGAGTTACTTTGAAGCCGTCAGATAGAATAGTTTATGATTTTGAAATCACTTTTGATCATCCTGCTATTGGAAAACAAAATTTCCATTTTGATTACTCAATTGCTGAATATAAAGAAAATATCAGCCGAGCTAGAACTTTTGGATTTTTACATGAAGTTCAATATTTAAGAAGTATAGGATTAGCACAAGGTGGTTCTATGGAAAATGCAATCGTACTTGACCAAACAAAAGTTTTAAACCCTGAGGGTTTACGATTTGATGATGAGTTTGTAAGACATAAAATCTTAGATGCAATTGGTGATATGGCACTTTTAGAATATACTTTAGTTGGTGAATATGACGCAGTTGCTGGAAGTCATCATTTAAATCATTTACTTACAAAAAAACTTTATGAAGATGAATCAAATTATGAAATAATTGATTTAGAAGAAGCTACAAATGAAGCTGTTGTATTTGAAATGGCATATTCAAAAGTTGAAAATTAAGGTTTAATAATTTGATAGAAATTTTAGCTATAACTATTTCAAACCCTTTATTAATAGGTATTTATGAAAATAAAAAATTAATAAAAGAGCATAAACTTGATGGTAAAACATCAGATTTATTACCAAATTTATTTAGTAAACTTTTAAATGAATATGATATTAATACAATTACTTATGTTAATTCACCAGGCTCTTTTATGGCAATAAAGGTAGCTTATATATTTTTTAAAACCATATGTATTACAAAAAATATTGAATTTAAAGCGGTTGATGGTTTTGAATTCAATGAAAATTCTCCTATTAAAGCTCTTGGTAAAAAATATTTTATAAAACATGATAATGAAATTAAAGTAGATTTTTTAGAAAAAGATAGTATAATCCGCGACTTTAAATTACCTATGTGTATAGAAAAATATAATTTTAATGAAGAAACACTGCCAATATATAATTTACCAGCTGTTTAAGAAGAAGGAAATAGATGAAAGTAAGCGTTCCCGCTACAAGTGCAAATTTAGGCCCAGGTTTTGATTGCTTAGGTTTAGCAATATCTATGAAAAACCAAGTAATAATCAGACCATCAAAATTTCATAGTGTGTCTTTAAAAGGTGAGGGTGCAAATAATCCAGCACTTAAAGACAACAATATGTTTATATCAATATTTAATGATTTTTACCATAATTTATCATATAAAAAAAGACACTTCAGATTTGAATTTCAAAATGAAATTCCTTTATCAAGAGGTTTAGGAAGTTCATCTGCTGTTATTGTTTCAGCAATTGCAAGTGCTTATGCAATAGAAGGAATAAAACTAGAAAAAGATAAATTACTAAATTTAGCTTTAGCATATGAAAATCATCCAGATAATATTACACCTGCTGTTATGGGTGGATTTAATGTGGCTTGTGTTCAAGAAAACGAAGTTAGATATATAAGAAAAGATATACCAAAAACTTTAAAAGCAGTTATTGTTGTACCAAACAGAGCAATTTCTACGCAATTATCTAGAAAAACATTACCTTTTAAATATTCTAAAGAAGATACAGTTTTTAATATTTCTCATTCGTCTTTATTAACGGCTGCATTTATGGCAGAAGATTGGCAAATGTTAAAAAATGCATCATTGGACCAAATTCACCAAAAATATAGAATGAAGCAAATGCCTGAGCTTTTTGATGTTCAAAAAACTTCATTAAAAGAAGGTGCTTTAATGAGTACCTTATCAGGTTCAGGTTCAACTTTATTTTCTATTGCATATGTTGATGATAGTAAAAATTTGGAAAAAGCTTTAAAGCTTAGATTTCCTCATTTTAAAGTCTTTATAGCTGATTTTGATAATGTTGGCGTAAGAATAGAAATTTGATTATTTTTGATATTAAGTATATTTTAGGTATAATGCTTGGCTAATTCAAAAATGATCTTAAGAACCTGTGTCGTTTGCAAAAGCAAATTTGAACAAAAAGAGTTATTAAGACTAAAATGTGAAGAAAAAAAATTATTGTTTTACAATAATTACGGTAGAAGTTTTTATATTTGTTGTGATTGTGAAAAATTACTACAAACAGATATAAATGGAAAAGATTATAAAAAAATCGAAAAATCACTTTGTAGAGAGTGCAAAAATAAAGATAAGTATGTCACACAACTTAAGGAGATGCTAACAGATGTCAGATAAAGTAAGAGTTTATGAGATTGCAGAAGAAGCGGGAGCAACAAGTGCAGAAGTAATTGCAAAGGCTAAAGATTTAAAAATAGAACTTAAATCACCCCAAAGTGCAGTGTCATTCGAAGATGCTGAAGCAATAACTAATTATATAATGACTGGAAAAAGTCCAAAATTAGAAATTGAAACAGTATTGAAGCCTAAAAAAGTTGTTGTAGAAACACTTGAAACAGGCGTTGAAGAAGTAAAAAAAGAGACTATTGAAGTTAAAACAGAAACAGTTTCTGAAAAAAAAGTGGAAGTTTCACAAAAAGTAGAAGCTGAAATTAAAAAGAAACCTGAATTAAAAAAAGTTGTAATTTCAAAACCTACAATAAAACCTGCCCAATCAAAAGCTCAAGAAGAATTAGACAAGCCTGAAGTTAATCCTGATAATGCTAATAAAATAGTACCTAAGCGAAGAGGTTTAGTTATTATCAAAAAGAAAATACCAAAAGTTGAAGATGCACCTGTTAAATCTTTTGACAATAATGATGTACAACATAAAAAACAAATGAAATCATTAAGTGAGATTTTAGGTGGAAACGAAGAAGAATCAAATTCAGATACTTCAAAAAATAGTTATGAAGACGCAAGAAAAGCAAAAATTAAAAGAGAAAAAAAGAAAACTGTTGTTAAAGCTCAAGATCACGGTAAAAAACTAGAAGTTTCAAGAGGTTATGACGAATTCTCAAGTTCAGATGATTCACTATTAGGTGAAGAAGTTGTTTTATTAGATATGGGTTTAAATGATAATTTAAAAATATTTGATGAGCCAAAACCTCAAAATCCTGCGAAACAATCAAGAAGTTCAAGACCAGCTGCTTTTGGTAATGCACCTCAAGGTTTAAAAAGAGGAAAAAGAAAAAAAAGAATAGTAAGAACTCAAGAATTAGTTGAAATTACTGAAGTTACAATTCCCGAAGATATCAGAGTTTATGAATTTGCAGAAGCTTGTGGAAAATCTACTTCAGAAGTTATAACTGTATTATTTACGTTAGGAATGCTAGTTACAAAAAATGACTTCTTAAAACAAGATGAATTAGAAATTCTTGGTGAAGAGTTTGGAATTGAAGTAACAGTAAGAGATGCACTTGAAGATGTAAATTATGTTAATGATTATCTTGAAGAAGATATTGATGAATCAGTATTTGTTTCGAGACCTCCTGTTGTTACTATTATGGGACACGTTGACCATGGTAAAACTTCATTATTAGATAAAATTAGATCATCTAAAATAGCTTCAGGTGAAGCAGGTGGAATTACACAACATATTTCTTCTTACACAGTAGAAAAAAATGGACAAAAAATTACTTTTGTTGATACTCCAGGACATGCCGCTTTCTCTGCTATGAGATCAAGAGGTACTGCAATTACTGACATTGTTATTATTGTTGTTGCTGCTGACGACGGTGTTAAGCCTCAAACTGAAGAAGTTATTTCTCATGCAAAAGCTAGTGGTTGTCCAATAATTGTTGCTATGAATAAAATAGATAAAGAAACAGCTAATATTGATATGGTAAAAGCTCAAATGGCTGAAAAAGGTATGACACCTGTTGATTGGGGTGGAAATACTGAATTTATTGGTGTATCTGCAAGAACAGGTGAGGGAATTGAAGATTTATTAGAAAATATTCTAATTCAAGCTGAGCTTCTTGAGCTTAAAGCTGATCCAACTGCAAAAGCAAAAGCTGCTGTTATTGAATCTTCACTAGAAAAAGGAAGAGGTCCAGTTGCTACTATTATTGTTCAAAATGGTACTTTAAGAATTGGTGATAATATTGTTTGTGATACTACTTTTGGTAGAGTAAAAGCAATTACTAATGATAAAGGTAATCCAGTTAAAGAATTAGGTCTTTCTGAAACAGGAACTGTTTTAGGATTAAATGATGTTCCAACAACTGGTTCGGTAATGGTTGTTATGGATACAGATAAAGAAGCTAGAGATATTGCTACGACTAGAGCTGAACATGCACGTGCTAAAGAATTATCTAAATCTACTAAAGTTTCATTAGAAGAAATGAGTGGATTAATAGCTGAGGGTAAAATAAAACAACTTCCAGTAATTATTAAAACTGATGTTGGTGGTTCACTTGAAGCTATTAAAGGTTCATTAGAAAAAATTGCTAATGACGAAGTAAAAGTAAAAGTAATTCATTCAGCTGTTGGGGGAATTACAGAGTCTGACTTAGTACTAGCTGGTGCATCTGAGGGATGTATTATTTTAGGATTTAATGTAAGACCAACAGGTTCTATTAAAGCAAAAGCTAAAGCAGATGGTGTTGCTATTAATACATACTCAATTATCTATGATTTAATTGATGATGTAAAAGATGCATTATCAGGAATGATGAGTGCTGTTATAAGAGAAGAAAATACAGGTCAAGCCGAAGTTAGAGATACATTCGTTGTTCCAAAAGTAGGGACAGTTGCAGGATGTTTAGTAACAGATGGTAAAGTTATTCGTGGTGGACATGCAAGAATTATTAGAGATGGTATTGTTACATACACTGGTAAAATTTCATCATTAAAAAGATTTAAAGATGATGCTAAAGAAGTTGCTAACGGTTATGAGTGTGGTATTATGTTTGATAAATTCAATGATATTAAAGTTGGCGATTTCATCGAAACATTTATTCAAATTGAAGAAAAAGTATCAGTAGATAAATAAAAATGAAAACTATTAATCTACAAAGAACAGAATCATTATTAATGGAGTTAATTCCAGAATCTTTATCAAATTTACTTGATAGCAGAATTAATTCTTTACCAATTACTGCAGTTAACTGTAAAAATGGTAAATATGATGCAATTGTATATTTTGATGGTTCTGATTATGATAAAAATGAAATAAAAGAGATAATCTCTTTATTGAATAAAGCAAATGGAAGACTAAAGACACATATACTTGCAAGTACCGGTTGGTATAAGTGTCCTAATTTTACATTTTTAAATGATACCTCATTAGAGAAATCAAAAAATATTGAGTCATTATTTGCTCAAATTAGAAAAACAAAAAGTGAAGAAGAATGAGTTTAGAAAAATCAATAAAATTAGCTGTTGAAAGTTTAGGTGCGAGTCTTTATGATATAGTTAGTACAAAAGTACATGATACAAATATATTTAGAGTATTAGTTACAGCTGAGGGTGGAATAAGTTTAGATAAATGTGCTGAAATTTCAAGAATGATTTCTCCAATTTTAGATGTAGATGAGCCTATGAATGGTGAATATACATTAGAAGTTAGCTCTCCTGGAATTGAAAGAAGACTTAAATCTAAAGAACATTTTAAAGGTTCAGTTGGAGAAAAAGTTAAAGTTAAAAATTTTGCAACAGAAGTTTTTAAAGGTGAACTAATTCTAGCTGATGATGAAAAAATAATAGTAAAAACTGAATTTGGTGAAGAAGAACTTTCTTACGACGCAATTTTATCAGCTGCAACTTACTTCGAATGGTAAAATAAATTAATAGAGATTTCTCTATTGATTTTAACAACCAATTAAAACTACTTTATATATACTACTTTCTTAAAATTTATACAAAAAAAGCGATTATACAATGAAAATAGATAATAATTTTTATATGAAATTAGCTATCAATGAAGCATGGAAATATCAATTTTTAACATATCCAAATCCAGCCGTTGGTTGCGTTATAGTTAAAAACAATGAACTACTTGCCATTGAAGCACACAAAGAAGCGGGAATGCCACATGCGGAAGTTAATGCTCTTAAGACAGCTTTTTTAAAATACTTTCCTACTGATATATTAAAAACAAAAAAAACATCTCATGAAATACATGAACATCTAATAAAAAATCATAATGGTTTTTTTAATGACTGCATAATTTACGTAACACTAGAACCATGTAATCATATTGGTAAAACACCATCTTGTGCAAATCTTTTAAAAGAGTTAAAACCTAAAAAAGTAATAATAGCCCATGCTGATCCAAATGCAATTGCAACAGGAGGTTGTGAAACACTTAAAAATGCAAATATCGATTATGAGTTAGGTTGTATGAAAAAAGAGGGCTATGACTTACTATATCCCTTTATAAAATGGAATAGTGGAACATTCATTTTTTATAAAATGGCACAAACATTAAATGGTTCAATAGATGGTAAAATTTCAGCTAATTCAGCAAAAGCATATGTTCATGCACTAAGAGATAAAACAGATTTATTACTAATAGGTGGAAATACAGTTAGAATTGATAAACCAACATTAGATGCAAGATATATAGTTGGTGATGCGCCTGATGTTATGATTTATACTAAGAATAAAATCTTTGATAATAATATTCCATTATTTAAAATACCAAATAGAAAAGTAATAATCAGTAATGATTTATTTAAATTATTAGATTATAAATTTGTAATGGTTGAGGGAACTTATAGTTTACTTGAAACACTAAAAGAAAAATTAGATTATATAGTATTAATAATAAATCCAAAAATTAGAAAAGGTCAAAATGCTTTAAATGAAATAAATATGGATTTTGAAATAATACATGAAAATTATATCGGTAAAGAAAAAATTATGTATTTAAAAAGAATTGTTTAAAAATCAGTTTATAAATACAAAAATTTGTTGATAGAAATAAGGGAGTGATTTTGTTAATTAAGGAGCTGACTTACGGGTCAGTGACTGAAGAAAAGAAAGCTGTATCGCAGTATTTCTACGATATAGCTAAATCTTTTTACTTTACTTTTTCTAGATATTCCCCAGTTCTTGTGTCACATTTAATAATGTCTCCCTCAAGAATATGGAAAGGAATTTGTACAACTGCCCCTGATTCTAAAGTAGCAGGTTTTCTACCACCTTGAGAGTCACCTTTGAAGTTAGGTGGAGTTTCTACAATTTTAAGTTCTACAACCATTGGTGGTTCAACTGTAATAGCTTTTCCATTGTAATACATCATATCACAAGACATACCATCAATAATCCAATCAAATGCTTCACCAACTTGATCGTATGTTAATCCTTCTTGTTCATAAGTAGTATTATCCATAAATTGTAATAGTTCACCATCATCATATAAAAATTGCATTTGTTTTTGTTGTAAGTTTGGAACTTCACATTTATCACCTGCATGGAAAGTTTTTTCGATTACTTTTCCATTTAAAAATGACTTGATTTTACATCTAACAAATGCAGCACCTTTTCCAGGTTTTACATGTTGATATTCTGTAATTTTATAAGGAATGCCATCTACTTCGATTTTTAATCCCTTTTTTAATTCACTCATACCAATTGCCATAGTTTCTCCTTATATTTCTGCGTAAGCAACAGCAATTGCTGCTTCTAAACTATTAAGTTTTTTTAATATATCTGAACTAACTTTTTCATCAATAAGAATAACAGCTAAAGCACCATCTTTTCCTCTTGAAAGTCTAAAATCAGCGATATTAATATTATTATCACCTAAAATTCTACCAACTTCACCAATAACGCCAGGAACATCATTGTTTCTCATAACAATCATTTTACCTTTTGGTTCAATATCTAATGGAAATCCATTTAATTCAACAATTCTTTGTACATCATCATTAAATACAGTTCCTGAAATAGTTTTTACACCTGTAGGAGTTGTAATTTTAATCGAAACTTTATTTTGATAACCACTATGATTCGATAAACCAGAAGTTGTTAATTCAATACCTTTTTCTTTTGCGATAAAGTTAGCATTTATATAGTTTACTTCATCGCCTGAAGATACAGATAAAACTCCAACTGTTGCAAATGTTTGTAATGAGTCTAAATACTCAGAAACTTCACCTTCTGCTGAAATATTAATTGATCTAATTTCACTTTTACTTAATTGTGCAATTAAAAATGCCATTTTTTGAGTTAATTCAATATATGGCTTAACAAATGAAGGAATTTTACTTTCATCAATTGGTAAATTTAAAGCATTTGGATATGCGATTCCTCGTGCTGATTCAATTGCATTATTTGCAGCTTGAACAGAAATTTCTCTTTGAGACTCTTTTGTATTTGCACCTAAGTGAGCAGTTACAGTTACATTTGGTAAATCTAATAAAGGATGATTTGTAGCTGGTTCTTTGATAAATACATCAATTCCTGCCATTGCAATTTTTCCAGATTTTAGGTTTTCTACTAATGCATCTTCATTGTATAATCCACCTCTTGCGCAGTTAATTAAAACTACACCATCTTTCATTTTTGCAATTTCTTCAAAGCCTATCATATTGATAGTTTCTTTGTTTTTTGGCGTATGAATAGTGATAATATCACAAGATAAAATATCGTCAAAATTTGTTGTATATTTGATACCTAAATCAGTTGCTTTAGTTGAAGGAATATAAGGATCGTAAGCAATTACGTCCATTTCAAATGATTTAGCTCTAAGTGCCACTCTATGACCAATATTTCCAAAACCAATAACCCCTAGTTTTTTACCATAAAGTTCATTTCCATACCAATCTTCTCTTTTCCAAACTCTATCAATTTTTAATTGATTATGGGCATAAGGAAATTTTCTCATACAAGATAACATATGTGCCATAGTTAATTCAACTGCTGCTATTGTGTTTGCAGTTGGAATATTCATTGCAATTATTCCTCTTTTACTACAACCTTCAATATCAACATTATCATAACCAACACCTGCTCTAATGATAGCTTTTAAATTAACAGCTGCATTTAAAAACTTTTCATCAACATCTGTTGAAGATCTAGTAATTGCCACATGTGCATCTTTAATAATATCTAATAGTTCTGTTTTATTTACATCTGCTGCATATACGTAGTTTACATCTTCAGTATTCTGAAGAATTTGTAAACCAGCATCATGTATATGATCGCAAACTACAATTGTATGTTTACTCATTTAAATAATTCCTATTATTTCATTTGATCTTTTATAATGTCACCTAAAGTCATAGATGAATCATCATTAACAGATTTTAAAACTTCTCTCTCTAATTGTTGTTCTAATCTTCTAACAGATAATCTAACTCTATTTTTCTTAGTGTCAATATTTACAACAACTGCTTCAATTTCATCACCACTTTTAACTTCTTCAACTTTTAATGGACCGAAATCTTCATTTCTAATTAATCCATCAAGATTGTTTTCTAATTTAATAAAAATTCCAAAATCTTTGGCATCTTTAACAGTTCCTTTTACAATGTCACCAATTTTGAATGCATCTTGGAATTTTTTAGCGGGTGAATCAGCAATTTCTTTGATAGATAGTGAAATATTTTCTTTTTCTCTATCAATTTTGATAATTTTAACTTCTACTTCATCACCTTTTTTGAATATTGCTTTACATTTTGCATTTGGTTCCCATGAAGCTTCTTCATTATGTAATAAACCATCAACATCTCCAATACTAACAAAAGCACCAAAATCAGTTAATGTAGCAATTTTTCCTTTAATTACGTCACCAACTTTATGATCGTTTGTGAATTTTGCAAAAGGTTTTTCTTGTAGATTTTTTAAAGATACTCTTAATCTTTTTTGTTCGATATTTAATTCGATAACTTCAACATTGATTTCTTCACCAATTGTTAAAAGTTCTTTTGGATTTTTTAAGTTTTTATTCCATGAAATTTCAGAAATATGTAATAAACCTTCAATATCATTTCCTAAATCAACAAATGCACCATAAGATTCGAAATTAGAAACAGTTACAGTGATTGTATCACCAACTTCTAATTCATCTTTAATTTCTTCCCAAGGGTTAGAAAGTGCAGCTTTGATAGACAATGATAAATGTTGTTTTGTTTTGTCATAAGATAATACAACAACTGATACTTCATCACCTTCGTTGTAATAATTTGCAGGATTAACAGGACCTTTGTATGAGATTTCATTGTAGTTTACTAAACCATCAATTCCACCTAAATCTACAAACATTCCATAAGAAGTGATTTTTTTGATAATACCGATTACAGCTTCTTTATTATCTAAAATTTCAATTACTTTATTGTCTTTTACCGCTTTTGATTCTTCAATTAATTTTTTTCTTGAAACAATAATTGAATTTTGAGCTTTATTTACTTTGATAACTTTTGCTTTAACAGTTTTGCCAACGGCTCCAATAGTTTTTAAATAAGATTGTGCCATAGGCATGAAATATTCACAACCATCAGCATCTTCAATTATAAATCCACCTCTTTGTTTTACAGAAACGATTTTACCTTCAATTGTAACATCTTCAAAATCTTCACCATATGCTTTTTCAAACGCATCGAATTTTTCTTTTTGTAAAACTTTTTTATGTGAAATACTTGGTCTCTCACCTCTGCTTCCCATTAACATAACAGGAATTGTGTCACCAACATTGTATTTTATTTCACCACCAATTGTAATTTCTGAAATATTTAATTGACCTTCTATTTTTTGACCAACGTCAACAAGAACTCTTTCACTATTAATTTCAACGATTACACCATCAACCACAGAGTTGTTTTCTGCATTCTCAAAAGACTCATTAAGCATTTGCTCAAAATCAAAGTCTTCACCTAAATCAATATCTTCGATACCCATTTTATTCCTTCATATTTACCAGTTTTATTAAATAGGACGATTATACAAAAAAATGGCTTAAAAAGACTTAGTTAAATGACTCAATTTCCTCTATAACTCGTTGAATAATCCAGTCAGGGGTACTTGCACCTGCTGTTATTCCACATAATTTTTTATTCAAAAACCATGTTTTTTCTAGTTCTTTATCATTTTCAATTAGATAAGAATCACTGCAATTTTCTATACAAATTGAGTGTAATTGTTTTGTATTTGATGAGTTTTTACCACCAATTACTATCATTACATCTACCTCTTTTGATAAGTCTCTTGCTGCATCTTGATTTTCAAAAGTTGCATCACAAATTGTATTAAATACTCTTACTTCTTTATTTTTTAAAATTAACGCATTAACAATTTCTAGATATTTTTCTTTCTTTTTTGTTGTTTGTGCAACTGTTGCAATTTTGCTATTTTTGAATATTAAATTCTCAATATCTGAAGGTTCAAGTATAATATGAACATCATTTTGATCTTCACCATAAGATTGAACACCTTTAACTTCTGGGTGATCTTTATCTCCAAAAATTAGGATTGAATAGCCTTCTTTAGACATTTTTTTAACTATTTGTTGAGGGGTTGTAACAAAAGGGCAAGTTGCATTTATAATTTTTGCTTTTTGTGATCTTAGGTTCTTCAAATCATTTTTTGGGATACCATGTGTTCTAATAATTACAGTATCATTATCTTTTACATCACTTAAGTTTGTATATAAGCCAACATTAAAATCATTTTTTAATCTATTTATTTCATCTTGATTATGAATTAATGGTCCCATAGTTGAAGAATTTTTATAATCCTCTGCTATTTTTATAGCTCTTTTAACCCCAAAACAGAACCCATAATTAGATGCTAATTTTACTTTCATTATTTATCCTTAAAAATTGTCCCAATTTTAAGGGACCTTTATTTTTAGCAAAATTTTTTAAAGAAACAAAGCCTAAAAGGAACAATGAGTTGTTCCTAATATAATGAATCTAATATCTCTTTAAAATTTGGAAATGATGTTTCAATACATTGGATATCTTCAATTTCCATATCACAGTTAAGTCCAGCAATTGCAAAACTCATTGCAATTCTATGATCACCTTGTGAATTTATAATAGCTTTATTTATTGTTCCACCAATAATTTCATATCCATCGTCAAACTCTGTATATTTAATACCACAAAGTTTTAGGTTATCCACCACACTTGAGATTCTATCTGATTCTTTAACTCGAAGCTCTTTGGCATTTGAAACTTTTGAATTACCTTTTGCTAAACTCATTGCAATTGATAAAGCTGGTAATTCATCAATTAACCATGAAATATTTTCACTAACATCTACGCCAATAAGTTCATTATTAATTACTTCAATATCTCCAATTGGCTCATAAACATTTTCTTTTTCTATAAAGTTTACAATAGCACCCATTCTTTTTAGAACTTTATATGCTTCAATTCTTGTAGGATTTAAAGTTACATTTTTGATTAAAACTCTTGCGTTCGGAGTAATTGCAGCAGCAAGTGCAAAGAAAAATGCAGAACTTGGATCTGTTGGAACGGTAATATTTAAAGGTTTCAAATGGCCTTTTAATGGATGAATATTTATAAATCCATCAGAATCATTTTCAAGTGTTGCCCCCATACCTTTTAGCATTCTTTCAGTATGGTCACGTGTAAGTTCATTTTCTTTATATTTAGAAATTCCATTTGCTCTAAGAGCAGCTAGTATCATTGCAGATTTAACTTGTGCTGAATCAACTGGTGAATGATAAGTAAATGGTTGTAACTCTTTTACTCCTCTAATAAATAAAGGAGCTTTATTTCCATTTTCTCTTCCATCAATTAATGCGCCAATACTTCTTAACGGATCTGCAACTCTTTTCATTGGTCTATTTCTTAAATATTTATCACCTGTTAAAGTAAATGCCCCATCAACACTAGCTAATAATCCACAAAAAAGTCTCATAGCCGTTCCTGAGTTTCCACAATCAAGAATATTTGAAGGTTCTGTTAAAGTTGGAGTTGGAGTTATTTCAACAATTGATCCATCTCTTTTTATAATGGCACCTAATTGTTCAACTATACTTAAAGTATTTAAAGTATCTTCAGCTGTTAAATAGTTTTTAATATAAGAAGTTTCATTTGAAAAAAGTGAAAACATAGCACATCTATGAGATATTGATTTATCACTTGCTATTGAATCTATTTCTATATCAAATGCTTTTGTTAATTTTTTTATAGTAAATTTTTCCACTTTTTCCCTTTTAATTTATTATCTTAAACCAATAGATAATTTTTCATTTAATACATCTAATATTGAATTCATTGTACTTGTAATATCTTCATCTTCCATTGTTTTTTCATCATTTTGTAAAACAAATCTAATTGTTAAACTTTCATTATCACCTAATTTTTCATCATTATAAATATCAATTAAATTAAATTGTTTTATATTTGTATTATTTAATGAATTAATTGCTCTTTTAATTTCTCTATATTCTAAAGATTTTGGTGCAATAATACTTAAATCTTTTTTAGAAGATTGGAACTTTGAATAGGATGTTGTTTTAATAATATCATTTTTAATAGCTTCAAAATCAATTTGAGCAATAAATGTATCATTTAAATCAAAATCTGCACAAGCATTCGGATGTAATTTACAAATATAACCTACAACTTCTCCATCAATTAATACATTTGCATTTTGGAAAGGATGAATAAAATCGTTATCAATATTTGTCATTGGCTCTAAATCAAATTTCCCAATAGTGTTTAATATTTTTTTAGAGAAAGTAAAAAAATCAATATTTTGAGGTTTTCCAGCATTTGAAACATCTTCCGCTTCAACACTACCTGTTTGAATAAACGCAATTTTTCTGCTCTCAGCTCGATTTTCATCAAAAATTGTTCCAATTTCAAAAAAAGCTGTTGCTCTAGCTCCTACTTTAAAGTTATTAGCACTTGCTTCTACTAAGTTTAAAAGCATAGTAGTTCTGTATGTATTTAACTCTTTTACAATTGGATTTAGTAACTCTAATTCATCTTTAACAGTTTTAAAACCATATTTTTCTAAATTCTCTTTTGATGAAAACACGTAAGTTAATGTTTCGTAAAAACCATTTTCAATTGCTTTAAATCTTAATTTATTTTTTTTGATTAAATCATTTGATGTTTTATTTATTCTATTAACTTCATCGATTTGTAATGGTTTTGCAATGATATTGTCAATTCCAATCATTCTTACAATTTCTTCTGTTATATCAGCAACATTTTTAATATCATGTCTAAAATGTGGCACTTTTATAACTAATACATTATTTACTGTATCTTTTACTTCAAAACCCAAAGAAACAAGGATTCTTTCAATTTCAATTTTAGGAATTTCTTGCCCAATAATTGCATTAATTCTTTTTACACTTATGTCCAAAATTAATTTTTCTTTGTCTTCTATAAATGTTTCATTTCCTCTATAAATTGATGCACCAAATTTTGAAACAAAAGAAGAGAAATAATCAATTCCAAATTCAATATCAGGTTCGCTTCCTCTTGATGCTTTATAATAAACTTCGCCTGTTTTTATTTTAGAATCAAATACTTTTTTAGAAATAAATTCCGGATTAATATAAGATGCTTCAACAATAAAATTTGTATCATTTGAATCTATCTGATTATGTTCAATACAAATTTTGCTTAGTTGTTCAATTCCGTAAGCATTATCGAAACCTTGCTCATCTTTTTTTATTTTTATTATGTTAAGTTTATTATTTTTAATAGTTTTTTCTTTCGAATAAGTATTTAAAATAACCCCCGTTGTATGAGTAACATAAGTTAAAACATTTTTTACATCATTTGCATCTTGATATTTACCCAAAATACCTGTTCTTAATTTATATAAGACATTTAATTTAAAGTTTGTAAAATCTACTGCTTTAAATAATAAAGATGAATCAATATTACTATCACACTCAACTTCTAAAAATTGTCCAATACCTAAATCATTGTGTTTTACTTGTTTATCTAATTCAATCATAGGGATATTATAAAATGCACTTAATTCTCTAGCCATTCCATAAATACTAAGGCAATCACCTCTATTTGCAGTTAAGTCAACTTCTATAATATCATCGTTTATCTTAGTATATTCTCTTAACTCTTTTCCAAGAATTAACTCTCCAATTGAGTTGTCAAGTTCTAAAATACCATCATTTAATTTGCTAAGTCCAAGTTCGGTTGATGAACAAATCATACCATTTGATTCAACACCTCTTAATTTTGCAGCTTTAATTACAAAATCATTTCCTAGATTACAACCAACAATAGCAACAGGAACAAATTGCCCAGCATCTACGTTTTTTGCACCACAAACAATTTGAACAGTTTCAAGACCAATGTCAACTTGACAAATATTTAATTTATCAGCATCTGGATGTTTAACTTTTTCTAAAACTTTTCCAACTACAACTTTTGGAGCAATAGATAATTTTTCTACACTATCAACTTCAAGACCAATTGAGTTTAATGTTTTGCAAATTTCATCTGTTGAAATTTTTGAAATATCAATAAATTCTTCTAACCAAGTTCTAGTAATTATCATTTGAATTGTCCTAATAGTCTTGTATCACTTTCAAATAGTGATCTTAAATCTCCAATGTTGTGAATAAGCATTGCAAATCTTTCAACACCTAATCCAAAAGCATAACCTGATTTATTTTCATAACCAACTGCTTTAAATACATTTTCATCAACAATGCCACAACCTAAAACTTCAAGCCATCCTGTTTGTGAACAAACTCTACATCCATCACCTTTACAAAATACACATGATATATCAACTTCAGCTGATGGCTCCGTGAATGGGAAAAATGAAGGTCTAAA
Organism: Minisyncoccia bacterium; assembly: GCA_041730535.1. Lineage (GTDB taxonomy): Bacteria > Campylobacterota > Campylobacteria > Campylobacterales > Arcobacteraceae > Aliarcobacter. The sequence continues at coordinate 26,952 of JBGSBO010000005.1, forward strand.
TCTTACTTCAACATCACCAAACATATGTTGTAAAAATTCAACTAAAACATGTTTTAAATTTGCAAATGAAACTTTACCAGCATCATCTACAACTAATGCTTCAATTTGATGAAACATAGGAGTATGTGTAATATCAAAATCTCTTCTAAAAACAGTTCCAGGAGCTATCATTCTAATAGGAGTTTTTTGACTTAACATAGTTCTTATTTGAACAGGAGAAGTGTGAGTTCTTAATAATGAATAATCTTTGTTATAAAAAGTATCTTGCATGTCACGCGCTGGATGATATTTAGGAAGATTTAATGCTTCAAAATTATGGAAGTCATCTTCAACAAGTGGACCTTCTTCAACTGCAAAATTAAGATTTTGGAAATATCTTATAATTCTATCCATTGTTTCAACTACAGGATGAGTTGCTCCAGATGATAAATCATTATTAAATCTTGTTACATCGATTTTTTCAGCTTCTAATTTTTTATGTAGAGCATCTTTCTCTAAAATCTCTTTTTTTGCTTCAATTGTATTTGTGATTAAAGTTTTTTGTTCATTTAAATTTTCTGCAAATGCTTTTTTTTCTTCATTTGGAACACTTTTCATTTTTGCAAATTCTAAAGTTAGAATACCTTTTTTACCTAAAGTATCAATTCTTAAGTTTTCTAACTCTTCAAGTGATGCTGCATTGGTTATTTTTTCAATCCACTGTGTCACTTTTTTCTCCCTAAATTTTACAATATTTATTTTGTAAATAAATTATTTGTATCTGTATTTTTGGGATTATACTTAAAGATTTATTAGAGTTTGGTTATAATATTTTACTATTTAATTTCAAGGAAAAATAATGTGTATATTCTGTAAGATTGTAAAAGGTGAAATTCCAAATCAAACTATTTTAGAAGATGAAAATTTTTTAGCATTTAATGATATCAATCCAACAAGAAAGATTCATGTTTTAATTATTCCGAAAGAACATTATGATTCTTTTGACATAATGCCTCCAAAAATAATGGCAGGAATGACTGAATTTATTCAAAAAGTTGCATCAAAATTAGATGTTCGACAAAGTGGTTATAGATTAATTACGAATGTTGGTGACGATGGTGGACAAGAAGTGCATCATTTACATTTTCATTTAATTGGTGGAGAAGCTGTTGGAAGATTAGTTAGATAATATTTATGAACAAGAAGTTTATAACTTCTTGTTTGGTTTAATGATTTTATCTTTCTAAAAAAGAACCTAAGTTCATAATCTTTTGATATTTTTTTTCATATCTTTGAGACGGAGTTAATCTTTTTAATTCATCTAAAGAATTTAAAAAATACTCTTTTAAAGCTAAAATCGCTAATTCTTTTTGTCTATGCGCACCAATTAATGGTTCATTTATTACATCATCAATCAAATTTAATTCTTTTAAATTTTCAGCTGTAATTTTTAAAGCATTCGCAGCAGTTTCAACTTTTGTTGGGTCATTCCATAAAATAGCGCTACATCCCTCAGGTGAAATAACTGCGTAAACAGAATATCTCATCATTGCTAATTTATCTGCAACTGAGATTGCCAATGCACCACCACTTCCCCCTTCACCAATTACAATTGATACTGTTGGAGTTGTTAAATCAGCAAATTCATATAAATTTCTAGCGATTGCTTCACTTTGATTTCTTTCTTCTGCGCCAATCCCTGGATATGCACCTGGAGTATCAACTAACATAAGAATTGGAATTTGGAATTTTTCTGCCATTTTTGCAGCTCTTAATGCTTTTCTATATCCTTCTGGACTTGGCATTCCAAAATTTCTGTAAAGTTTGTCTTTTGTTCCTCTACCTTTTTGTTCACCAATTACTAATACTTTTTGAGTACCAATAAATCCTAAATAGCAAACAATTGCATGATCGTCAACATAATGTCTATCCCCATGAATTTCATAAGCATCTGTCAATAATCCATTTATATAATCCAGTGAATAAGGTCTATCTGGATGACGTGCAAGTTGAAGCTTTTGATAATCACTTAAGTTTTTAAAAGTTTTTTCTACTTCTTTTTCTAGTTTTTTTTCTAAAATTTCAACAGCGTGTTCATCTGCTTTTGTTTTAGCTATTATAATATCATCTTCAATTTTTTTGATTTTATCTTCAAATTCTAAGTAAGCTGCCAATGTTTTCCCTTTTAAAAAAAAGAGCTAATTAATAAATTAGCTCTTTTACAGTTAGGTTTGTTTTTAATTATTTTGTGTATTTTTTAAAAATTACAGAACCATTAGTTCCACCAAAACCAAAATTATTGCTCATTACAGTCGTTAAATCTGCTTTTCTTGCAACATTTGCTATATAGTCTAAATCGCATTCTGGGTCTTGATTTTCAATATTGATTGTTGGAGGGATAATTCCTTCGTTTAATGCTTTAATTGTAAAAATTGCTTCAATAGCTCCAGCTGCTCCTAAACAATGACCAATTTGACCTTTTGTTGAAGATACTAATGGTGCATTCTCTTTTCCACCAAATAATGCTTTAATTGCAGCAGTTTCATTTTTGTCACCAACCGGTGTTGATGTACCATGTGCATTTATATAATCAATTTTTGGATATTCACCTGTTATGTTTTTTGCCATTTCAAAAGCTGCTTGCATAGCTCTTAATGGACCATCCATAACAGGAGAAGTGATATGATTTGCATCACCTGATTCACCAAATCCAATGATTTCAGCATAGATTTTAGCTCCACGTGCAAGTGCTAATTCTAAATCTTCAACAACAAGTGCTCCGGCACCTTCTCCCATTACAAACCCATCTCTATCTATATCAAATGGTCTTGATGATTTTTTAGGATCATCATTTCTTGTAGATAATGCCTTCATTGCTGCAAATCCAGCAACACCAGCAGCACAAATAGCTGATTCCGCACCTACCACTAAAACTCTGTCTGCTCCACCTATCATTATAGTTTTTACAGCGTCATTTAACGCATGAGTAGAAGCAGCACAAGCAGTCACATGTGATAATGATGGTCCTCTTAAATTATGTTCGATAGATATAAATCCACTTAACATATTTGCTAGTGATGAAGGAATAAAGAAAGGAGAAACTTTTCTTGAACCTTTTGTCTCACAAACAACAGAATTTCTCTCAATTGTTGATAATCCACCAATTCCAGAACCTGAAATCATCCCAAATCTATCAGCTATTGATGCATCAACTTTTTTATTTTCTTGTGTTACATAACCTGAATCTATCATTGCTTCTAAAGCCGCTTTAATACCTAATTGAATAAATCTATCGGCTTTTTTTACCTCTTTTTTGTCCATTACAGTTGTAGGATCAAAATCTTTTACTTCACCAGCAATTTTTACAGAAAATTCACTTGCATCAAATAGTGTTATAGCATCAATACCACAAACACCATTTACAACAGCTTCAAAAGAATCTTTTACATTATGTCCTGTAGAATTAATAGTACCAATACCCGTTACAACAACTCTTCTCATTAAATATGCTCCATGTTTTTATTATTTGAATTATTCAATCTTTGTATAAAAAAACTCAATAGTTGAAATTTTAAATAAATAGAAGAGAATTAGTCTTCTATTTAAAATCTATAAATTACGCGTTATTTTCGATATAGTTAATAGCGTCAGCAACTGTTAAAATTTTCTCTGCATCTTCATCAGGGATTTCGATATCAAATTTTTCTTCTAAAGCCATAACTAACTCAACTACATCTAGTGAATCTGCACCTAAGTCTTCAATGAATTTTGAATCTTCTTTTACTTCTGCTGGATCACAATCTAATTGCTCAATAACAACTTCTTTTACATCATCTAATAATGCCATATTTATTTCCTTTTATAAAATTATTCTTGTATTATAACAAAAAAGTTTTTAAAAACTCTTTTAAATTAAATTTTTTAATTTTTATTAAAAATTAAACGTATAATCCACCGTTAACTTTTAATATCTCACCTGTAATATATGAAGCATGGTCACTTAATAAAAATGCCACTGCATCAGCTATCTCAGAAGGCTTACCGAATCTTGAAAGAGGAATATTTTTTTCATATTCAGCTTTAACTTCAGCTTTTAATTCATGGGTCATATCAGTTTGAATGAATCCAGGAGTAACTGCGTTGTATCTAATTCCTCTTGATGCTGCTTCTTTTGCGAATGATTTTGTCATTGCATTTAATCCGCCTTTTGAAGCTGAGTAGTTAGTTTGACCTGCATTTCCCATTTCTCCTACAATTGAAGAAATATTAACAACAGAACCAAATCTTTTTTTACTCATAACTTTTAATGCTTCTTTACAACCAATAAATCCAGACGTTAAGTTTGCATTAATTACATCGTTAAAATCAGCAACACTCATTCTTAAAGCTAATTTATCTTTAGTAATTCCAGCATTATTAACCAAATAAGCTAGTTCTCCATCTGCATCTACAATAGTTTTAATTGCACTTGCAAATTCTTCTTCATTTGTAACATCAGCTTTAATAATTGCAGCTTTACCACCTGCTGCTTCAATTTCTTCTTTTATTTTAAGAGCAGCTTCTGAACCACTTCTATAATTAATCCAAACTTTTAGTCCAAAATTTGCTAGAGTTTTTGCAATTTCTGCTCCAATTCCTCTACTTGCACCTGTTACTAATACATTAGAACCTGTAAACTTCATTTTAATCCTTTTAAATTGTACATTAATCGTTTATTATATCAACACTTTTATAAATAATGAATCAATAATTAAACACCTCTTTTATTGTCCCACACTCTAATATGTAATCTATCACAATATTTAAAACCATTTTCTATAGCCATATTAATTACATCTTCGCAATTTTTATTAATTTGATCCGCTGTATCACCAAGTGGCATTAAATAAACATTACACTTAGGAATAGAAGAAATTATTTGATTTATCTCTTGTCTTGCATCGTTTAAGAAATCTTTTCCAATTACAAATTTAAGATAAGACTCTTTTGTATTTGTTAAAACGGCTGTTAAAGTATTTATATTAACTCTTTTTTTCAAAGGCTCTAAAGAGTTACTGAGTTTTACACTCATTGAAAAAAGAAGTTCTCTTTGGTATTCATGCTCAAAATTTAGATTTAAAGAAGCATTTGTTTCAATTGTTACTTTGTGACCAGCTTTTATGTAATGCTCTAATAATTTTTGAAATTCTTGTTTATTCCAATATAATAATGGCTCTCCACCTGTTATTACGATATCTATTTTATAATTATATGGATATATAGAAATTAATTTATCAACTTCATTTACAACTTCTTCATAGGTTTTGTATTTTGTCCATGTATCTTTAAATTCGGTATCAACAGCATAATATGTATCACAAGCGCATTTTTTAATTCCACTTGGTGTTTCATATTCAACACCAAAACCTTCACAGCTAAAGTTACACTTTCCAAATCTAATAAATACAGAGGGAGTACCTACTAGTTTTCCCTCACCTTGTATAGTTGGACCAAAAATTTCATTTATTTCAAGCATAGTATGTGCTTTTACTTTTTGGGGTTTCTAAAAATTCTACATGAGAAACTTTTACATTTAATTTAGTCATCTTTTTTTGAACAATTTTTAAAAACCATGCTGATAGATTTTCACTAGTTGGAACAAAATCAACTATTACATACCCTTCATATAGCTCTTTTATATGAATTTCTTCATTTGCAAATTTTGTTAAATCAGCTAAATAAAATTCCTCATCAAATTTTATTAATTCATTTTTATTAATATGTGGAAGTAGGGTGCCAAATAATGGGTCATTTATATCTAAAATAAATTTATGATCTAATACATCATCAATGAATTGTTTAAACCAATTAAGATGTTTAAAATCAGTCACCATTCCATCATTTAATTCACTAGCTTCCAAATAAACTAATATTTTTCCTTGATGTCCATGTAAATGTCTGCATTTTAAACATCCATCTAGTGAAAATTCTGTATTTAAAGTTTGAGACCAAACTCTATGTCCATAACAAAACTCAAACTCTTTTGAAATCTTCCAATGCATTATAAGGCCTTATAAGGTATGGGATCTATTTTATTTGCAATTTTAAATCCATTTAATCTTAATCTACAAGAATCGCAAACACCACAAGCTTCATCTTCTTCTTTATAACATGACCATGTGTGCTCTAGAGGAACACCTAATTCAATAGCTACTTCTACTATTTGAGCTTTTGATAAATGAACTAAAGGAGTAATAATATCAATATGAGTATCTTCTTTAGTTCCTTGATTTATCGCTTTTTTCATATCATTTATAAAAGAATCTGTACAATCTGGATATCCTGAACTATCTTCTTGAACAACTCCAATATACATAGCAGTCGCTCCTTCTTTTTCAGCAATTGCTGCTGTTATTGAAAGAAAAATTCCATTTCTAAATGGTACATAAGTAATTGGAACACCAAGTTCCAACCCACCAGTTGGGACATCTATATTCTTATCAGTTAAAGCACTTGCTCCTATTTGTGTGAAAAATGGAATATCAATTTCATACTTTTCTAATATTTTTAAATCATCACAAATATCTCTAAATGCTTTTAGTTCTCTAGTTTGTGTTCTTTGTCCGTAATTAAAATGAACAGCAATTATTTTATAACCATCATTTTTAGCCATATATGAAGCTAAAGAGGAATCCATTCCTCCACTTAAAATACATATTGCTTTTTTTTGTGACATGTTACTCATGTGTTAAAAAATCCTTTTTATCTTTGCTAAAAAATTTCCAGTTTATTGGCAGAATCTTTACTAAACTATCTTTTTGTAGATTTTCTACTTCATCATCAATTATAATCATTGAATTGCACGAAGCTAAAACCGATACCATTCCTGGTGATCTATTTTGTGCTGGAGTAAAATATTCTCCATTAAACATTCCTGGTATTATAGTTATTCTTCCTTTCTTTGTTTTGAAAGAATCATTAATTTTTCCTAAAATATAGTTTGGATGGATTTCCTTTGAAGCTAATAGTTTTTGAACTATAAGTTTTCCAAACATTTCAAAAATCAATGCAGCAGCAAGGGGATTTCCAGGAAGATTTAAAATATAAGAATTTTTAATTTTCCCAAATACAGTAGGTTTCCCAGGTTTTATAAAAATTCCATCAAATATTATTTCAAAATCAAGTTCATTAAAAGCCTCTTTTGTAAAATCAGCATCACCAACAGAAACACCACCTGAAGTTATAATCAAATCAGCATCTAAAGAGTTGCTTATTAACTCTTTGATAGACTCAATAGAATCTTTTGCTTGACCAATAAATGTAACATCACAACCCAATTCTTTTGCACGTGCAATAAATGTTGGAGTATTTGAATTATAAATTTGATAATCTTCAATTTTTTCATAATGCAGTTTTAATTCTTCACCACTTGCGAATACTATAATTTTAGGTTTTTTATAAACTTGAATGTGTGAAATACCTTGAGAGGAAAGAAGCGTAATTTTAGAAAAATTAATTTCTTCGCCAATATCTATTAATAGTTCATCTTTTTTAATATCTTCACCAATATATCTTATATGTTGAAATTCTTTAACATTTTGTTTTATTATAATTTTATTATCATTAAGTTCTTGAATATCTTCTTTTGGAATAATTGCAGTTGTATTAGCAGGAATTCTAGCACCCGTCATTATTTTAATGCATGAATTCTCTTTTAATAATTTTTCATTATTATCACCTGCAAAAATAGTATCAATAATTTCTAATTCATTATTTTTATTTTCATATATTATGGCATATCCATCCATTGCTGAGTTATCAAATTTTGGTAAAAAACTTGTTGCAATTATTTGTTTAGCACAAATTCTTGATATTGAATTTTCAATTGGAACAATTTCGAAATTTGTATTGATATTTAGTTTTGAAATTATTTCTATAGCATTTTGTACGGTGATAGCCACGTTATTCCTTTTTTTAGTTAAAATAAAAACTTATGACAAGTTAGATATAATACCAAAATTTTTTAAAAGTGAGATAAACACATATGGAATTAATGCAAAGTGCGGTTCAAACCCACGTTTATACAATATATTTTTTCTTAGCAATTATGTTATTTAATTTATATTCAGTTACAAGAGAAAAGAATTTTATTGTTTTGGCAAAAAGATTAAAATTTTTAACACCTTTATACCATTTAACAAATGCTATAGTTATTTACACAGGTACAATTGTTGCATTTTACGCACAAACTTTTAGTTTTACAATTGCTTTAATGATTCCTGCATCAATTTTTTTATTAGTTATTGAAATTAAAAGATATAAAAAAATGAGAGTAATCAAACACGACCAAATTGAGTTACAAAATGAATTTTTTGTATATGCAAAAAAAATATATACAATTGAAATATCAGTAATAGTTGCTGTTTATATCATTTCTAAGGTATTTTAATGCAATTTACTTATGATGAATTTTGTGGGACTGATATTTTAGAAATAAAGGATGAAGTTTATAATTATTTATTAAAAGCAAGACGTCATAAAATTGATGATGAAATATATTTTAGAAATTTAAAAGATGAAAATCTTTATTTATATAAGATAAATTTTATAGATAAAAAAAGAGCTATTTTAAATTTAGTTTCATCTCAAAACAAAGTTCTTCTGAATGATAAAAAATTACATCTGGGATGGTGTGTTGTTGATCCTAAAACAATAGAAAAATATATTCCGTCTTTAAATGAAATGGGGATTGATAAAATCACATTTATATATAGTGATTTTTCTCAAAATAATTTCAAAATAAATATTGAAAAACTAGAAAAGATTTTAATCAATTCTTCTTGTCAATGTGGACGTTCTAATATTATTAAACTTGCTGTTTGTAAAAATTTAGATAATTTTATAAAAGAGAATGAAGATATTTATTTTTTAGATTTCTCTGAAATAAGTATTGATAATAAAAAAGATGAAATCAAAACTTTAGTTATTGGATGTGAAGGTGGATTTTCTACAAATGAAAGAAGTAAATTTAATAAGCAGAATGTTATTGGATTTAATTCAAGTTTAATTCTTAGATCTGAAACTGCAATTATATGTGCAGGAGCAAAAATAATCTTATAAGAAAAGATAAACTATTAGAAGTTTATCTTTTTATACGCAGTAATTAGGCTTTAAAATATAAAATAATAATAGTTAATTTACTTTGATCATAGACATAAAAAAAGGCTTAGGAAAAAAATCCTAAGCCTTTTTTATTTATGAAGAATGTTCTTAGTGAACATCTCTCCATTTACTTGCTTTCCATAAGAATCCAAAGATTGCAAAAATCACTAAATAAATTAAGAACTTAGGTCCTAATTCTTCTCTTTGTGCCTTTTTAGAATCACCAATTTCTTCTAAGTAAGATACAACTTGTGCTTGTGCTTCTTCATTTAATCCAACTCTAGGCATTGCAGTACCTTCTAAATGTTTTTCTGGATTATTAACAAAAGTTTCTAAATACTCATGTCCTCTTGATTTAATATATTGAGATAAATCTGGAGGTAATTTCCCCATATAGTGTTTAATTTCTACATTAGGAGTAAATGCAGCCATTGAACCACCTTTCATATCAGCATATTTAATAGCATGACATCTTTGACAAGCATCCGCAAATACTTCTTTATTTGTCATCTCTTTTGGAGCAATAGATTTTAAGAATGCTACCATATCAGCTATTTCTTGTGGTTGCATATAATCATAAGAAGGCATTGGATGAGCTCTTCCCTCAACAAATTTATGAGCTACTTTTGAAGCAATTGCAGGATTTTTAATAAATGCAGCTAAATAAGTTGCATCATATAATTTTCCAGCACTACTTAAATCAGGAGGTGTAACTCCATATGCTGCAGCAGAACTTGCATTATCCATAACTTTTGGAAAACCTTTTGATTCTATACTATGACATGCTGTACAATTAGCTGCAACTAAAGCTTCTCCATTAGTTGCATTTCCTTCTACTGCTTTCACATCTGCAACATTTTCTTTTAAATCAGAAAATGTAAAATCAGCAGGTGCTACGTGAGGATGCATTTGAGAGTGAGCAAATGGCTCAACTCCCCAGTATGTAATTAGCGTTAAAGCTACTACAACTGCTAGTATTTTTAATTCTCTCATAATGATCCCCTTTTCTTAGCGTCAATTTTAGTAACAATTGGTAATACAAGGAATAATAGGATAAATGCTACTGCTGCAAAGAATCCAACCCATGCATTTGTACCTGTTGGTGGTAATTTACCATAAACAGTTAATACAATTAAGTCTACCATTAATACCCAGAACCATATAAAGAACGCAGGTCTTTTATGTGCAGGTAAAATTTTTGGATCTCTATCTAACCATGGTAATACTAAGAAAATACCATTTGCAAATGCAAATGCAATTAATCCAATATCAAATGCTTTAAATCCAGCAATATCAAAGAAGAAACCTCTTAATACTTCATATGACCATAAGAAATACCACTCAGGATAAATATGTGCAGGTGTAACCATGTTATCAGCAGGATCGAAGTTAACAGGGTCCATTGCAAAATTATAATGGAAAAATACTAAATAGAAATAGAAAATTAAAAATACACCAAGTACTGCTAAATCTTTAGAGATAAATACAGGCCAGAAAGGAATAACTTTTGACTCTTTTTTATTTCCAGCTAAATATTTTTCAGCTTCAGCATCAAAATCAAATTCATCAGAATTTTGATTATTAACGTGAGGGATTCTTAATGTATAAAAGTGAACACCAATAATACCCATAATTGTAATTGGTAATAAGAATACGTGTAACATAAAGAATCTAGTTAATGTAGCATCAGCCACGTTAAAATCACCTCTAATCCATACAACTAATGCATCTCCAATAACAGGAACTCCACCAAATAAGTTTGTAATAACCATAGCAGCCCAGTAAGACATTTGTCCCCAAGGTAACATATATCCAGAGAATCCAGCAGCTGAGAATGTCATAAATAATAACATACCAGAAATCCAAATCATTTCTCTACCTTGTTTATAAGAACCATAATAGATACCTGTAAACATGTGGATATAAATAATTAAGAAAATAACAGATGCAGCAACACCATGAATGTGTCTAAACAACCAACCAAATGCAACTTCTTGCATAATTGTATAGTTAACTGAATCAAATGCTAAGTTAATATCTGGTTTGTAGTACATCATTAAGAAGATACCAGAAATAATTAGAATACCAAAAGTAGTAGCTAATAATACACCCATTGCCCATAAGAAGTTAATATCTTTTGGAATCCAATATTCAGTCATCATAACTTTGTTGAAAGTAGTTAGATTTAATCTTTGGTCTAACCATTCACCAACAGAGTTAGCTTTTTCAAATTTTGCCATTTATAACTCCTTATGCTTTTTTTAATGTAGCAGCGATAGCTTGATATTCTGGACCTTCTTCACCTAATGTGATTGAAGTTCCTTTTACACTAAATGGAGGTAAATCTAGAGGTCTTGGAGGTGGTCCAAATGTTTGTTTTGCACTTGCATTGAACTCTCCCCCGTGACATGCACATTTCCATATATCTTTTTTCCACGCAGGAATACAACCTAGGTGAGTACAAAGACCAATAGCAACTGTAAATCTATCTTCACCAACTACTAAATCTCTATCAGTTTTTTCCATATCAGCACTTTTTTTAAGTACGAAGATAGGCTTTCCTCTCCATGTAAATGTTTCTGGAGTACCAGCTTTTAAACCACTAAGTTGAATTTCTGTGAATCCACCAGCAAGAACGCTTGGAAGTGGATCCCAAGCTTGCTTCATACCAACAAGTGACGCAGCACCACCTACTGCAGCAACTGCAGCAAATGAGTAACCAATAAAATCTCGTCTATTTGTTTCTTTAGACATATTTGGCTTCCTTTTTTTTAATTTAGAATTTGAATATTATAATACTTAATTACTTAAAATGAATTGACCTATGTCATATTAGTGTATGTATTTAAGGAATAATTGAGAATAAACTACACAATGTATAATTAATATACAGATTAAAAGAGAGAAATATAATTATTAGAGAATCTTATGATTCTCTAATGAATTTTACTATTTCATTTTCAATATTATCTTTTTTAATAACCATTGAATGATTTATTTTTGAGTTAAATAAATCTTTAATATTTTGAGGTAAAAAAGCATTGTATTTAGAAGAAATTTCCTCTAAAGCTTCTTTATCAGCGTATTTGTTGTTGTTTTGATTTAGTGCATTTAATACAGTTGGAGAAAATTTTGTCCACTCTGCTGTTGAGTAAATTACACATTTTAAGTTTTTTTCTTTTAGCTTCTCATATGCTTTTATACAAGTTGCTGTATGTGGGTCCATTAAGTAACCAATATCTAAGAAATCCTTAATAATTTTCAATCCAAAGCTATCATCTGAATCTATAGCTGAGAAGTATTTTTGTACGATTTCTGTTTCATTTTTACTCATCTTAAAAATATTATCTTTATTTAAATCTTCCATTAATTCAAGAGTTCTTTGAGCTCCAAAAAGTGAGAAAATTACTCTTTCAATATTTGAAGATTTTAAAATATCCATTGCAGGAGACTTTGTAAGTTTTAATTCTTTTCCTCTGATATCATAAACACCTGTATTTATCCATTGAGTTAAAATATTATTTTCATTTGAGGCTACAAGTAATTTTTCAATTGGAACACCCATTTGAAGCGCGTAGAAGGCACCTAATACATTTCCAAAGTTACCGCTTGGAACAACTAAATATATTTTCTCACCATAAATAATCTCTTCTTGTTTTAAAAGTTGAATATATGACCAGAAATGATAAATAATTTGAAAAATAATTCTTCCAAAATTTACTGAGTTTGCAGCACTTAATTTAATATTGTCTTTTTTTAATTCATCTTTAAAACTTTGAGATGCTAAAAGTTGTTTTAATGCATTTTGAGCATCATCAAAGTTACCTTCAATTCCAATTACTTTTAAGTTTTTCCCATCTTCGCAAACCATTTGAAGTCTTTGAACATCGCTTGTTCCACCATCTGGATATAAACAAGCTACTTGAATATTTTCTTTATTTTTAAAAGTATTAAGTGCTGCTGGTCCTGTGTCTCCTGATGTTGCTGCAAGAATTAGATATTTTTCATCTCTTTTTTTTGCAATTGAAGAAAGAATTGAACCAAAAGGTTGTAATGCCATATCTTTAAAAGCACGTGTAGGTCCATGATATTGCTCATGTACAAATAAATCATCTTTTACTTTTATAACTGGACATGGATTTGATGCATCATCAAAATTATCATATAAAGCTAAAGCTTTATTTATTTCAGCATCATCAATATCAATTTCAAAAGCTTTTAAAATATCAAATGCTAGCTCTTTGTATGAAGAGTTAATGTGATTTATTAAAAAATTATCTTCAAGTTTTGGTAAATATGCAGGAACATATAATCCACCAAATGAAGTACTTGGATTTAGTATTGCTTCACTAAATGGAACTTCAACTGGTTTTATACCGTCATTTCCTCTTGTTTCTATAAAATTCATCTATATTCCTTCTTAATCGTTTAATAATTTTTCCATATCAATCCCATTATTAGGATTGTCTTTTCTAGCAAACTGAGTTCCAACTCCATCACTTGTAAATAACTCAAGTAAAATAGAGTGTTCAACTCTTCCATCAATAATATGAGCTTTATTTACTCCGTTATAAATAGCATCAATACAAGAATCAACTTTTGGTATCATTCCTCCTGCTATTGTCCCATCTTTTTTATATGCATCTACATCTTCTTTATCTAAGGTAGTAATTAATTTTCCTTCTTTATCTAAAACACCAATTGTATCTGTTAAGAATAGTACTTTTTGAGCACCAACAGCAATTGCTATTTCACAAGCTGCAATATCAGCATTTATATTAAATCCTGGATGATTTGGTTCAGCGCTATCTGCAATTGGTGCAATTACTGGAATAAATCCTTCTTTAATAAGATTATTAATCATCGTTCCATTTACTTTTGTGATTTCACCTGTATATCCAAATCTTCCACCATCTTTTGGTACGGCATTTATTAAAGCTGAATCTTTACCTGAAATCCCAATAGCTTTTGCTCCATGGTGATTTAGTAAAGATGTAATGTTTTTATTGATTTCACCACTTAATACCATTTCAACAACTCTCATGCTTTCTTCGCAAGTAACCCTGTGTCCATCTACAAAACTTGAAGGAATTTCAAGTTTATTTAGTAGCTCAGTAATTCTTGAACCACCACCATGAACTATTACAGGTTTAATTCCAAGAAGTGAAAGAAAAACAATATCTTGTGCAAATTTTTCTTTTAAATCAGGGCTTGTTTGTGCAGAACCACCATATTTGATGACAATAATTTTTCCGAAGAATTTTTTAATATATGGAATTGCGTCGAGTAGTGTTTGAACTTTTTGATGTTTTTTTTGCATATAAACTATCCTAAGTGATTTTTAGAGGAAGATTATATCTAAAAGAATCTTATGAGTAAAAAATAATTAATCCAAAGAAATATAGTAAGTTATAATTGTTACTTTAGTATTATTAGAGCATGAAAAAATACTTAGCCCTAAAAGCCAGTGCAGGAAGTGGAAAAACTTTTGCATTAACGGTTCGTTATATATCACTATTGTTACTTGGTGCAAAAGCAAATGAGATTTTGACTCTTACATTTACAAATAAAGCTGCAAATGAAATGAGTGAAAGAATCTATAAAACTCTTTTAACTTTGGGAGATGATGAAGCATATTTAAATGCAATAGTTGAACAATCTGGTTTATCAAAAAAAGAGATTCTTGGAAGAAAAGGTTTTTTGGTAAAATCATTTTCAAGTGCAACTTTATCTATTTTTACTATTGATAAGTTTGTAAATAAAATTCTAAGAGAGTTTTGTGGATATATTGGAATTTCAGATGATTTTGAAATCAAAGTTGATGATATTGAAACTTTGAGTATGAAGTTTTTACAATCTTTAAATTCAAGTCAATTTGAAACATTGATTGATTTTTCACACTATGAAAAAAAGAAGTTTAACTCTATTTTTGATTTATTTAAAAATCTTTTAGAAAAAAATGAAACAATTGATATTTTAAATATTGATGCAAAACTTATTGATTTGCAAAAAGATATGGTTTTACAAAATGCTTTTAAAATCAAGGAAACTATCTTAAACTGTAGTGTTGCTAGTAATAGTGCAATTAAAGCCGTTGATTTTGAAAAGTTTGATGATTTATTTGGACGAACTTGGCTTGAAAAGGATTGTTTAGCTGATTATTCATATTTTAAAAAATGTTCAAATGAGACAATAGAATCTTATTTTTCTATATTAAAAGAGCAAATTGCAATTTATTATAAACTAAGAGCTGGATATAGTTTGAGTAAACTATTTGAACTATATTTGATGTTTAAAGATTTTAAATTTTCATTTAATAAAAATAAAAACTATTTAGAATTCAATGATATTTCAAACTTAGTTTATGAGTTGTTATCCACAAGAATTGATAAAGAGTTTTTATACTTTAGATTGGATTCCCAGTTTTCACATATATTAATGGATGAATTTCAAGATACTTCACTTCTACAATATAAGATTTTAGAGCCTTTAATAAAAGAGATACTTTCAGGGGATGAGACAAAGTTTAAAACATTTTTTTATGTTGGTGATACAAAACAATCAATTTATAGATTTCGTGGTGGGAAAAGAGAACTTTTTGATTATGTGGCAAATACAAATAAACTTCTTGAAGTTGAAGTTTTAAATACAAATTATCGTTCTTGTGAAAATATCATTTCTTATGTAAATTCATTGTTTTTAAAAATTCCAAATTACGAATATTTTGAGCAAGAGTCTATTTCTAAAGATGGTTATGTGGAAGTTATAGTTGATAGTGCTTTTGATGAAGATGAGAAATTTGTAAATGTTGCTTCCAAAATTGCAGCACTTTTACAAGAGGGTGTAAATTCAAATGATATTGCAATATTAACTTATACAAATGCTGATGTTTTAAATTTATATTATTATCTAAAACAAAAGTTTCCAACTTTGAAAATCTCAACTGAAATGACATCAAAACTAATAAATCAGCAAAATGTAAAAGCTGTAATAAATGCAATTAAGTATATCTATTTTAAAGAAGAGATTTATAAAGAGAATTTAAATGCACTTATTGGAAAACCAATATTAAATAAATTAGATTTAGATATTTCTTTAGAAGAAAAATCAATTCAAGAGTTAATAAAAGAGATTTCAAGTAATTTAAAAATTATTGATGAAAATATTATCAAGTTAATAGAAGTTAGCTCAGGTTTTAATAATATTGTAGATTTTGTTTATGAAATAGATAAACTAGATTCAAATATGGAAAATTCAGAATCAGTTGGTCTTCAAATCTTAACTATTTTTAAATCAAAAGGTTTAGAGTTTAATACTGTAATTTTGCTTGATAGAATAAAAAGAAAAAATATAGATAAATCGTCTCTTCTTTTTGAGTATGAAAGTGTAGAGTTAAAAAATATTTTTTATAAAATCAAAGGATATGAAAACTATAACAAAGATTATGAAAAAGCACTTGTAAAAGAAAAAGCATTAAGTATCGAAGATGAGATAAATATTTTGTATGTGGCACTTACAAGGGCTAAAAACAATATGATTATATTTAAAAAAGAGAAATCATCAGTATTTGATATTTTAAATATGAGTGTTTGTAAAATTGGAACAATAAAACAAAGTATTAATATTTCCAAAAATTATGAAAAACAAAAAAAAGTTATATATACAGCTCTTAATTTAGGAACTCAAGATAAAGTACTTTCAAAAGAAAAAGAGTTGGAAGAAAATCATCTTCATGCAAAATATTTTGGAATTGCAACGCACTATTGCCTTGAAATGATGGATAAGTTTACAATTGAGAGTTTAATTTATTCAGTAAATTTAGCAAAAACTAGATATTCAAACTATTTAAGTGAATTTGATTTTGAAGATATTAAAACTAGAATCTCATTAATGATAAAAAATGATAATTTTATTTCTTTGATTGATAATTCTGAATTTATAACAGAACAGTCTTTAATTTACAAAGATGAAATAAAGATTATAGATTTATTATTTTTTAAAGAAGATACTTATTATATAGTTGATTATAAAACAACAAAAGATAGACTACCTGAGCATATAGCTCAAGTATCATTTTATAAAAAGGCTATTAAAGATATTTTTAATACACAAAATGTAAAATCATATTTAGTTTATTTATATTCTCGTGAAAATTTTATTCAAGAAGTTTAAATAAAATATCTAATGGAAGCAAAGCCATATGCTTTGGTTTTAGATATTTGCTCTACTTGTTCATTTCTTACAATTCCACCAAGAGCAATAATATCAATATCTTCATATAAGTTTATTGCTTCTTTTAAAGTAGTTATTCCTTTTGGCTCACCTTTATTAGGTGTTTCAAAAATTGGAGAAAAAGTAACTGCATTGCAATATGAGTTTAAAGCTTTTTCTATATCATTAAACGTATGACATGAAATAATCACATATAGATTTAATTTTTTTGCTTCTTTTATTTCATCAAATTGTGTTGATGTAAGATGAACTCCTGTTGCTCCTAAAGAGTGTGCTAAATAATAATTTCCATTTATTAGAATCTTTTTAATATTAAACTCTTTGCATGTTTGTATAAATATTTGTGCTAAAGTTTCAAAATTTTCAGATTCTTTATCTCTAAAACAAGCCATATCAACTTTTTTGATTTTTAATACTTTTTCTAAATTTTTTCTAAATAAATCTTTGTCATTGCTATAGTATTTTGGATCTGTAATTAAATATTTTTTTAAGTGACTCATTGTTTTTTATTTCCCTATAGGTATAAAAAAAGGGGAATAAGTAAAACTTATTCCCCTTTTTCTTAAAGTAAAATTAATTAGTGTTCTTCATGTTCCATCATAACAGATCCAGCAATATAAACATAAGTTAATATACTGAAAATAAACGCTTGTAAGAAACCAAACGCAGTTAATAAGAAAAACCCAGGAAGAGGTAATAACCAAGGTACTAACATTAAAAGTACCATTAAGAACATATCATCCCCTCTGATTGATCCAAAAAGTCTGAATGATAATGAAATAATTCTTGAAATGTGAGAAATTATTTCAATTGGAAACATTAAAGGAGCAAGTATAGGCATTGGTCCCATAAAGTGTTTGAAATAGTTTATAAAACCATTTTTCTTAATACCAACATAATTATAGTAAACAAATACTATTAATGCTAAAGATAAAGTAAAGTTAATATTTGATGTTGGTGCTTCAAAACCTGGAATTACTCCCATCATGTTACTAACAAAAATAACAATAGCTAATGATGCGATTAAAGGCATATAAACTCTTGCGTTTTTGTCTCCCATAGTATCAGCACCCATTGTAATGATACCACCAACAAATGTTTCCATTACGTTTTGTGCTCCTGTTGGAACTAATTGTAATTTTCTAGTTGCTGCTCTTGCTATTAAGAAAATAATTCCAATAACTAAAACATAGTGTGATAAAATTATCCACTCTTGTCCGTGACCACCAATTGTACCCAAGAATGTAAACAGTCTTCCTTCCATTTTCTTCCTTTATTTTTTGTTTCTACATACTAAATTATTCATGCATTATAATATTTATTTTCTAAAAACTTTCTAAAGATAATAAATTAACTTAAATTTGTTTGAATCTATACCCATTTTGTTTCAAATTTTCTCTTATTAGTTTTTGATGTTCTTCACCTTTTGTTTCTAAGGCAATTGTAACATGTGCTTCACCGAACTCGAGTTTTACTGAGTTTCTATCATAATCTATTTGTACTATATTTGTTGAACATTGAGTGAATACATCTGTTAAATGCATTAATGCACCTGGTTTATCCATAAGTGTTACGATTAGATTCATTTTTCTAAAAGATTTTACTAAACCTTTATCAATAATCAGTGATAACATTGTAACATCAATATTTCCACCACTTACAATTGCACAAACTTTTTCATTTTCAATTTCAATTTTATGATGCATTATTGCAGCAGTTGCAACAGCACCTGCACCTTCAACTATAAGTTTGTGTTTTTCTAGTAAAAATAAAATTGCATTTGCGGTTTCATTATCTGTTACTTCAACTATTTGATCAACATATTCTAAAATGATATCAAGAAGTTTTGGAGTTACATCTCTAACTGCAATTCCATCTGCTATTGTTTTTACAGATGCTGAATCAATTGGCATTCTAGCTTCAAAAGATTCTTTCATTCCCCTTGCACCACTTGCAACTACACCTGTAATTTTAATATTTGGATTTATAGTTTTTGCTGCAATTGCAATTCCTGAGATTAAACCACCTCCACCAATTGGAACAATTATATGTTCCATATCTTCAATTTTTTCTAAAATTTCTAAAGCAATTGTTCCTTGACCTGCAATCACTGCATCATCAGCGAATGGATGAATAAATTCTTTATTGTTATCAAGGGCAAATTTTGTAGCAGTTGCGTATGCTTCATCGAAATTTTCTCCAACTAAAATAACATTTGCCCCATAAGATTTAACACCACTTACTTTTGTTAAAGGTGTTGCTTCTGGCATAAAAATAGTTGCTTCACAGTCAAAATGTTTTGCAGCATATGCTAAACCTTGTGCATGATTTCCAGCACTTGCTGCTACTACACCATTTTTTCTTCTATTTTCATTCATCATTGCTAGTCTATTAAAAGCACCTCTAATTTTAAAACTACCCGTTAGTTGTAAATTATCCTCTTTTAAATATATTTGTGCATTTAAATCATTACTTAAAATAGGAGCCTTAACTAATGGCGTAGTTAAAACAGTTCCTGTTAATCTTTTTTTCGCTTCTTTTATATCATTTAATGTAATCATCTTATCTTTTCTCATTTTTGTTTTCGAATCTTATCTAAAATATGTTTTATCATGATTAAATACTTATGAAAAACTATTTTATACTAGAGCTATACGCTCTAGTGATTTTCTCCTTTTTTTATAATATTTACAGCTTCGACCATATTTTTTAAACTTTGTTTAACTTCAGGCCATTTTCTTGTTTTTAATCCACAATCAGGATTTATCCACAATTGCTCTTTGGGTAAAACTTCAAGAAGAGCTTTTATTTGATTTACCATTTCTTCTACATTTGGAATTCTTGGACTGTGAATATCATAAATTCCAGGTCCAACTTCTTGTTTATATTCTACTTCTTTAAAAATTCTAAGAAGTCTATTTCCACTACGTGCTGTTTCAATTGAAATAACATCAGCATCCATATTTTCTATTGTTTTTATAATGTCATTAAATTCACTGTAACACATGTGCGTATGAATTTGAGTATCAACTTTTGCACAACTAACACTTAATTTGAAATTAGCAACTGCCCAAGATTCATATTTTTTTATATTTTCAGCTCTTAAAGGATAACCCTCTTTAAATGCTGCTTCATCAACTTGAATCATTTTAATTCCAGCATTTTGTAAATCATCTACCTCTTTGCAAATTGCATAAGCAATTTGTTTTGCCACTTCACTTTTTGGTAAATCATCTCTTACAAATGACCAATTTAAAATAGTAACAGGTCCTGTTAACATTCCTTTTACAACTTTTGAAGTTTTACTTTGGGCATATTTTATCCACTCAACGGTCATTGGATTTTCTCTGTTTACATCACCATAAATTAAAGGTGGTTTTACACATCTACTTCCATAAGATTGAACCCATGCATTTTGTGTGAAGGCAAAACCATCTAACATTTCACCAAAATACTCAACCATATCATTTCTCTCAGGCTCACCATGAACTAATACATCAAGTCCAATTTCTTCTTGAAATGATATACATTCATCAATATAATTTTTTATTTCTTTTTCGTACAACTCTTTTGAGATGAGATTTTCTTTATAATTTTTTCTATTTTCTCTTAATTGTGGTGTTTGAGGAAATGAGCCAATGGTTGTCGTTGTTAGATAATCATATTTAAAAAATTCTCTTTGAACTTTTATTCTATCTTGGAATTTATCAATTCTTTTAAAAGATTTAAGGTTTTTAATCTCATTTTGAATACTTATATTATGAATTTTATTTGATATGCTTCTTTGATTATTATCGTCAATATTTTTTTTTATTGTTGAAACATCTTCCAAATTAAGGTTTTGATTAAAAAATCGCTTAGATATAAGTGATAATTCATTTAGTTTTTCAAAAGCAAAAGCTAACCATGATTTTATTTCTTTATTTAAGTTGTCTTCATATTTTAGACAAAATGGAACATGAAGAAGAGAGCAAGTTGTAGATACTATTAAATTTTCTTTTTTTATGGTTTTTGAAATAAGCTCTAATAAATTTAATTTATCATTAAAATTACTTTTCCATATATTTCTTCCATCAACTACTCCTGCTATTAAAACTTTGTTTGAATTTTTTATAAATTCTAAGGCTTCAATATTTTTATTTCCATAAATAAAATCCAAACCTAAAGCCCAAATTGGCGTATTAACAAGTATTTTTGTAGCTTCATTAGAGTGCTCAAAATATGTAGTTACAACTACTTTTATATTTGATGATACAGAACATAAACTATCATAAACGGGTTTTATTAAAGATAATATTTTAGAATCAATATCTTTTACAAATAAAGGTTCATCAAATTGAACAATAACTTCATTATTAAGTGCTGAAATCTCAAGTAATAGTTTTTTATAAACTTCAACAACACTATTTACATGTAAAAAAACATCACTATTATCTACACTTTTTGAAAGACCAAGATATGTAATTGGACCAATTAAATTAATTTTTGTATCAATTCCCATTTGTTTTGCTTCATTGTATTCTGAAATTACTTTTTTACTATTTAGATTAAATTTTGTATCTTTTGAGATTTCAGGAACTATATAATGGTAGTTTGTGTTAAACCATTTTGTCATTTCCATTGCAACACAAGTGTCATTTCCCCTAGCCATAGCAAAATATAATTCTTCATTTTTTAGATGTTCAAATCTTTTTGGAATAGCACCTAATAATATACTTGTATCAAGAACATTGTCATAAAGTGAAAAATCATTTGATGAAATAAAATCTATTTTTGCTTCTTTTTGATAATACCAGTGTCTTCTTTTTAGTTGAGTTGCTAAGTACTCAACATCGCTATAATCACTTTGTTTTGCCCAGTATTTTTCTAGAACTTTTTTAAGCTCTCTTTTTTCTCCAATTCTTGGAAATCCTATTACGTAACTTTTTTGCATTATTAATCCTGTTAATATAAATTTTGTTTTGATTGTTTGATAAATTAAGATTAATTAAAAATAGGTGGGTGAACGCCAGTTCTTCTAAATGCGAAGAATGTATTATAATAAGGGCATCTTGGGATAAATCTAAATAAGTTAATTGCTAATGCAGTTTTTCTTTTAAAGACACAATCACAATGACAAGGTTTTCTTTTTTGAATAAAACAAGATAATAAACTCTCTTGTAAATTTGGAGGTGATTCTTCTTCATCAATTTCATCTTTATTAGATGAAGATAATTTTGTATTAATATGATTTTTATATGAAGTAATTATACTATGTAGTTTTGGAGCAACAGAATATGCTTGTATTGAACAAAGAGTAAAATATTTTTTGCCAAATCCATTTAGTAATTTCAAATAAAACCTTTCATTATATTAGGTGCGAAGTGTAAATAATTAATGCTTAATTATAAATAAAAGTAAATATGGTATGATTCCAAGAAAAAAGGAGTACATGCTTTATTTATAAAGTATGTGAATTATAAGTTTGAAATTTACGTTTGTAACACTTTTCCCAAATCTAATTGAGCCATATTTCCATGACTCTATTTTAAAAAGAGCAATCGAGTCAAATTTTATATCTTATGAGTTTTATAATCCAAGGGATTTTACAACTAATAAACATAAAAAAGTTGATGAGCAAATGGTAGGTGGAGGAGCAGGAATGCTTTTAACTTGCCAACCTTTATTTGATTGTTTGGATGAAATAAAAAGTAAAAATGCAGATGCTTATATTGTTTTTCCCCTTGCTGCTGCTAAGCCATTTAGACAAAATGATGCGAAGCGATTAGCAAAGAAAAAAAACATAGTATTTGTGAGTGGAAGATATGAAGGAATTGATGAAAGAGTTATAGAAAAATATGCAAATGAGGTATTTTCTATAGGAGAATTTATTTTAACAGGGGGTGAATTACCTTCACTTGTGATGGCAGATGCCATTTCGAGAAATGTTGAAAAAGTACTTGGAAATGCCGATTCTTTGGATGTTGAGAGCTATGAAAACAACCTTTTAGAAGCACCGTCTTTTGCAAAACCTGAAATTTTCCAAAAATTAAGTGTTGTTAAAGAATTCTTAAAGGGAAATCATAGTAAAATTTCCGACTTAAAATTCCAGATGTCCAATTGTAAGACAAAATATTATAGACCTAATAAGGAAAAACGATGAAAAATAGATATATTGCTAGTTTTGAAGCAGCACAAATTGCGTCAAAAGAGATCCCTCAATTCAGAGCAGGAGATACTGTAAAACTTGGTGTTGAAATTAAAGAGGGTGAAAAAGTTAGAATCCAGCTTTTTGAAGGTATTGTTATTGGTAGAAGTGGAAACGGTGTAGATTCAACTTTTACTGTTAGAAAAATCGGTGCAAATTCAATCGGTGTTGAAAGAATTTTCCCATTATATTCTGATTCTTTAAAATCAATTGATGTATTAAGAAGAGGAAGAGTTAGACGTGCTAAACTAAACTTCTTAAGAGGATTAAAAGGTAAAGCTGCAAGAATTAAAGAATTAAAAAGAAAGTAAAACTTAGGCTTTTGCCTTAGTTTGATTTTATGTCAAAAATCTTAATTCACACAACATCAATAATCGAAGCAATTCCGATTATTGATTTTTTTAATTTGGAAGAATTAGAAAACTCTGTCGAAAATAAAATATATTCCAACGATGATATCTTACTTATAATATCTGGAGTAAGTAAAGATTTAATAGTTAAGTCTTTGGATTATATTTTTAAAAATTATTCAATTTCAAAAGCATTTGATTTAAGTATTGCATCTTGTAGTGATGGTTCAATTGCCCTTGGAACTCTTTTTTGTACCAATAGATTTATTGGTGGACTAAACTTTGCTAATATTACAACCATAGAAAAACCATTAGATACAGATGAAAATTTAGAAACATTACTTGTTGATAAACAAGCACGATTTTTTTCACAAATTTGTAAAGAGAATATAAAAGATTTTTATATTTTAAAAATTGTTTCTGATTATTTTGATGAAGTTGAACCTACAAACGATAAGATATTTGAACTTATAAATAGTTCGATTTCTAAATGGAAAAAATTAATTTAAAGGAATAACTTGTTATCAAGTATAATCAATTTTATTGTAGAAACAGTAGGTACTTTAGGATATGCTGGTATTTTTATTATGATGTTTTTAGAAAGTTCATTTTTCCCATTTCCCTCTGAAGTTGTTATGATTCCTGCTGGATATTTAGCCTATAAAGGTGAAATGAATATGTACTTAGTAATTCTTTTTGGAATATTAGGTTCTTTGGCTGGCTCATTATTTAACTACTATTTAGCTGTCAAATTTGGAAGAAGATTTTTAATTAAATATGGTAAATATTTCTTTATTAAAGAAGAAACTATAGTTAAAATGGAAGAATTTTTCAAAAAACATGGACATATTTCTACTTTTTCAGGAAGATTAATTCCTGTAGTTAGACAATATATTTCATTACCAGCAGGGCTTGCTAAAATGAATTTATTTGTATTTAGTTTATATACAAGTTTAGGTGCTGGAATTTGGGTAGCGATTCTTGCTATTTTAGGTTATTATTTAGGTGATAATGAAGGTTTAATAAAAGAGTATTTAAGATATATAATTGTTGCTATTTTAATTGCTCTTGTTGTTTTAGCTTTTTGGTATTATAGAAAAACTAAAAGAAATAAAGCTTTATAAAATAAAATGTATAAAAAAATACTAAATATATTTCTAATTGTTTTAGTATTTATTTATATAATATTCGAAGAATTAGTTTGGGAAAAACTTGCAAAACCCATACTAAACTTCATTTCAAATCTATCTTTATTAAAAGATTTTACTCCTAAAATTTTAGCTTTAAACTCATATTTTATTTTAATATTTTTTATTAGTATCTTTGTTATTGTAGAACTCATTGGCGTTTATGCTGGAATTTTATTTATTTCAGGACATATTTTTAGTGCAGTATTTATTTATATACTTAAAATCCCAGTAGCTGCTTTTATTTTTTGGTTTTTCAATATAACAAAAGAAAAATTATTGGAATTTAAATGGTTTAATTTTATTTATAATAAATTAATTTTAATGATAGAAAAAATCAAAAATTCATCAAGTTATATACTTATAAAAGAAAAATCACTTGACATAAAAAAATCTATAAAAGAAAATATTTTTTCAACAAGAAGTAAATTGAAAAAGAAGATTATGAGTATATATAGATTATTAAAAAAATAATATATATTTAAAACTTACCCAAATCATTAAAATTCCTAATATTTATAAATAAAAAAAGCTAAGGATTTAACACCTTAGCTTTAAATGGTTCTTTTTATTCTATTTATAAAACAGAAGATTTAATAACCATCATTTTCTCATTTGTGCATTCTTCCATTG
>JBGSBO010000006.1:0-43349 GCA_041730535.1 Minisyncoccia bacterium
ATTTGTAACAAGTGGTATTAGAATAGGAAGTCCAGCATTAACAGCACGTGGAATGAAAGAAAAAGAGTTTGAAATAATTGCAAACAAAATTTGTGATGTTTTAGATAATATTGAAGACACAACTCTTCATGCTAAAATTAAGAAAGAACTAGAAGAACTTGCTGGAAATTTTGTTGTTTACAATCAATCGACTTTCTAGTTTCTCTAAATAATTAAGGATAAGTTATGCAAATAAAAGGTGAAGAGTTCATAAAAAAAGTTCAACTTCAACAAGAACGTGAAGAATTAGAACGAAAACTAAGTGAACTTGAAGAAGTAGAAATGACAATTCATGAAGATCCTGTAATTTTGTCAAGAAGTATCAATACTGATATGAATAACAATATGGAACAAAATGATCATGAACTTAATAATATAATGTTAGGTGGCGTATCAACAAATGCAAATGAAGAAAATAAGAAGAAATACCTAATATTAGGTATTGTTCTTGTGGTTTTATTTTTATTAACAATCATTATTATTAGACTTTTAAGTGGTGGTGCAACAAAAGAAGACCAGTTTACCTCAAATAATGCAGATTCTTCTGAAATAAAAAAATTATCAGAAAATAGTAATATTGAAGAAAATTTTCAAAAAATAATAAATGAAAGAGTTAAAAAAGACTCATCTACTCCAATGGTTCCCGAAATTGCAAAAACTACCGACGATAAATTAGACAATCTTCAACAAAGTGTTGAAAATAATCTACAAGGAAATGAGACTATTCAAGAAGAAGCTCCAGCTACTATTACAAATGAAACTTTGGATGAAACTATTAAAAAAATTGAAGATAAAAAAACTGTTCAAAAAGAAAAAGTAGTTCAAAAGAAAGAAGTAACAAAAGAAAAAGTAGTTGAAAAAGAAGCGATAGTTGAGAAAGAAGCAGTGGTTGAAAAAAAAGCTGAAACAAAAAAATCTGTAAAAAGCTTAGTTGAAGCACCATCTTCTGATGTATCAAAAGGATATTTTGTTCAAATAGGTGCATTTACTAAAAAACCTTCAGATAGCTATATAAATGAAATTAGAAATGGTGGATTTAAATATAAAGTTTATCAAATTGAAATTAAAGGAACTATCTATAATAAAGTTTTAATAGGACCTTATTCAACAAAAGGTTCAGCAGGACAAGATGTAGATAATATAAAAGAAAAATTAAAAGTTACTAATGCTTTTGTTGTTAAATTTTAAAAGTTGTAAATAATGAATTTTTATAGTAAAGAACTTTTTTTAGATCAGTTTACACCTGTTTCAATATATGAAAAAGTAAAGGCATTATACTCTAATGAAATTACTTTTTTATTTGAAAGTACAATCAATTCAAACGATGGAAATTACTCTTATATCATAATTGGAGCAAGGGAAAGAGTTTGGTATGAAAATAATACTTGTTATTATAAAAATGAACAAGATGAAATTCAAATTGTAGAATCAAATCCTTTAAAATTTTTAAAAAGATATTATAAAAACTTTGATAAACAAATCTATAAAAACAAATCTGAAGAATTAGGTATTGGGCTTATTGATGGATTTATTGGAAATGTTGGTTATGATATTGGAAAAGAGTTTGAACCAAAACTAAAAGAATCTATGAATAATTTAGTTGATCAGCTTAATATTCCAGACTTAGATTTAATAAGACCAAATATTATCTTAGGTTTTTCTCATAAAACTTCAAAACTTGTGATGATTACATCTGTTGAATCAAAAAAAGAAGAGTTAGATAATATTGAGAATATTTTATTTACAACATATACTTACTCACCTTTAAAAAAAGCCACTATTCTTGATGAAGGAAAATTTAACTTCTCAAAAGAAGAGTTTTTTGAAATGGTAGCACGTTCAAAAGAGAAAATAAAAGCTGGTGATGTTTTTCAAATATTAATGTCAAATAGATTTATCCAAAAAGCACAAGTTGACCATTTAAGTTTTTATAGAGCATTAAGAAGTAAAAATCCAAGTCCATATCTTTTTTTACTTGAATTTGAAAACTTTACAATTGCAGGAAGTTCTCCTGAAGTTATGATAAGACTTGTAGATGGACACTTACTTTTAAGACCAATTGCAGGAACTAGAAAAAGAGGAAAAACTCTTGATAAAGATCTTGAAATGGAAAATGAATTAATAAATGATACTAAAGAAAGAGCTGAACACTTAATGCTTGTTGATTTAGGTAGAAATGATGTTGGACGTGTAGCAAAACCAGGAACTGTTAAGGTAACTGATTTAATGAGAATTGAAAGATACTCACATGTGATGCATATTGTTTCAGATGTTGAGGCTATTATTGATGAAAAATATGATATGTTTGATTTATTTGCAGCAACATTTACAGCAGGAACAATGACAGGTGCCCCAAAAATAAAAGCAATGGAACTAATAGCTGAATTTGAAGGAATAAAAAGAAATTTCTATTCTGGAAGTATTGCATATTTTGGTTTTGATGGAAATATGGATTCTGCTATTACTATTAGAACTACTATGCTGACACATGATACTGTTATATTTCAAGCAGGTGCAGGAATTGTAGCTGATTCAAATCCTGAAGATGAGTACTTAGAAGTACATAATAAACTTGCTGCAAATATTGCAACTCTAAAAGATTTAAGCTAATTTAGAAGCCTTTATTTCGCTTCTTTATTTAATATTGGCTATTATTTCACTTAGAAATAAAGCCCATATTAAAGGATGAATTTTGTTACTTGGTGTAAATATTGACCACATTGCAGTTTTAAGAGAAGCTAGAAAAATAAACGACCCAAATCCCCTAGATGCCCTTGGTATTTGCAAACTTGCAGGTGCAAATCAAATCACAATACATTTAAGAGAAGACAGACGTCATATCCATGATAATGACGCACTTGCTATTTGTGCGCAATCAGTACTTCCTGTAAATCTTGAATGTTCTATAAATCCAGATATTATTGATATTATTTGTAAACTAAAACCAACACGTGCGACTTTAGTTCCTGAAAATAGAAATGAAGTTACAACTGAGGGTGGACTTGATGTAAAAAGAAACTTTGAAAAACTTCAAAAAGTTATTGATAAACTTCATGCAAATGAAATTGAAGTTTCACTTTTTATTGATCCAAAGGAAGAGATAATTGAACTATCAAAAGAGCTAGAAGTTGAGTGGGTAGAACTACACACAGGAACATTTGCAAATATTTATGCAATGCTTTATACAAATTTATCTCAAACTCATCATAGTATCAAAGAGTTAGAATTAAGTAAAAATGAGTTAAAAACAAAATTAAATAAATCTATCAAAGAGATAGAAACTTCATCAAAATTAGCAAAAAAATTAAATCTAAAAGTGGCAGCAGGTCATGGATTAAATTATCAAAATGTTACATTAATTTCTAAAATACCTGAAATCGAAGAATTAAATATTGGGCAAAGTATTATTGCTCGTTCTGTATTTACAGGTTTAGAAAAAGCAATTATTGATATGAAAGAGTTAATAAAAAATGACTGAAAATAAAGCAAAAATTGCAATTAGTATAGGTGATTTAAATGGTATTGGAGTTGAAATAGCTTTAAAATGTCATGAAAAAATATCAAAAATTTGCCAACCAATTTATTGTATAAATAACAAAATGTTAGAAAAAGCAAGTGATAAATTAAAAATAGAAATCCCAAAAGATTTTGAACTTTTTGAAACAAAAGGTGAATTTGAAATAAAAGAGGGAACTGTTTCAAAAAAAGCAGGAAAATACTCTTATGATTCATTTATGGATGCTATAAATTTAGCAGATAAGAAAAAAGTTGATGCAATTTGCACTCTTCCAATTAATAAAGAATCATGGAATAAAGCTGATATAAAATACAAAGGTCATACCGAAGTATTAAGGGATTATTTTGGCAAAAATGCTATTATGATGTTAGGATGTAAAAAAATGTTTGTTGGCCTTTTTACAGAACATATTCCTTTAAAAAAAGTAGCAAAAAAAGTAAATGAAGAAGATTTAACTAAATTTTTAATTGATTTTTATAAAAATGTAAAAAGCGATAATATTGGCGTTTTAGGTTTAAATCCACATGCAAGTGATAATGGAGTTTTAGGTGATGAAGAAGTAGAAATCTTTAAAGCTATAAAAAAAGCAAATAAACATTTAGAAAAGAATATTTTCAAGGGTCCATTAGTTCCAGATACCGCATTTTCACCACTTTCACGAAAGAATTATAAATATTTTGTAGCTATGTATCATGACCAAGGTTTAGCTCCATTAAAAGCTTTATATTTTGATCAAAGTATAAATGTAAGTTTAAATCTTCCAATTATTAGAACTTCAGTTGACCATGGAACTGCATTTAATATTGCTTATAAGAATGAAAAGATAAACACAAAAAGTTATGTAAATGCAATAAAAGAAGCAATTATTTTAATTTCAAATGAAAAATGAAAAGTTTAGAAGTTTGTTACGAAATTAACTTTTCAAAAGTTAATTTCATTGAACGAAAAATAAAAATAGAACATAATAAAACAATAATATCAGGTGCATCAAAAACAGGAAAAAGTTATTTAATTTATGACTTTTTATCTGTATTCAAAGCAAAAGAATATCTATATATTGATTTTTCTGATTTAAGAAATGATATTGTTGAAATTTCACAAAATTTATCAAAATTTATCAAAATGAATGAAATCTCTGTTTTAGTCTTAGAAAATTTTGATTTTCAGTTTGAGCTTCCTGATTGTGAAAATATCATAATATCAACAATTAATCCAAGAAAAATAAAAGGTTTTAAAAATCTTATAATAGGTGCTTTAGATTTTGAAGAGTATTTATTACATGATAATAAACATCAAAATATCACACAAAGTTTTAATATTTTTCTGAAATTTGGGAATTTGCCAGAGCTTATAAATGTCGATGAACACAAAAGAATTCATAGATTACAAGAAATTATTGAGCTTCAATGTAAAGATAATACACAATATGAAATTTTTAAAATATTAGTTGAAAATATAGATGAAAAAAAATCTCTTTTTCAACTTTTCAATTCATTAAAATTGAAAATTAAAATATCAAAAGATAAGTTTTATGAAATTTGTAAACTTTATGAAAATAATAAATCTATCTATTTTTTACAAAAATATAATCAAGAAAAAGCAACCAAAAAAATCTATTGCTACAATCACTCTTTTATTAATGCAATTTCCCATACAAAAAAGTTTAAGAATGAGTTTTCTAACTTAGTTTTTTTAGAATTGATTAATAAACATAATGATATTTATTATTTAGATAATATTGATTTTTATATTAAATCAAAAAATATAGCCATAGTTCCCATTCCTTTTTTTAACACTTTTTTAACTGGAAATTTAATAAAAAAAATAATAAAAAGTGCACAAGAATTAAATATAAATGAGATAAATATTATTACTATTTCAAATAATGAAAAAATATCTGATCCAAAGTTAAAAATAATTGTATTGCCTTTCTATGAATGGGCGTTAAGCTAAGTATTTGTTAATGATTTTTTAGGTAAAATCCAAAAATTATAGAAGGATATGCATATGAACAAAAGAGTACTTGTGAAATTTTCTGGTGAAGCACTAGCTGGTGCTGAAGGTTATGGTATTGATACTCAGATATTAGATTATATTGCTGAAGAGATTAAAAGCCTCGTAGAAAATAATATCGAAGTTGGTATTGTTATTGGTGGTGGAAATATAATCAGAGGAGTAACAGCAGCAGCTGATGGTGTTATTAAAAGAACAAGTGCAGATTATATGGGTATGTTAGGTACAGTAATAAATGGAATTGCAATGCAAGAAGCATTAGAACATAAAGGTTTAAGTGCAAGATTACAAACTGCTATTAAAATGGAACAAATCGCTGAACCATTTATAGTAAGAAAAGCCATAAGACATTTAGAGAAAGGTAGAGTTGTAATATTTGGAGCAGGAACTGGAAACCCATATTTTACAACTGATACAGGAGCAACACTAAGAGCTACTGAAATTGGAGCTTGTATGTTAATAAAAGCTACAAAAGTTGATGGTGTTTATGATAAAGATCCAATGAAATACTCAGATGCTGTAAAATATGATACTTTATCTTATGATAAAGCATTAGAAGACCATATTAAAGTAATGGACGATACAGCAATTGCACTTGCAAAAGACAATAAACTTCCAATAGTTGTTGCAAATATGAATGAAAAAGGTAATTTACTAAAAATCATCCAAGGTGATTATAGTAGATGTTCAATAGTTAAATAAAAATTAAATACCAAAAGGAATAATTTATGATGAGATTAGAAGAAAGAATATCAAAAGCTTTAAAACAAGTTGACAATGACAGATATATTTTAGCAATTGCAGTTGGACAAAGAGCGGATGAATTAAGTAAAGGTGCAAAGCCACTTTTAGAACATAATACTCAAAAAATGAAATATACAGATATTGCAATTGATGAAATTGCAAGTGGTTTACTAAGAATCGAAGGTTTTGTAGACAGAAAATAAAGATAAGCCTAAAAACTTATCTTTAGGTCTTAATATTATGGATCCATTTATCAAAGAAATTCAACATATAAACAATGTTGATGATGCTATAAACAAACTTAAAACTCAAACTGACATATCTCCAAAATTAATTGAAATAATTAATTTTATTATCGAAGCACATGAAGGTCAATATAGAAAAAGTGGAGAACCTTATTGTGTTCATCCAATTTTAGTAGCTTGTATAACTGCCCATTTTTCAAAAGATGAAGCAATAATTGCAACTGCATTACTTCATGATGTTGTTGAAGATACATATCACTCTTTAGGATATATAAAAGAGAGATGGGGTAGTGATATCGCTCATATGGTAGATGGTCTTACAAAAATTGTTGAAATTAGAGAACATGAATTTATTCCATCTAATGAAACAAGTGATTCAAGGATCATATCATCAGCACTTACCTTTAGAAAAATGCTTATTGCATCTATTGATGATGTTAGAGTACTAATTGTAAAACTATGTGATAGACTTCATAATATGCTTACGCTTCAAGTACTTCCTACTAATAAACAAAGAAGAATTGCCGAAGAAACCCTTGTAGTTTATGTTCCAATTGCAAATAGATTGGGAATTTCTAATTTAAAAAATGCCTTAGAGGATTTAGCATTTTTTTATATTTATCCAGATGAATATAAAAAAATCGATAACTTCCTAAAAGAACAACAGCATACAATGCAATTAACTTTTAATAATTTTATATCAACAAGTAAAAATCTATTAGAAAAAAATGGTTATGATTTAAATAAAATCAAAATCTATGCAAGAATAAAACATCACTATTCAATTTATTTAAAAATGCAAAGAAAAGGTATATCTATTGATGAAGTTCTAGATTTATTTGCAATTAGAATTTTAGTTGAAGAAGATATAGATTGTTATAAAGTTCTAGGGTTTATGCATTTAGAATTTAAGCCATTAATTTCAAGATTTAAAGATTATGTAGCAACGCCTAAAGAAAATGGTTATCAAACAATACATACAACTATATTTTACAATTCAAAAATTTATGAAATTCAAATTCGTTCATTTGAAATGAATAAGATTGCAGAATTTGGTATTGCAGCACATTGGAAATATAAAACGGGTGCTAAAAATACTACAAATTTAAATTGGTTAAAATCATTAGAATTCTCAAATGAAAATGTAGAAGAGTTTTATCAAGAAACAAAAGATAATTTATATACAGAAGAGATAATAATATATTCACCAAAAGGTGAGGTTTTTACACTCCCTGTTGGTTCAACTGCTTATGATTTTGCATTTGCTGTTCATACTAATATTGGTAAAAAAGCAATTGGTTGTTATATTAATAAAATTAAAAAACCTCTTTTAACTGAACTTAAAAGTACTGATATAGTATCAATTGAACTATCTGATGAAATAATTGTTAGATGTTCTTGGATTGATATGGTTAAAACTTCACGTGCTAAAAAACAGATCAAATTTTTTTGTACTCATAGACAAAAAGAGATTGATGAATTATCAGGAAAAAATATTATTAATTCTGTATTTTCAAGATACTATGAAGATATCACAAAAGAATATCAAGTAGATTCCTTATATAAAATTCCACAAAAATTAGATTTTTTCAAACATACTAAACAAGTTCTTGAAAAAAATATAATAAATGATACTGGATTAATGACTAGATTTAAAATTTTAACAAGTAAAATTAAAGAATTTAAATTTGATAATGTTTTAATATATTCAAATTTCAGTATAAGTTCTGTATCATTTGACCATTGTTGTCATCCAAAATTTGGTGATGATATTGTTGCATTTAAAAATGGCAATGAAGCAATCATTCATCATAAAATGTGTGATAAAGCTTACAGTAAAATAAAAACAAATCAACAAATGCTTTTTTGTAGATGGACTAAAAGTAGTGTTTATCAATATAAAATGGTAATTAGTATTCCAAACACAAAAGGTGAATTAGCAAAAGTATTGACATATTTAGCTGAAAATGAATTTTATATTTTAGCAGTTGAATTTGGAAGACAAAAACATTCATATATTCAATACTGTGATATTGAATTTGAAATAAACAAATCAAATATTGAAGAAGTTAGAAAGATAATCGAAAGAAAAGTAAAAGTTATAGAATTCTTTTCAAAAAAAGATGCATATACTAAATAAGTAGTAAAGGTAAAGAAGATTAATGGAAAATAGAGTTCAAGAAGCATTAAGTGAGATAAAAAGAGGTAGCTTTGAAATTATAGATATTGAAGCTATCGAAAAACTTATAAAAAGATATTTTGAAACTGGTGAAAACTATTATGTAAAAGCTGGTTTTGATCCAACTGCTCCTGATTTACATTTAGGTCATACAGTACTTATTCAAAAACTTGCAACTTTTCAAAAGTTTGGAGGAATTGTTCAATTTTTAATTGGAGATTTTACAGCTACAATTGGTGATCCAACAGGAAAAAGTGAAACTAGAAAAGTTTTAACAACAGAAGATGTTGAAAACAATGCAGTTTCATATAAAGCACAAGTATTTAAAATTTTAGATGAATCTAAAACACAAGTTATGTTCAACTCAACTTGGTTAAAAGAGTTAGGGACGGGTGGATTAATAACATTAGCTTCAAATTTAACAGTTGCTAGAATGCTAGAACGTGATGATTTTTCAAAAAGATATACTTCAAATACTCCAATTGCGGTAAGTGAATTTATTTATCCTTTATTACAAGGTTATGACTCTGTTGCAATGAACACAGATATCGAACTTGGTGGAACTGATCAAAAATTCAATTTACTAATGGGAAGAACTTTACAAAAAGCTTATAACTGTAAAAAACAGCAAGCTGTTCTTATGATGCCAATTTTAGAAGGCCTTGATGGTGTTCAAAAAATGTCAAAATCTTTAGGAAATTATATTGGTGTAACTGATGAACCTTTTAATATGTTTGGTAAAATATTATCTATCTCCGATGAGTTAATGTGGAGATATTTTGAACTAATATCTGCAAAAACTCTATTAGAAATTGAAGAAATAAAAAAAGGTGTAGAAAATGAAACTTTACATCCTAAAAAAGTAAAAGAATCCCTTGCAATGGAAATTGTTGAGAGATTTCATGGAAATGGAGCTGGAATAAATGCAAAAGAGGAGTTTGAAAGAGTATTTGCTAATAAAGATATTCCTACAGATATACCTGAGTTTGTATTTGAAGCTCCTGTTTGGCTTTGTCAAGCATTAGTTGATTCAAAACTAGTTGATTCTACATCACAAGCTAGACGTGATATAAAAGCAAATGCTGTATCAATAAATCAAGAAAAAACAAGTGATGATAAATTAAATTTAGAAAATGGTGAATACATTTTACAAAAAGGTAAAAAGAATTTCGCTAAGATAATAATAAAATAGAAAGGCTAATTTTGAAAATAGGAAAATATGAAATAAAACACCCAATTATTCAAGGCGGAATGGGCGTTGGAATAAGCTGGGATCAATTAGCTGGAAATGTTAGCTTAGAAGGTGGACTTGGTGTAATATCAAGTGTTGGTACAGGTTATTATAAAAATAAAAGTGAAAATGTACATATAGTTACTAAAAAAGATAAGCCAAAAGATGTAGCAAACTTTTATAGTAAAGATGCATTAAATGAAATAATAACAAATGCCAGAAAAATCTGTGGTGATGCACCTTTGGCATGTAATGTATTATATGCAATTAATGATTATGGTAGAGTTGTAAGAGATGCCTGTGAAGCTGGTTTTAATATGATTATTACAGGTGCGGGACTTCCTACAAATATGCCTGAATTTACTAAAGATTATCCAGATGTTGCATTAATTCCAATAGTTTCAAGTGCAAGAGCATTAAAACTTATTTGTAAAAAATGGCAAAGATATAATAAAATTCCTGATGCAATTATTGTAGAAGGTCCTTTAAGTGGTGGGCATCAAGGGTTTACTTATGAACAATGCGCTCAAGAAGAGTATCAATTGGAAAATATTATTGGTCCTGTTATTGAAGAAGCTAAAAATTGGGGAAATATTCCTATTATTGCAGCTGGTGGAGTGTGGGATAAAAAAGATATTGATAAATTTCTTAATATGGGATGCGCAGGTGTTCAAATGGCAACAAGATTTATTGGAACATTTGAATGTGATGCGGATGCAAAATTTAAAAATGTTTTATTAAATGCAAAAGAAGATGATATTATATTAATGAAATCACCTGTTGGCTTACCAGCACGTGGTGTTAAAACAAATTTACAATTTTCTATTGAAAATAAAACTGCACCAAAAGTTCAATGTATTTCAAATTGTGTATCTCCATGTAACAGAGGTCATGAGGCTAAAATTGTAGGATATTGTATTGCAGATAGATTGGGTGCTGCTTATCAAGGTGATGTTGAAACTGGTCTATTTTTTACAGGTTCAAATGGTTATAAAATTAACAAAATCATATCTGTGAAAGAGTTAATGGAAAAATTAACTCAAGGAGAATAGAAATTTCAAAAAAAATTTTTATTCTAATTTTTCTAACATTTAATTTATTATTTGCAAACGGTATTATTGGTGATTTAATGCAACAATACCGTACTGCAAAAATGGATTATCTTAAAGCTCTTATCGATAAAGATGAAGAAAAGAAAATTGTAGAACTAAAAAAGATTATTCTCTACGGGGAACAACTAAATAAAGATGTTACTCCTGATAAAAAGAAACTACAAATTCTTGAAGCAAAAGGGAATAAAGATGTCAGTACACCAAGAAAATTAGAATCAGCTACTCCAATAATAAATAATTCAAATTTATCTTCATCAAATAAAGATTCATATAATTCAATAAAATCTGTTTATACATCTAATAATACAATTATTGTAGATTTTAATGTGGATATAAATGAAAAAGATATTAAATTCTTCAAACTGAATCAAAATCCAATATACAAAGATGTATTTGATATAAATGGTCATTTTAGAGATGCAGAGCCTACAAGATTAGCTATAAATGGTGCTGATAAAATTGGAATTGGGCAATTTAAACCAGATGTATTAAGAATTGTTTTAAGCAATAAAAAAAATCTTAATACATCTTATACTGTAAATAAAAAACAAATAATAATATCTGTAAATGAAACTTCTATAAAAAAAGATGAAGATATTTATACACCAAAAGTAAATAATTCTTCTTTAGAAACAAAAAATGAACAAAATTTCGATTTAGAAAATTCTATACGTTCTATGGAAACACAAAATAATAAAATTATTATTAAATTCAATAAAAGTTATTATAAAAGAGATATTCAATTTGTAAGATATAAAAATGGTTCAAGTTATGAGAATGTTTTTAATATAAAAGGAAAATACAAATATACAGAACCAACAAAATTAGAAATTGATGGTGTGGACAAAATAGTTATCAGTAATAATGAAAAGAATGAAGTAAAATTAAGAATAATAAATAATTATAATCAAAAAATTAATTATGTACTTAATGATAAAGAACTTACAATTACAACTTTTCCAAAAGAAAAGAAAGAAGAAAAAACAAAAGAAATACAAACCCCTGCTCCCATAGTTGTACCACAAGCAATAGCTACGGCTACACCTCAAAAAGCAATAAATAAAACAATAGTAATTGACCCAGGACACGGAGGCGATGATGCAGGTGCAGTTGGACCAAATAAAAGATATGAAAAGATTATAAACTTAAACGTATCAAAAACTTTATACTCCATATTAAAACAACGGGGATATAAGGTATATCTTACAAGAAACGATGACACTTTTATAAAAGTTATGAATAGAACTGTTTTGGCTAATGAAAAAAATGCTGATCTATTTATATCTATACATACAAACTCTGTTCCAAAAGAAAAGGCTAATGAAATAGATGGAATTGAAACATTTTTCTTAAGCCCAGCAAGAAATGAAAGAGCAAAAAGAGTCGCAGCATTAGAAAACAAATCAGATATTAGAGAAATGAGCGATTCATCAAAAGATGTATTTTTAGAGTCATTAAATAGACCAAGAATCACAGCTTCGCATAAATTTGCGATAGATGTACAAGCAGGACTTCTACAATCAACTAGAACAAAATATAAAGATATTAATGATTCAGGTGTAAGAGAAGGTCCATTTTGGGTTTTAGTAGGTGCGCAAATGCCTTCTATTTTAGTTGAGCTGGGATATGTATCACATCCAACAGAGAGCAAAAGATTATACGATAAAAATTACCAACAGCTATTAGCAAATGGTATTGCTAATGGTGTAGATTCTTACTTTTCAAAAAATCCTTAATCTCTTTTATTAAAATTTGTTGTTTGTTTTTTATTCTTGGTAGATTATTTAAAGGGAAAAATTTTACTTTTGAATTTTCCCAAGATAGATAATTGCTTTTTAAAGTATCAACATCAAAATATTTATCTAACTCTTCAATGTTATTAGCATTAACCAACCAAATACCAACATCTTTGTCTATATTAATTTGTTCAAAATACTCTTCAAATAAAGCTGTTTCAGCACTTAATGAAGACTCTTCAAAAAATTCTCTTTTGGCACACTCATGAGCTGTTTCAGTTTTATTTTTAGTTCCTTTTAAACAACCCCACTTATTTTTACTAGCAACAGAAAGACATAATAATATTTTAACACTATTATCTTTAATTAAATATGGAACTATTCCATAAGCTTTAACATGAGATTTCATCTATTTTGACCTTTTATGAATTTATTTTTCTATTATAAAAATACATAGATATTATTATCCAAAGAAACATTGGTAATAAAATTGAGATTTCGGGAATTAACACTCCTCCATTTGTAAATTTATACAATACAAAAAATAGTCCCCAAATAACTAATGTTCCAAAAATGGAAAAAGACGTAAATTTAGTTATATTAAAAAATCTACTATTTAATGCTGCATATGCAAAAATTAATAAAAGAAGTGGAATAACAAAAAAAGGAACTATTACTAAATTATATAAAATACTTCTGATTTTATCAGTATTTATTCCTTGCTCATTTAGTAAAATTACCGCGGTAATTGCGTCAATTATTGAGAAATCTGACTTATTATCATAAACATTATCAAGAATTTTTGGTTTAAAACCATCTAAAGTATGCAAAAACTTTTCATACTTAATATCTAATTTAGAACTATCTATATTTAACTCTTTAGGCTTATTAATAATTTTTACATTTGTAACATACCATTTATCATTTTGAAAATATGCTTTTTCACCAATAATTGTTTCGACAACATCTTTCCCTGAAATTTTAAAAATATGAATATCTTCAGCTCTTTTTTCTATGGGT
Source organism: Minisyncoccia bacterium (assembly GCA_041730535.1). Taxonomy (GTDB): domain Bacteria; phylum Campylobacterota; class Campylobacteria; order Campylobacterales; family Arcobacteraceae; genus Aliarcobacter. The sequence goes on from JBGSBO010000006.1 coordinate 13,837, forward strand.
AATAACTTTTTAAAATAAATATAATAATCATTATATTTTAAAAAAATATCACTTTTAGTATTTGTAAAATATTCATTATCTAAAATTTTCTTTTTCTGATTAGCAGAATAAGCTAAGGGCGTCATTTGAAGAAAAATCAATAATGATAATAATAAAATAGAAATATTTAGTATAGGTAATATAATTTTTCTATTTGTTGCACCAAGTGCATTAAAAGCTACAAATTCATTATTTTTGATAAATACAACCAATGTTACAATCCAAGCAAAAACAATTGATAAAGGCAAGGTTATTGTTAATGTAAAAAATGTCATATATAATACATATAAAATTTGTAAATTTGCTGAGTCTGGAATAGATTTGAAATTTTGTAAAAAATCAATACCTACAAAAAATATCTCTAAAGATATTAAAACAATAATAAAATTTAATAGGTATTTTTTTAAAATATATTTGCTTAATATGCTCATGTTATTTCAATGTGAATTTTGATTTTACTTGATCGATATCTTCAGTTTTAAGTGCTTCTATCGCTTTAATAGTATGAGTTATTATATCTTGTAGTCTATTTATTTCTTCTTTCGAAAAATTACTTAGTACATAATTTGCAACATCACTTTTATCTTGTGGTTTTCCAATACCAATTCTAACTCTAATATACTCTTTTGTAATATGTGCATCAAGTGATCTAAGTCCGTTATGTCCCCCATGACCACCACCTATTTTGAACTTTACAGTTCCAAATGGTAAATCTAAATCATCATGAATTACAATAATATTTTCTAAATCAATTTTGTAATATTCTTTTATTGCATGAACAGCAAGTCCTGAATTATTCATATAAGTTGTTGGTTTTGAAAAAAGATTGTAGCCTGATTTTAAAAGTGAAGATTGAAAGTTTGGATTATTTATATTTGAGGTACTAAGATTTTTAGTTATCTCATCGATAACTAAAAAACCTATGTTATGTCTTGTTAATTGATATTTTTCACCAATATTACCAAGACCTACAATTAAATGCATAAATATTAATTATTTAGCTTTAATTATACCAACAACTGGAACTCTTGGATCTAAGAAACAAGTTACATCTGCAGGTAAAGTTAAATCTCTAATTAAGATATTATCACCTGTATCTAATTGAGAAACTTCTAAAGTAATATTATTAGGTAAGTTTTCATAAGTACATTTAACGGGTACTCTTTTTGTATGAATCATTAAAAGACCTTTATTTTTAAGACCTTTTGCAATACCTGTAGTTTTAACAGGAATTTTATAAGATGTAAAAACACCTACTTGTGCAACCATTAAATCAACATGTAATAATTCTGAAGTTAATGGACATTTTTGATACTCTTGAACTACAACTTTAGTAATTGTTCCATCAAGTTTAACATCAAATGCTAAAGTCTCTTTGTTTCTTAAAAACTTAATAAATTCATTTCTTTTGAATGCTGCTGAAACATTTTCTAAACCTTTTCCATAAATATTTGCAATTAAATATCCATTTCTTCTTAAAGTTTTAGTAGCTTGTTTTGTCATACTATCTCTGATGATACCCTCTAACATAACGATCCTTTGTGTTTTAATTTTAGGGCTAGATTATATAAAATCTTTCCTAAATTTTTGTTTAAGTCTTTATTAACTAATTATTTAACTTTTATTAATTGAATTTTTGATAATATGATTACCTTAATAAAAAACAAAATACAAGGTATAATCCAATGATATTATTAGATGGAAAAGCATTATCTGAAAAAATCAAAGAAGAAGTTAGAGTAGAAGTAGCTCAATTAGTAGAAGAAAAACATATAACTCCTGGTTTAGCAGTTATTCTAGTTGGAAATGACGCTGCAAGTGCAACTTATGTTGCAAGTAAAGCAAAATCATGTAAAAACGCAGGGATTTATTCTGTTGTTCATGAAATGCCAGATAGCATTACTCAAGAAGAATTATTAGAAACAATAGAAAGAATGAATGAAAATCCAAAACTTGATGGTATTTTAGTTCAACTTCCACTTCCAAAACACATAAATACAACTGTAGTTTTAGAAGCAATTAATCCATTGAAAGATGTTGATGGATTTCACCCTTATAATGTAGGAAGAATGGTTTCAAATCTTGATTCATTTTTACCAGCAACTCCATTTGGTGTAATGAGAATGTTCCAAGAATATGGAATTGAACTAAGTGGAAAAAATGTTTGTGTAATTGGTTCATCTGATATTGTTGGAAAACCTATGGCTGCACTTTTAACAAATGCAAAAGCAACAGTAACTGTTTGTAATTCTAGAACAAAAGATTTAAGTTCTCATACAAAAGCTGCTGATATTGTTGTAATTGCTGTTGGAGTTCCTCATTTATTAAAAGCTGATATGTTAAAAGATGGTACAGTTGTAATTGATGTTGGAATCAATAGACTTGATACTGGAAAATTAACAGGTGATGCTGATTTTGAAGATTGCAAATCAAAATGTACTCATATAACTCCAGTTCCAGGGGGTGTTGGACCTATGACAATTGCAATGTTATTAAAAAACACTATCAAAGCTGCAAAATTAAGAGAAAAAAGAGAAACAAAATAAATGTTAAAAAAACTATACGGTTGGTCTTCTTCATGGACTGGAACAATAGTAATTGTTCTTGGTATTATATTTTTTGTTGCTCAAGCGTTTGTAATTCCAAGTGGAAGTATGAAGAACTCACTTTTAATTGGAGATATGCTTTTTGTAAAAAAATTTTCTTATGGTATTCCAACTCCTAGAATTCCATGGCTTGAAGTTAAAGTTCTACCTGATTTTAATGACAATGGACATTTAATTGAAGGACCAAGACCAAAAAGAGGTGATATTGTTGTTTTTAGATATCCAAAGAATGAAACAATTCATTATGTAAAAAGAGCTGTTGCAACAGGTGGAGATTTAATAGCCATTAAAGATAAACATTTGTTACTTCATCCAAAAGAAGGAAATGAGTTTGTAAAAGCAAACTATCCAAAAGAAAATATTATTGAAGTTGGGGATAAACTTTGGGTTGTAGATCCATACAAAAAAGATCATCCAGGTATCCACAATGATCCTGAAGTTGTAGATAATGGAATGAATCCTAGTGAACTTTTTAATATGATGCCAATTATTATTCCAGATGATGAAACATTTATGATGGGTGATAATAGAGATCACTCAAATGATTCAAGATTTTGGGGAACAGTTCCTTATAAATTTATAGTTGGAACACCATGGTTTGTGTATTTTTCTTGGGATGAAAATAAAGAAATTAGATGGGATAGAGTTTTAAAAACTGTTGAATCTATTGAAAAAAATATGGACACAAAAAATATACAAATCAATCATGAGAAAGGAATCTATTAATATGAAATATTTTATTGGTGCAGATCACGCTGGTATTGAAATAAAATCTTATGTAAAAGAACTTTTTGAAGAAAGAGGACACGAAGTAGTTGATTTAGGACCTTTTAGCAAAGATAGAGTTGATTATCCTGATTATGCTTCTAAAGTTTGTAAAAAAGTTCTTGAAGAGCAAGGAACTATGGGAATTTTAATATGTGGTTCAGGACTTGGTATGAGTATGGCTGCAAATAAATTTGATGGTATTAGAGCAGCACTTTGTCACAATGAATATAGTGCAAGAATGGCTAGAAAACACAATGATGCAAATGTTATTTGTTTAGGAGAAAGAGTTTCAGGCTATGGAATGATTGAAGCTATTATTAAATCTTGGGATAAAGCAGAATTCGAAGCTGGAAGACATCAAGGTCGAGTTGAAAAAATAAATGCCTTAGGGAAAATGGGATCTTGCAGAGCATAGGTTTTAACCTATGCTTTTAACTAAACTTTTTATACATCAAATATCCATCACAATCTTCATAATAATCTTTTAAAACTTTTTTAATTTCAAAGCCAAACTTTTTATATAAATTAATTGCTACTTCATTTGAGATTTTTACTTCTAAAGAAAAATCTTTATCTTTTAATTTTTCAAAACTATATTCTAAAATCCTTTTTGCAAGGCCTTTATTTTGAAAATCATTTCCAATAGCAAGGGAATAAAGCCTATAATATTTTTTTCTTTTTAGCCATAAAATATATCCAGCTGTTTCCCCATCTATTTCTATTTTGTATAATTCATTTTTTAAAATATGATATTTTATAGAGTTTTTACTCATTGAAAAGGGGTCATTTAAAAATACTTCTCTTTCTATAGTATAAAGAGGACTCAAATCTTCTAAATTTGCTTTTTCTATCATTTTTGATAAATTGTATATTTTGGAACTAATTTTTTAGGTCTATATGACATTTTTACTTTTTTAAGATTTTCAAATCCCATATCATCACCCACGTTAATATATTCACTATTATATTTATTTTTTAAGATTTTTGTAAATTCTCTAAAAATAAATTGTGCACATCCAAGTATCTCAAAATCTGTTTTTTCTATAATCACACTTGCTGTATTTTCATTGATTCTCTCACCAACTGTAAAACCTTTTATTTCATCATCTATATAAATCACAAGTCCAATAATTTCTAAATTATTATAATCATTAATAAGTCTTTTTATAGCAAATCTTTCAAAATAAATACCATCCATAAAAACTTCAACTTCTTCTTTTGGCATATATGTAGTTCTATCTTTTACCCATTTATTAAAAAGACTCATAACAGCACTTCCATGCTTTTCTTTATCAAATATCTCAATTCTATGATTTGGATATACATTTCTAAATCTATTTATTTCATTTCTTTTTGATTTATATGAATCGCCTTTTAAATCTATTAAATCTTCAACTTTATAAATATAATCAACAAGTTTTTTCTCTATAATAAAATCTTTTAGCATTTCATAAACTAAAGTGCCCTCTTCTAAATAATCAACAAAGCCTTCTAATAATTCTTCATGTACATACTCTATTTTTGAATAATTTCTATTACTATTATGAGCATTCATAATGTCAAAACACTGTAACATAGCATCATAAGTATTCTCTTTTTTACCAATTGGAGGTAAAAGCATTGATAATTCACCTGAATTTAAAATAAATAAACAAAAAGTTTCATTTACGATTGTATAAAAACCAGTTGCTGTTGAAAGCCATATATAATTCCCTGCAAAAGTATAATCACTAACATCTACATTTATAAGTTTTAGATATTCATCCATTGTTACTTTTGCTCTTAAATCAAAATGTTTTAGAGTGTAATTACTGATTGTCAAAGTTGACATTCTATTTTGTCCTTAGTAAAATTTTCGAAATTATACATCTGTTTTTTTCTTTTGCATCAAAAGTTTTTGAATTTAATTATAAGTACCTATTTATCAATATTATGAGATAATCAAACAAAATAAAAAAGGCATATTATGAGTGATTGGCAAGTTTATTTGATGATGTTTGTTGTGGTAAGCTTAATGATGATTGGTAAAAAAATGATGTTTTTTGATGATAAAAAAAAAGACCCAAAGGATAAAAATTGATAAATCCTAGAATTATCGATTATATTTTCACATCAGCATCAATTCAAAGATGGAATGATTATCCTAGAATGGTTCAATTGGTTGAACTTGATAAACAAGCGCATAAATTTATTATCGCTTATTTTATAGCAAAATTAGAAACGAATATAAATTATACACACCTAATTGAAGCTGGAATTTTTGAATTTTTAAGACGAGTTGTAGTAACTGATATAAGACCCGATGTTTTTAGAAAAGCTTTACAAAAAAAATCAAAAGAGATTAATGCATGGGTTATTTCAAAACTAAGTCCATCTCTAAAAGATATAGATAATGGAAGTTTTTTACAAAAATTTGAAGAGTATTTAACAAATCCTGAAATGTATAAAAAAGAGAGATTTGTCCTAAAAGCCGCTTCATATCTTGCTACAAAATGGGAGTTTTCTATTGTTTATCAAACAAGTCAATTTTTAAATGATATTGAAGATGTAAAAAAAAGTGTTGATGAAGAGATTGAAGATTATTATGAATTAATAGGTGTTCGAAAAATTGCACTAAATAAAAAACTTGCAAAAATAATTGATTTAAGTGGAAGATTAAGATTTCAAAAAAGATGGGCGCAAACACCAAGAGTTCCTGAAACATCAGTTTTAGGACATATGCTAACAGTTGCAATATTTGGATATTTTTTCTCAATTGAAGTTAATGCTTGTGATAAAAGATTACAAAACAACTTTTTCACAGCCCTATTTCATGATTTGCCAGAAGCTCTTACCCGTGATATTATAACTCCTGTAAAATACTGTGTAGATGAGTTATCTGATATTATTGCAGAGTATGAAATTGAAAAAATTCAAGAGAGTATTTTGCCAAATATTCCAGAAATATTACATGATGAATTTTCATATATTTTAGGTCTATACGATGGAAAAAAAGAAGAATTTGAGAATAAAATTTATGAAAATAATATTCAAATTGTAGAAGATGTTTCTAAATATAATTCAGATAAATATAATGCAATTGATGGACTTGCACTTAAACAATGTGATAAATTATCAGCCTTTGTAGAAGCTAGTTTATCTATCTCTCATGGTATAAAATCAAAAGAGTTAATAAATGGTAAAAAAGAGATTTTAAAAGGTTTAAAAGTAGTTCAAGGAGTTGATTTTAAAGCAATCGCAACACAAATTGATTATGAATTTGGAACAACAGGACAAACTCAAGTACGAATGGAATTTGATTAAAATATAGAAAAATATAGCTTTTAAAAGCTATATTTTAAATTTACATATCCATATCTTCCTGGATCATTAAATAGTACTCTATCTTGACCAACTATCGCATATGTAATATCTCGATACGTATTTGTTGAGTTATACACTTTATCAAATACATTATCAAGACCAAGTGTTAAACCTATATTTTTATGTAATTGATTTGTATATTTTAAATTAAATAATGCGTAACCAGATAATTCTTGCTCTTTTGCAGAAATATCATAACTATCCCATCTATCAACTGCTACAACTTCAGCTGTATATTTAGCTTTTGCTTGCTCATAATTTAATGCTAAGTTAGCTTTTAATGGTGGGATTTCTGCTAAATCTTTATCTGCTACATTTTCATCTTTTTTACCTCTTTGATATGCTATTCCATAATCAAGTGATAAATTATCTGTCATAAAATAGAATCCAGAAACATCTAAACCATAAATTTTAGCATCAATATTTCCAAAAGTTCCACTGTTATAAATATAATCTTTTAACACAGAATAAAATAATTTAGGTCTTATATTAAATGTTCCAATAGTTTTATCAAATCCTAAATCCGCTTCATAATTTTTTGTTTGGTCAAGATTTGAATTACCAGCTGTTGCATCATAAAGTTCTCTTGCATCAGGAACCCTTGAAGATTTTCCAACACCTGCAAAATATTTCATATTCTCATCTACATTATATATACCGAAAATATTTGCATTTAATCCAACATATTTATTATCTTTATTTCCAATAGCAGCTGAATCAACATCTGTATAATCATATCTTGAACCAAATTCCAAATCTAATTTACCAAATGATTTTTCTACTTTTGTAAAAATTGCTTTATTTGTTGTATCAGTTGAAGCTAAACTTATAGAAGAAGGCATACTTACACCACTTACAACATTTGTTGAGTATTTTTCACCTCTCCAATTTCTCACACTTGTATCCAAACCAACAGTTACTAAAGAATCGGCAACTTCTATACTATTTTTAATTTTTGTTCCCCACATAGAAGTTTTATAAAATGCTGTCATATAATTTACTGAACCGCTATTTCTCAATCTTGTACTCATAGGATGATCAACATTTGAATAATAATAATCTAAATTTAACTCTTTTGATAAATCACTCAAATTTCTAGCTGTATATCCTACTGTATAAATATTTGAATCATCATAATCAGCATCCATAGTTCCTGTTGGATATAAAACATTGTCGCTTCTATTTGCTGTATATGATAGTTTTACTTCTTGGTCATCATTGATATTAAATTGACCTTTTGTTAAAAGTGTTTTTTTCTCAAATGCTTTTTGATTTGGATTGATATAAGTTGCATTTGTTGGCATCATTGGATTAGTAGGATTTGGAAGAGAAGTCATTCCTTTTAAAACTTGTTGTTCATAAAAATCATTCCCATTTCCATCTTCATATTGGTCACCCTGCTCTGTTGAAGTTGAAACTAAAAGCTTAAATCTATCTGTACCACCACTAACTGTTGCACTTGCTTTTTTATATCCAAAACTACCTGCATTTAGATTAATTTCGCCATGAACATCTTTTGTTGGCTCTTTAGTTTCTACAATTACTAGTCCACTTAATGTTCCGAAATTTTCAACATCATAAGGACCTTCGATTACTTTTACACTTTGAATATTATTTGATAAAACATGAGAAGTTGCAGGGTCCATTCTATTTGGACATGCTCCATAGATTTTGGCATCATCAAGAATGATATTAATATTATCCTTTTTTTGCCCTCTTAAAATAATATCATTTGCAATTCCACTTCTTCGCACAAGAGAAATTGAAGGAACATTTTTACTTAAAGCTTCAGCTAAATCTGCACTTTTTATTTGTTCGTTACTAACATCTTTTACTATTTTTGAATTCGCAGTTTCTACTACACTAATCGTGTCTAAAGTCTTAACTTCGTTTGCGCTTAATATAACAGCAGTTGTTACAAGCGATAAAGAGATAATTTTTTTTGCACTTCGTTTCATCATAAATTTTACCTTGTATTAATAAATTTATGAATTATCTCAAATAGCTGTTAATTTTCTGTTAATTATTAGAAATAGTTTTCTATATACTCTTTTGATTCTTTTTTTTGAAGTTCAAGTTCATCTTTATTCCAATTATATAGTTTTCCCATTTCATCACAAACTACATCAACGCAAGATAATGAAGCTTTTTTATCTATAAAACAAAGCCCAATCCTTCGTGATAAAAAATCAACAGGCTTTTTAACAAACTCATTTTCAATACAATATATTATTTCTACTTTTAAATATGGTAAATTTTCATTTATTAGCTGGAAATTATCAAGCTTATTTGCCAGTGTCAAGACTTTTGTAGCATTTGTTCCATAAAGTGTGATTAGTGACTCTTTTGTATTTTTTGTTATTGGATAAAAACTTATTAGTTTTTCTAAATCCTTATGTTTTTCTTCGTTTCCTATTAGCTTATAATTTTTTGTAATACATATTTCTTTTTTATCTAAGATTTTTTCATCAACTAAAAAATCCATTAAGTCTTCTGCCATTTTTCTATAAGTTGTCCATTTTCCACCTGCAATTGAAACTAATCCGTTTTTAGAGCTTGTTATTAAATGATCACGAACTATTTCTTGTGTTGAGCTTTTATCTGTATTTTTTATAAGTGGCCTAATTCCACTCCAAGATGATAAAATATCCTCTTTTTTCAAAGGCTTTTGGAAATAAATATTTACTTCATTTAACAAATATTCAATCTCACTATCTTTTGTTTTTATATTTTCTTCATAAACACAGCTATTATCTGTTGTGCCTATTAAACAGTGATTCAAATAAGGAAGTATAAAAATAATTCTTCCATCACTTGTATTTGAAATCAACAAAGCTTCATTTGAGCCTAAAAACTCTTTTTTTACTACAATATGAACTCCACTACTCAAAGCTAAAATCTCATCTGAATTTTTATCATCCAAAAATCTCATATTATCAACATTTGCACCACTTGCATTTATCACACATTTTGAAAAGATTTCATAATCTTTATTTTCAAACTTATCAAAATATTTCACACCTATAATTTTCTGATTTTCATCATATAAAAAACCATTTACTTCACAATAATTTTTTATATTTGCACCTTTACTACTAGCTGTTTGTAAAAGTGAGATTATCATTCTTGTATCTAAAAAACTTCCATCATAAAAAGATACACATCCTTTTAGATTTTCATTTTTTATATTTGGGAAAAATAGACTAGATACTACTTTGTTTAAAAAAGAATTATTTCCCAAACTCTTTTTTTTAGAAATTACTTTATACATAAAAAGCCCAATCCATGTATAAAAAAGATTTAAATATGAAAAAGTTGGTATATTGATTTTTATTTTTTTAGCAATACAAGATGCATTTCTCAAAAAAATTGCACGCTCTTGTAATCCTTCTTTTACTAAATTATACTGAGCCTTATCTAGATTTTTAACAGCTTTTTCAAGATATCTAACTCCACCATGAACTAATTTAGAACTTTTAGAACTAGCACCACTTCCATAATCATCTTTTTCAAGTAATAATACTTTATATCCACGTAAAGAGGCATCTAATAAGATACCACTTCCAACGGCACCAGCACCTATTATTATAATATCATAGTTTTTATGTTGCAATTGCATAAGTTCGCCCTTTTTGAGGCTTTTTAATAAAAGCTTTGTGTTAAGGTAGGATATAATAAAAATAAATAAAAAGGAATAAAATGCAAATTATTATTGCCATTGCTGTTTTGATTATAGCTCTTACTTTGATACTTTATAAGGTAAATAATCAATTCGAGAAAAGAGAATTTATAATCCTTTTATTGATTATTATAATATCAGTTATCGCTTATGGATTCTATGAAAAAAACCAAGAAGAATTTTTTCCAAAAATATTTAAAGAGAAATATTTAAAAGAAAAAAATGCAACAATAGATGGATTAACAGCTGAACTGTTAAATAACAAAGTTCTAAGCTCTAAAACTAATTTTGTTTATAAATTCACTTATTTAGTAAAAAAAGATGATAAAGAGTTTTTATGTATAGCATCAAATGTAGAAATAAATAAAATAGAAGATAATTATATCTTCAAAAACTTTTCAGATTTAAAAGAAGAGTGTGTTTTAAAATAACTCTTCTTTTTTTGAAGTTAAATCACCCAGGTTTAAAAGAGCTTTTAGTTTTGCAAACCTGTGGAAACAAACACTCATCACACTCAGGTTTGACAGCTTTACAAATATATCTTCCAAATAAAACCATCGCTTGATGAAAAATATGTAAATCATGTCCTTTTAGTTTTTTAACTAAATCAGTTTCAGTTATATCAACAGTTTTCCCATCACTTAAACCCAATCTATGTGAAACTCTAAAAACATGAGTATCAACAGCCATTAAATTTGCACCTTCAAACTCAATCATAAAAACATTTGCAGTTTTATTTCCAACACCTGCTAGTTTCATAAGCTGTTTTTGGTCGTGGGGAATTTGCCCATCGTAATCCATCAAAACACTTTGAGCCATTTTGATAATATTTTTTGATTTGTTATTAAAAAATGAACAAGAGTTTAACAAAGCTTTCACATCTTCAAGTTCAGCAATTGCTAGTTCTTTTACACTTGGATATTTTTCAAATAAAGCAGGAGTTATGATGTTTACTCTTCTGTCAGTACATTGAGCAGATAAAATAATGGCAATTAATAACTCATAATCATTTTTATAATTTAACTCCGTAACCGCATCACTGTACTTTTCTATGAAAGCTTGTTTAATTATTTCAATATCTTGTTTTGTTGCTTTTTTCATTTTTTATATCTCTTTAACCTTAGCAATTTCATCTCTTAGTCTAATAGCCTCTTCAAAATTCAAATCACTTGCTGCTTTTTTCATTTGTCTATTTAGCTCTATTAGAATTTTCTTTCTCTCAGATGCTGGCATTTTTTCTAGTTTCTCTTTTTTCCATGCAACATCATCGTACTCTTCAAGTTTTAGGTTTTGGTCTAATCTTCTTTTTGTAGATACTGGAGTAATTCCATGTAAAGTATTATGTTCTTCTTGGATTTTTCTTCTTCTATTTGTTTCATCTATTGCAAACTGCATTGAGCCAGTTATTCTTTTTGCATATAAAATAACTCTTCCTCTTTCATTTCTAGCAGCTCGTCCAATTGTTTGAATAAGTGAAGTTTTACTTCTTAAGAATCCTTCTTTATCGGCATCTAAAATAGCCACCAAAGAAGTTTCTGGAATATCAAGTCCTTCTCTTAAAAGATTGATTCCAATAAGTACATCAAAAGTTCCTAGTCGCAATTCTCGAATGATCTGATTTCGCTCAATTGCATCAATTTCTGAGTGCATATATTTTACTTTCATTCCTAAATCTGCATAATAAGATGCTAGTTCTTCTGCCATTTTTTTTGTTAAAACTGTAACTAAAACTCTTTCATTTTTTGCCACAACTTTTTTGATTTCATCGTGAAGTTTTTCAACTTGAAATTCACTATCAACCACATCAATAATTGGGTCAAGAAGTCCAGTTGGTCGAATAATTTGTTCAGCTACAACTGAACTCATTTCAAGCTCAAGGGGATTTGGAGTTGCACTAACAAAAACATAATGTGGAGCTTTTTTAATAAACTCATCAAATTTTAAAGGTCTGTTATCAAGTGCAGAAGGAAGTCTAAATCCATAATCTACTAAAACCTCTTTTCTACTTCTATCAGCTGCGTGCATTCCTCTAAACTGAGATAAAGAAACATGTGATTCATCAACTACAAGTAAAAAATCCTTATTCATTTGTTCAAAATAGTTTAAAAGAGAATAAGGTGTTTCACCTGGTTTTTGACCAGTTAAATGACTTGCGTAATTTTCAATTCCTTTACACATTCCAGTTCCCTCAATCATCTCTAAATCAAACTCAACTCTTTGTTTTAGTCTTTGATATTCTACTAACTTTTGCTCTTTTGTATAATAATCTAATCTATCATCAAGTTCTTCTTCTATTCTTTTTACTGCAGTTGCTAATTTATCATTTGAAACAACAAAAGGGTTTACTGAATAAATAATAACCTCATCTAAATCTTTTGATTTATTGTTTGTTAAATATTCTCTTTTAGAAATAGATTCAACCTCGTCTCCAAAAAATTCAACACGGATAAATTCATCTTCATAATAAGCAGGAAAAATATCTATAACATCCCCATTTACTCTAAAATCTGACCTATCAAAAAACTTATCATTTCTTTTATAACCCATTTCCACAAGTTTTATTAAAAACTGTTTTTGTGAATATTCAAATCCAACCTCAACTCTTTGCACCATTGCTTTATACTCTTCTGGATTTCCTAAACCATAGTTTGCAGAAACAGAAGCAATTACAATAACATCATCAAAAGATAAAAGTGAAGCTGTGGCACTAAGTCTTAATCTTTCTAACTCTTCATTTATTGAGCTATCTTTTTCAATAAATAAATCAGCTCTTGGAATATAAGCTTCAGGCTGATAATAATCATAATACGAGATAAAATATTCCACATGATTATTTGGAAAAAATTGTTTGAATTCACTATACAACTGAGCTGCTAAGGTTTTATTATGGGTCATAATAAGTGTTGGTTTTTGAGTTGCCTCTATTACTTTGGCAATTGTGTATGTTTTTCCAGAACCAGTAACTCCTAAAAGGGTGTTATATTGGTTTCCAGCATTAATAGAATCACTTAAGGCTTTTATAGCAACAGGTTGGTCACCTGCTGGTTCGTAATCACTTACTACTTCAAACTTTGCGATGGATTCTCCTTATAATTAGTGATTTAATATCTTAAAAAGTATTATTGATACTTCTTTTGCATTCCAAATGATCTCATTACTTAAAGTATCTCTATCTTTTTGTATGTTTACATTTTCCATATATTTTTTGAATATTTTCTGAATTTCTTGTTCTTTATTATTTAAACTTAAATCTAAAATTGTTTGTGGAAATATATTATCATTTACAGATAAACCATTTTGAGTTTTTAAGAAATATAAAAGAATTGATACTTGCCATGTATGCCATTCCATTCTGTCTAATACATTTGATAATTTATTTGCATAATCTAAAGCTTTATAGGAATCTACTATAACTTTTGAGGCTTGTCTAACTGCTATTCTATCCATTTGTTCTATATTCTTTGGGAAAGATAAATCTTTTAATTTTATTATTGAATTTATATTATTTTTAACATCATTAGTTTTTTCATTTTTATTTGTAGTTAATAAATAAATTAAAATCACTAATAGCAAAATAATTATTATTAAAATACCTATCAAAACTATACTCATATAGTTTCTCCTTTAAATTCTAAATTTTTAATTACAACATATTTTTTTTGACAACATAAAGATGGAATATTTATATATTTTTTTTCATCAATATTATAAATATCTCCTTGATGATAATGTCCTTCAACTATAATATCTGTCTTGTAGCTTTTAATTCTTTTTGAAACTATGTGTTCAAAATTTTTCATTTTGTGACATATATTTTTTTTCACTAATGCATTTTCTATTTTTTTTGAGATAAAAAAATTTATATCTATAAAATTCATAAATTTAAGGAAAAAAGTATTTCTTATTAACTTACAATATAAATCATATTTCCAATTTATAAAATTATCACCATGGGATAAAGAAATTGTTTTATTATCAAATTTAGCAAGAAGTGGTTGATTTTCTCTTTTTATCACATTTATATTTGGAAAAATAGATTTTAAATTATAATCGTGATTTCCCTCTAAATAAATAATCTCTAAATTACAAGATAATTTATTTAAAAGATTAATTACAGAACTATTTTGTTTTATAAAATATTTGCTTTCACCTGAAATAAAATCTATCATATCACCCATAAGAAAAAGTTGAGATGTAATTATTTCCTTACTCTCAACTTTTTGTAAAAATGTTAATAACTCTCTATTTTTTTCATTAAAATGTGAATCAGCTACAAAAATAGAATCTTGTTTAATACTAAGGTACATAGGCTATTTTTGGTATTCCTTCATATTCTTCATATCCACATAAGATATTTGCATTTACAACAGCTTGAGAAGAAGCTCCTCTTAAAAGATTATCAATAGCAGAACTTACAAATAAAGCTTTACCATTTTTTGCAACAAATAAATCACAGAAATTTGTTCCAGCAACTGATTTAACATCAACTGGTTTATTTCTAATTCTTACAAATTCACTATCTTTATAAGAATTATTTAAAATCTCATTTACATCAATATCATCTTTTAAAGTTGCAAATACAGAAACTAACATTCCTCTTGTTAATGGTAATAAATGAGGCACAAAATTAATTGATACGTCTTTACCTTTTAAAATTTTCACTTTTTCATGAATCTCTGGCATGTGTCTATGTTTGAATGGATTATAAGCATGAACATTGTCATTTATTTGACAATAATGCGTTGTTTCACTAGGATTTTTCCCCGCTCCACTAACACCTGATTTTGCATCAATAAAAATTGGAGCATCAGTATCAATATAATCAATAAATGGCAATAATGCTAATAATGAAGCTGTTGGATAACATCCTGGATTTGCGATTAATTTTGCATTTTTAATATCTTCTTTAAAATATTCAGGTAATCCATAAACAGCATTTTCAATATTTTCTTTATCTTCATGTTCACAATAATGTTTTTCATAATTTTCAAGGCTTAATCTATAATCAGCACTTAAATCTACTACTTTTACACCTAAAGATAAAAGCTCTTTTGCAAAAGCCATAGATGTTTTATGAGGAAGTGCTAAAAATGCCAATTCAGCTACCTTTGCAACTTCAACTGCATTTGCTAACTCTACATCTATATTAATTACACTTTTTAGACATGGATGTAAATCTTGAACATTAATATCTCCTGACGAATTTGCAACATAAGAGATATTGAACTTTGGATGATTTATTAGAATTTTTATTAATTCTAAACCAGTGTAACCACTAGCTCCTATAATTGCTACATTCATATTAAAGAAATCTCCTTATAACATACATTTAATACTTCATAAGTTTTAACACCACCTGGAAGTGTAGCTCTTATTTCATCACCCTCTTCTTTTCCCATTAACTGTTTTGCTAAGGGTGAATTAAATGAAATCATTCCTTTTTCAGCATTAGATTCAACACCACCAACTATTGTGTAAATAAACTCTTCTTCCGTTTTTATATCAAGTAAACCAACAGTTGAACCAAAACTTACTTTATTATGTGGAAGAGTTGAAGGATCTATTATCACAGCTTTAGAAATAACTGCATTTAACTCTGCTATTTGAGAGTCAATTAATCCTAGTTTTTCTTTTGCAGAGTGATATTCTGCATTTTCTTTCAAATCTCCTAATTGTCTAGCTTCTTCCAATGCAATTACGGTTTCAGGTCTCTCTGTTTTTTTAAGAAACTCTAAAGTTCCAGTAATTTTATTATATCCTGCTAGTGTCATTGGTTCTTTATCCATCAACATCTCCCATAATTTATTTTATGATATAATACCCAAAAACAAGTAAAAGAGAAGTTTAGATGAAATATGATAGATCAAAAAAGTTATTTGGTGAGGATGTTTTTGAAAAATTCAAAGATGTTAAACTAATACTTTTAGGAGTTGGTGGGGTTGGAAGTTTTGCTTTAGATGCACTTTACAACACAGGAATTACAAATATCACAATCGTTGATTTTGATACATATGAAGAGTCAAATTTAAATAGACAAATGGGTAGTTTTGGAAATATTGGACGAATAAAAGTTGAAGCTTTAAAAGAAAAATATCCCGAAGTTACTCCAATTCATGTAAAAATAACGCCTGAATGGATTGATAATTTTGATTTTTCTTCATATGATTATATTTTAGATGCAATTGATGATGTAAAACCAAAAGTTCACTTGATTAAAAAACATTTTACAAAAATTATTAGTACAAGTGGTGGTGCTAAAAGAATAGATCCAAGTAAGATTGAATACATCTCAATTTGGGACACATATAATGACCCGTTTATCAAAAAAATAAGAACAGAATTAAAAACGCAAGGGTTTAAGAAAAAGTTTAAAGTAATTTTTTCATCAGAACTTCCTATTTGTTTAGAAAAGGGAAGTTTTGAGGGAGTTACAGGTTCATTTGGATTAATGATGGCTTCGGTTACAATTCAAAAATTAATCGGTAAATTTAAAAAATAACTTAAAGTTTCTTAAAGAAAAAAACATATATAATAAATGATATACACTTATAAAAAGGATTCTCATGAGCGGTATTAGTGGTAGTGTTGAGCAAATGACACAAGCGCATCTTAGAAATGTTCAGCAATTAGCAGTATTTTACACTGGTCATAATAATATTTACGCAATTAACATAGCAAAAGTTAAAGCTTTTATAATTACTGAAGAAGTAGCTATCAATGATACGCCAAGAGATACAAATGTAATTGCAGGAATTGCTACAATTAGAGGTGAACCTGTAACATTAATCAATCTTGATGCGTGGCTTGGACTTCCAGCACTTGCTGTTTTAGACTATAAGCTAATCATATTTTGTGAATTTAATCATAAAAAAATTGGTTTCCTAGTAAAAGACATGCTTGATATTGTTGAAAAAACTACTCAAGATTTAAGACATACCGAAGAAACAAACTCTAAAATCACATACACAACATATGTAAAAGTAAATAATAAAGATGAACTTTGTACAGTATTTAACGCAGAGCAACTTTTAAGAGATATTCACTGGACAAATGATGGGGAAGATGAAGTTAGAAAATATGTCGATGGTACGCTTGAATCGAATAAGGTAATTCTTGCAGCTGAAGATTCAGGAGTTGCAAGAGAAGTTTTAAATAAATTCTTCAAAAAAGCAGGTGTAAAATTTGAAATATATTCAAATGGTGAATTACTAATAAAAAGATTAGAAGAACTAAATCCAAATGATATAGGAATGGTACTTACTGATATTGAAATGCCAGGAACTGATGGATACCAAGTTGCTTCTTATGTAAAAAATACTAAAAAATTTGAACATATACCTGTTATTGTTAACTCTTCAATGACAACAGATGCAGTTAGAGGAAAAATGAATGCAATTGGAGTTGATGGATTTGTAGGTAAAACTGATATTTCTACACTATTTGAATTAACAAAAAGACATTTACTACATTAAATTTACAAAATAAGATGAGTTTTTCTCATCTTATTTATTTGCTACTTAGCCACTCTTCAAAATATTTTATTTGATTTTCAGTTTGTATTGATGATGTTCCACCAAATGAGTTTCTAGCATTCATAGAGTTTCTTAAATCTAAATACATAACAATTTCTTCACTCACATTTTTTAACTCATCATTAGCACTTCTAATTTCTTGGATATTTAATTCACTAATATCTTTATTTAATTCATTAGCTTTAGTTACTACATCTTTTGTAATATAATAAGCTGTTCTAAATGGCATATTTTGTTTTTGAACTAAAAAGTCTGCTAAATCAGTTGCACTTAAGTGCCCTATTTTACAAGCATTTTCCATTTTATCTTTATTTACAATCATAGTTTTAATAACTTCATTTAAAATTGAAATAGAAATTTCAACCGTTTTTACTGAATCAAAAACACCCTCTTTATCTTCTTGTGTATCTTTGTTATAGGCAAGTGGTAAACCTTTCATTACTGTGAAAAGTGAAATAAGATTTCCATAAACTCTTCCTGTTTTTCCTCTCAAAAGTTCTGGAACATCAGGGTTTTTCTTCTGTGGCATAATTGAAGATGTTGTTGCATATTCATCACTCATTCTTACAAATTGGAATTCATAAGATGACCATAAAATTAACTCTTCTGCAATTCTACTAATATGCATCATACAAGTAGAAATATTAAATAAAATCTCCAAAGCAAAATCTCTATCTGAAACCGTATCCATAGCATGTGAAGTGGGAGCTATGAATCCTAATTTTTGTGAAGTTGAGTCTCTATTAATATTATGTGGAGTTCCAGCAAGTGCAGCACTTCCTAATGGACAATAATTATTTCTTTCATAAGAACTTTCAAATCTTTCAAAATCTCTTTTAAACATATTTGCATAAGCTAATAAATGATAACCAAAGTTAAGGGGTTGTGCATGTTGCAGGTGAGTCATACCAGGAATTAAAGTTGTAGTATATTTTCCTGCAATATTAACAAAAGTTTCAACCAAATCTTTTAATTGAGATTTAATACTAATTGATTTATCTTGAACATAAAGTCTAAAATCAGTTGCAACTTGGTCATTTCTACTTCTTGCTGTATGAAGTCTTTTACCAGGTTCTCCTATGATTTCTGTAAGTCTTGTTTCAACTGCCATATGAATATCTTCATATGCAAGAGAAAATTTAAACTCTCCACTTTCAATTTCATTTTTTACTTGTAAAAGTCCTATTTCAATTGCTTTTTGTTCCTCAATTGTTAAAATACCTTGTTCACAAAGCATTTGTGAGTGAGCAATTGAACCTTTTATATCTTGTGCATAAAGTTCTTTATCAAACATAATTGAAGCGTTAAACTCATCTAATATTTGTGCATTTGTATTTTTTAAAATTTGATTGTTTTGATTTGTCATTTGGTTCCCTAAATTATAATGTACCTAAAAATTAGGCGACATTATAACATATAAGAGATTATTTAAAAGAAGATAAATCCATAGGATCAGTTTTTGATATATTTACATATTTTTTTATAGCAACTATACAGTTTATTAAAAAAATCATATTTGACATAAAAAACAAAGTTGCAGCTAAATAAATTAAATCATTTTCAAAATATGCCAATACAAAAAATATTATTGAACTAAAATGAACAAAGAAATTCATTTTTATATATTTTTCATCTATAAATTCTCGTATTGTTGGAAGTTTAAAATAACCCTTAGAATTTAGATGAAACCATGCTAAAAATGGAATTATTTTATAAACCATTCCTTGAAGTAAAGAGTATAAAAATCCAAAAGCAAAAATTATTGCTAAAATATAGTTTGATTCAAAAATAGAAAACAACCAAATTATTTGTGATAAAACTAACATAGATAAAGAAAATTTCCAATACCATAAGGTTACATCAAAAACAGGTCTTCTTCGGTTGTTTAGTGATTTTAATCCATAATATGCAAACAAAATTATTATAGATGTAAAAATGATTTTTAATACTAAAAAATTTATTTCAAAATATAAAAACAAAGAAGCCAAAAATAAAAATAAAAAAAGAACTAAAGGAACTCTATTTTGTATATATTTTGGAAAATCAAGAGCCACATAAAACATAGGAATAACTTGAAATGAGATACCCATTATAAGTAAAAGTGCAAAACCAAATAAAGCAAAAAGAATATGCATATTTACAAAAGAATAATGAAAAATAGAAAAATTTAAACTAATATGAGAAATTGCTAAAACAAGACCTAAAAAAAGAGTAATTAATCCAGATACACTAAATAATCTCATAGCTTTTACAGTTGAAGTAAGAAATTCTACTTTAAATAAAAGTTTAATTGAAACTATAAAAAAAGTAAAAAAAGAAATACTTAGAAATAAAATACCCATATGTAATAAAATTTTAATTTCTAAAATAAAAGAAAAACTCATAAAAAGCGTTCCTAATACCAAACATGTATGAACAATAGCAGCAAATAATTTTGATTTTTTTACAACTGTACCTGCTAAAACTGGCATCATTTGCTGCATTGCTCCAAAAATTATCATAGATAAAATTCCCAAAGTAAATAAATGAACAACACCAATGGCTTTAGAAGAATATTGATTTGAAACTTCACTAAAAGGTAAAAAGAAAAAAACAAAAGAAATAAGTACTCCAAAAATTGGAGCACTTAAAAAAAATCTAAAAGGCACACTTACAGATGGTGCTTGTTCTAAACTTAAACCTTTATTGAACATTTTTATATGGCTTTCATATTCTCTATAACTTGAGGAACAAGTGAAGCTAAATGTACATCAGCCATAGCATAAAGCATTTGTTCTTCTTTCATATTATGTTGTTGCATTAACATCATTAAACTTTCACTTACACCAAAAAAGTGATTTTTATCTTTTTTATCTAAATCTTCTTGTAAAGCATTTAGTAACTGTCTCATTTGGTCATGTTCCATTCTCATAATCATAGTAGGACCTTGTGTCATACCTGTTACTTCTTCAAAAGTTGGGAACATAACCTTTTCTTCCATATCAAAATGATGTAATAAATCTGTAATAAATTTATTTAGTTTAATTGCTGATTCTTCCCAATTATCACTTGCTACTGCATTTTCTAAATTTGCGAATTCTTCATCACATGCTCTGTGATCTTTTGTTAAAAAAGATGAAATTGTACTCATAATATTTGCCTTATAATATATTTTCTACATTATAAGTAAAATAGTAAAAAATTTAATTGATAGTAATCAATATTCTTTTTCCTCTATTTCAGAAATTGCATCTTTTATAATATATAAAATCTTACTTTTAGCATTTTCTTCATTATTTTCGGGAACATCTAATCCAACAATTGACATATATTTATCAAATAATGCCTTTACATCGTCAACTATAGAATCATGTAATTGAGCTAATTCTTTATCTTGTGCACTCATTTTTTTTCCTAATTAAAAAATTTTAACTAAAATTTAACCTTTACTATTAAATAATAACTGTTATAATACACTTAATTAAAAAAATACTCAATAAAATATAAGGTTTTATGTTTTGGGACAAATAAAAGAATTAACAAAAAATACATTATCAAAACTAAAAGAAGATAACAAATCAACTCTTCCTTCTAATTATTTTATTGAATTCAAAAAACAAGCAGATTTATCAAAAATAGAAATTGAAGAGTTTGAATTATTTAATAAAATCAAAGATAACCTAAGCATTGAAGAAAAAAATTCAATTAAAATAGAAAATTTTGATGACCTAGCTTCTGTTTTAATAAAAAGAGTTAGTTCAGATGAATTAAAAAAATTAATCAATGCTTTTGATGAAGTTTTAAAACCATCTATTGATTTTACTCATCTTGAAGATATTCAAAGTTTTATTACAAGAATTTTACATGAACCAAAAAATATAATTACAGATGATTCAATAAAAGAATTAAAAGAAATTTCTAAAAAAAGAGTTGATACAGATAGAAAAAATCTAAAAGATAAAACCGATGATATTGTTAAATTGACTTCATTAATGAGTAGATATTTTGATAAAACACTAAGTGATACTGAAAACTCAACAGATGAAATAATGAAAATTAAAGATGAATTAATCACTCTAAATATTTCAAATGCATCACAAAGAGAACTAAAAATTGTACAAGCAAAACTTATTGATACAATATACAAAATAGAAAATTCAATACAAATGAATAAGACTATATTAAATGATAGTAAAGAAAGATTCAATAACTTACATAAACAAATTGAAGAACTACAAAAAGAATTACTTATAGCAAAAGAAGAAAAAGAAATTGATTTTCTTACAAATGTACTAAATAGACGAGCTTTTCATCATGAAATAGAAAAAATGGAAAAGAAATACTCTCTTTTTGAAAGTGATTATGCAATAATTTTTTATGATATAGACCATTTTAAAAATATAAATGATATTTATGGTCATACTTGTGGGGATGCTGTACTGAAAAATTTTGCATCAATATTAAAAAAACTAACAAGAAAAGAGGACATAATTGCCAGATATGGAGGGGAAGAATTTATTGCCCTTGTTAATTATGAAGAAGAAATTGAAATACAAAGATACATGAAAAGAGTAAAAGAAACTATTACTTCAACTAATTTTATTTACAAAAAAAATAATATTCCTGTTAGATTTAGTGCAGGAGTTAGTTGTAGAAAAAAATATGCATCGTACCTTGATGCTAAAAAGAAAGCCGATGACCTTTTGTATCAAGCTAAACATAAAGGGCGAGATAGAATTATATTTGATAATACAATAGAAATTTAGTCAATTATTATTTTAATAATATTTGCCAATAACATAAAAACCAAAACAAAAATTAATATTTTTTTAATAAAAGCTTCGCCACCTTTTATAGCGTAATGACTTCCAACATAAGACCCTGCCATATTTGCAATAGCCATAGGAATAGCAATCATCCATAAAACTTTTCCAGCTGTAACAAAAGCTATTGCAGAACCTATATTTGTAGCTAAATTAAGTGGTTTTGTTGAAGCTGTTGAAATAATATAATCTAAATGTAAAAATTTTTTCATAGAAATAGTCATATAAGTTCCAGTTCCAGGCCCTAAAATACCATCATAAAAACCAATTGGTGCAGTTGCTAATATAATATTTTTATTTGTTAATTGTGCATTTTTTTCTTTAGTTTTTGTACTTTTTTTAAGTAGAAAAATTAAGGCAATAGGAATAGCTATTAAAATAGCCCATTGAATAATATTATCAGGAATATACATCACTAATTTACTTCCAATATAAGATGCCAATAAACAAGGAAGAATAGCAATACTGACAACTTTCATAGATATCTTTTTACTTAGAAAATATTTTATTGTTGCCATTAAAGTACCAAAAAGACTTGCCATTTTATTTGTTGCTAATACAAAAATAGGAGGTATTCCACTATACAAAAGAACAGGAACTTGAATCATTCCTCCTCCACCTGCAATAGAATCAATATAACCTGCTATAAAACCTGTAATAATAAATATAATAATCCATGTTAACGTAATATCTTGTAAAAATTCCATATAAACTCTTTAAATTTTCGGGAAGTATATCCAAAAAATTATATAAAAGTTATATGATAATTTCATTTTAAAAATGTTTATAAACTAAGACCAAAGTTGCAAACTAGGCAAATGTGAAATCGCTTTTATAATGTCTGTTTTAGAAACAATACCAACCAAAATATCATTTTCCTCAACTATTGCAATAGCATCAAGTTTAAAATCAACCATAACTTTAGCAACTCTTCGAATATCAGAAATAGGATCAGCTGTAATAATTTCCAACAACTTTATATCATCTATTTTTTTATTTAAAATATACTTACTATTTTCAATATCATCCATCAATAAATCTAAAATCATTTTTTTACTTATCATACCAATAATCTTTTTTCCAAATGAAACAACAGGCATTTGGTCAATATCTAGTTTATTTAAAGAATCATAGGCATCGTTTACTGTTGATTGGATATCAATATAAATACAATCCTTTGTCATAATATCTTTTATATGATATACAAGTTCAGAAGTATCAATATTTGCCATTTTTTTATATTTATTAATTGCAACATTTTTATTTTTATTTTCTTCTTTATTTTCATCATTCAATAATTGAATAAATCCTTCATCGGGTTTTAGTCTTGCTTCTGATAATTCATCAATATTTTTGAGATTATATAAATTATCTGCTGTGCTTCTAAAACCTACGCTTCCATTTTTATATATGGCAAACATCTAAAAATCCTTTTTATTTATATAATGATTTATAATAAGATAAATTACATAATAGATTGTTAATAATTAATATTTATATTGATATTTTTCTTGATTCATTTATTAGATTTCCAATTAATTGAGTCTCTTTTTGTTCTATCCAAAACTCTTCATTTGCAACAATTATTAATCTTTTTTTGGTTCTACTTACTACTGTATTTATTAAATTTAGGCTTTTAAAATTATCATTTAAAGAGTTTGTAAAAAACATTTTTCTTTTTCCAAAATTAGAATCATCAACAACAGAAAAAATCACATTATCCCATTCGCTTCCTTGGGATTTATGAATAGTCATAATATTTTCAAAATTTTTTTTTCCTAAAATCTCTTTTAGTATTTTTACTTGTTTTTTATATGGAGTTAAAATAGCAAAAGATTTTCCTTCTAGTTTTTTTACTAACTCTTTTATAATCAAAGCTTCTTCAATACTTGAGCGCTCAATTGCTTCATTTGTATTTGAATTAGAATTTAAGAATATCAGTTCAGTATTGTTTTTTAGTGCAGATTGAAAACCAAATTTATATACAAATTTATCTAAAACAGCAGCTAAGTTCACTCCAAATCTATGGGTATATTTAAGGTTTTTTTGAATTGTTTTTTCATACTTTGGTAAGGTTTGATTTAAAAACTCTTTGTATATTTCATCTTCATTTTTTTTCAAAAACAAACTTTCAAAAAACAAAGAGGATTGAGAATATAAAAAACTATTTTTAACAGCATTTACATCATCATTTTTAACTTCACTAACAGGAGAAAGTTGCATATGATCTCCTAAAAATGTTATAGGACAATCATTTTTAAAAAGAGTTAAAGCCTTAATATTTGACATATACCCTGCTTCATCACAAAAAATATGATTTACTTCAATTTTATCTTTTAATGTATATTGAATAAAAGCATCAATTGTCATAGCTATTATTTGAGAGTATTTTATTCTTTGTTTTGTACTTTGTTCTAAAATATCATTTCTATCATTTGATATTTGAATAATTCTATTTTTTAATTTTTTTTCATCAAAGTTTTTATGGTGCTCGTCAAGTGCTTGATTTATAAGATTGTCATTTGAGTTTTTGATTAATTTTTTTAGATTTTCTTCATTTGTTTTACACCATAGTTTTAGTTGTGAAATTTTGTTATTTAACTCAACTCTTTTTTCAGCAATATTTTCATAATTTAAATCTTTAAATATCTCATTATAAATCTTTTCACTTTTTACCAAAGTTTTTGATTGGGATAAAATATTCATATTTTCTTGGTTTAAAGTATCAATAATTAATTCATATTTTTTGATACTTTCTCTTATACAATCTATATTTATAACTTCTTTTAATCTTTTTTCTTCTATTAACTTCTCATCATAATTTACACAAGAGCTCTCTTCTCTTTTTTTTATGGCTTCTTTTATCATTTTACAGTTATTAAAAAAATGATAACCCTTTAAAGGTTGGGTTAAAAGATTTATCAAGGGTTGAAAATACTCTATTTTTTCTTCTTCTTTTTTTATTTTTTCTTTATTGTTTTCAAGAATAGAAAAAAAAGTATCAATTTGTTCTAAATCAGAAGTTATAAGTTTTCCCTCTCGATATTTGATTACTCTATTTATAATTTTAATCTCATTTTCAAGGCTTTCAAGAACTTTTTCTAAACCTCTTGTTTCACAAATTTCTGGGAATTTATCAAAAAAATCTTTTGATGGAATTCCAAATCTAAGAATCTTTTCATTTGCAATTTGTAGTTTTTCAGTGTTGTCTAAAACACCCAAAAGAATCTGCTCTAAAGCTACATTTGTAGGTGCAACTATTAAAACTTTTTTATCTTCAAATATATAATTTATAACACTTGTTGATAAAACTGCTTTTGTTTTTCCAGTTCCAGGTGGTCCCCAAATATATGAATATGAATTTTGAAATATAGCATTTACAGCATCTATTTGATTTTCATTTAAAATAGTATCAACACAAATATCAAGTTTTGGTTTTAAAATACAAGGAATTTGACTTGAAAAGTTTAATTCTAAACCATTTTTATCATACCATTCAATTAAATTATTTATTAAAAAAAGTAAATCAGTAACTACAAAAAAATCATCACCATTTAACTCTTTTAGGTTTATATCTTCTCTTAAAATCTGAATATAAAGTAGTCTATTTTTTTCATCATACTCTTTTATTAAAATATCTCTTTTATTAAAGTAGTACTCATTTGTAAGATTATTTTTATAATAAGTTTTTTCAAAATCAAAAATAGGTTTTTCAAGTTTTATCTCAAATAATAGTGGAGAACTTCCCTCTTGAAAAGATATTGAATGAACTTTTTCGATTGTTTTTCCATTATATTCACTATATTTTTTTACATAATCATAATAATAAAGTGATTGAGAATGACAAAGTTCTTTGATTTTTGATATTTCCACTGATTTCCGATTTTATGAAGATTTGAAAGAATTGAATTGTAACGAAGTGTGCTTTATAGAGCTATTAATTTTTATAATATGTTTTTTAGGAAGATATTAATAAACTAGCAAACAATGAATCAAACACTATATTTTACAGATAAAAAACTAAACTATTTAGAACTTAGATACTCAAAATCTAATAATTGTTATAAAGAGCATATTCATAATACTTTATCAATTGGGGCTATATTAAATGGAAAAAGAATTTATATAAACAAAAATAAAACTTTTATCCTACAAAAAAAACAATTAGCAATCGTTAATCCAAATACAAGTCATAGCTGCAACAATAACACGAAAAGTGCAAATAAGCTCTATATG
Source organism: Minisyncoccia bacterium (assembly GCA_041730535.1). GTDB lineage: Bacteria > Campylobacterota > Campylobacteria > Campylobacterales > Arcobacteraceae > Aliarcobacter. Next base: position 40,862 of record JBGSBO010000006.1, read on the forward strand.
CTATATTTATCAAAAGATTGGTGCTTTAGCATTCAACAAAGTATTTTTCCAAATCTAAAAGAATTTATTCCTTTTTCAAATGAATTAATAAACAATAAAACTATTTATAATAATTTTATTAAACTATGCGAATTACTTTTTTCAAATAATTTAATTTTAGAAAAAGAGACATTTTTAATAGAATTTTTCAGCTCTTTATACTTGAAATATAATAAGCCAATTAAAATTGAACTTAAAGATAATTCTATAATAAATAAGATTATCAAATATCTAAATATCAATATCAAAGAAGATGTAAGTCTAAATGATTTATCCAAAGAATTTAATCTATCAACATTTTATATTACTAAATTATTTAGAAAAGAGCTAAACATCCCCACTCATTCCTATTTTATAAATCTAAAAATTGAATTTGCAAAAGATTTATTAAAAAACGGATTAAGTATTTCTCAAACTGCACTTGAATGTGATTTTTGTGATCAAAGTCATTTTCATAGAAATTTCAGAAAAATAGTTGCAATTACTCCAAAAGAGTATCAGGACAATTTTATACAATAATTAATTTTCTCTTTTTAATACAATCTTCAAAATAAAAGGAGATTTATGGAAATAGAGATTTATCTACAAAGTTTTTTAATACTAGCACTTGCACATTTTTTAGCTTTAATTAGCCCAGGAGTTGATTTTTTTATAATCATTAACACAACTATTAAAAATGGGAAAAAAACTGGAATAATAGTAGCTTTTGGAATTGCTATTGCAAATTTAGTTTATATAGTTTTAGCTTTTTTTGGAATTATAATTATAAAAGAGAATTTATTTATTTTTAACTCTTTAAAAATATTAGGATGTTTTTATTTACTTTATATTTCATATCATTTATTTAAATCAAAGAAAAAGAATTTATTTGAAAATATTTCTAAAAGAGAAAAAACTATTAGCCTAACATCAAGTTTTTTCAAAGGATTCTTGAGTGCTATTTTAAATCCAAAGAACTTTATCTTTTACTTTACAATGTTTAGTATCACTACACAAAATAATACACCATTTTTTATTCAAACTATTTATGGAATTTGGATGTTTTTTGCAGTTTTAATTTGGGATATATTTATTGTTTATATTTTAAGTCTAGAAAAAATAAAAGAGTTTTTTAATAAATATATTTATTTAATAGAAAAAATATCAGCTGTTTTTATTAGTTTTGTTGCATTAACGATAATTTATAAGATATAAAAAAAGGCTCATGCAATCTGCACGAGCCTTTTTTAATAATTGTTAGTATTTATTTGTCTAATTTATTAAATTGGTAAAACTCTTAAGTTTTCATCAATTTTTTGTTGTAAAACAGATTCGATTGCATATAAAGTTCCAGAACTTCCTGACGAACATCCTGAACATGAACCTAGGTATCTAATATATAAATCAAAGTGAGGTAAATTTTCTTTAATATCTATAATTTCCATATTTCCACCATCCATTACAAGCATTGGTCTAATATCAGAATCTAATACAGAATCAATTGCTTTAATTCTTTGAACTAATGTCATTTTATCAAATGATAAAGTTCCAGCGGCACTTGCATCTGCTGCAATTTTCATTTTTTCTTCTGCCATTTCAGCTCTAACATCAGCTAAAATATCTACTAAATAAATATCTTTTTCTTCATGTCCACCAGGTCTTATACATGATTTACAAAAAGCACCTGCTTTTGTATAATCTGTGATTTGCTCAACAGTTTTTAAGTCATTGATTCTAATAACTTCTCTGATTGTTCCTAATGAAACCCTTGCACACTCACAAACGATAACTTCTGTTTCAAAAGATTCCATATCAACACCTTTGTACTCAGCTGCTGCTTTTTTGATAACATCATAAGCCATAACTGAACAATGCATCTTTTGAGGTGGAACAGCTGGTGTTTCTGCGTTATCTCTTAGGGCAAACTCAACATCAATATTTGTAATCTTTACAGCTTGGTCAACTGTTTTTCCAATACAAAGTTCTGCCATAACATCAGATGATGCAATTGCTGTACCACAACCGAAAGATTTAAATTTTGATTCTAAGATTCTGTCATCTTTTTCATCAACAGCCCAGTAAAGTCTTACTGCATCACCACATGATTCAGCTCCAAAATCTGCAACAATTAGTTTTGCTCCTAATGCTGCTGCTCTTTCTTCTGTAATTTCACCTTGGTGTTTTGGGTTGTTCATTCTATTTACAACTTGATTTGAGTACTCGTCCCAAATTGATCCACTAATTAAACTATTTTTCGCCATAAAATTTTCCTTTATTTATTATTCGTTTTTTATTATAAACCAGACTTATGACACGAAGGTGTATAAGCGTAAGAACTTGAAATTCCTCTTAATCTTGTAACTGCATTTTTAATAACATTAATTGCATAATCAATTTGCTCTTCTGTATTAAATCTACTCAAAGAAAATCTAACTCCTGTGTGAGCTAATTCACTATCACTTCCAAATGC
>JBGSBO010000007.1:0-41571 GCA_041730535.1 Minisyncoccia bacterium
GGAGCAAAAACGCATTGAATTGCTACACACCATACAACTGCTATCATGTACAAAAATAAATTATCGGACCCACAACAATGGAAATCCCGAACTACTTAGATTGTCTTATTTTATCTAAAGATGTTTAAATTTGAGTTTAAATCAAAGATTGCTTTGCTAGATTTATACACTCATCTATTGATGTTTGTGAACTAATTATAAAATCTATATGATTTGGCAAATAATCTGCTGTTGTTTTTCCAATAACAATTGCTTTATATGAATTATTCCAAGAATATTGTTTAAAAAAACATTCAACGCTTGAAGGAGATGTAAAAATGAATATAGAATTATCTTCTAAAATAATATTTGATTCTTTGTATGTAGTTTCATAGCTTACTAATTCATCTACTGAAATTTTATTTTTCTTTAAAATTTCAACTAAATTTGAAACAGTTTTTAAAGCTTTTATATAAAGTGTTTTTTTGTTTTTTAATAAATCTACCAATTCTTCTGCAAACTCATTTCCATGGGAAGTAACTCCTGTAAAAGCAACTATTCCTTCTAGCTTTTCTATAATTTGTGCAGTTTTAGGGGCAATTACAAAAGATGGTATTTTTTTCCAATCTTTATTAAATGAATCCAATGAATAAACTGCATTTTTTGAAGTAAAAATCAAAGCATCATAATTTAATAAATTTACATTAGATTTTATATATTTTATTTGAAACACTTCAAGATTTTCTACATTTGGATATTTTTGATTACTTAAAAGATATATTTTTGCCATGTTTATTTAATCATTTCATATTTTTGAGTATAGTTTATAGCATCATCTAAATTAGAATAAATTTTTATTTTTTTAAATACATTTGAACTATCTACAGATAATATCTTTCTTTTATGTCTATATCTTAAAACTAATATTATTTCTAACTCTTTACTTTTGAATTTTTCAATAATCTCTTCAAGTGTAAATATGGCTGAAATATCAAAAAAAGATACATTTTTACAATCAATAATTATTTTTTTACTATTTTTTAATTTATCTAACTTATCTTCTAAAAAAGATGCTGTTCCAAAAAATAAAGAACCATTTACTTTTATAATTTGAATATCAACATTATCAATATCTATATCAAAAGAAACTCTTGAACGAGACGTTTTAATTTGAGTATTTCTTGAAACTTGATAAACTGCAATTATGGATGAAATAGTAATTCCAACTCCAACTGCCATAATTAAATCAACAAAAATTGTTAATAAAAATACTGTAACCATAATGATTAAATTTTGTCTTGAGATTTTATTTAGTATTTTTAAAAACTTATAATCTAAAATATCAAAACCAACTTTTATTAAAATCCCAGATAAAACAGCCAAAGGTATTTTAGATGCAAGTGGTGCTAAAAATAATACAATTAACAACAAAGTAATAGAGTGTACCATTCCTGATAATTTAGTAGTTGCTCCACTATTAATATTTATAACTGTTCTCATGGTTGCCCCAGCTCCTGGAATTGCACCAAAAAAAGAACAAACCATATTTCCTATTCCTTGTCCTATTAACTCTTTTTTAGGGTCATGCTTAGTTTTTGTTTTAGAATCAGCAACAATTGATGTTAATAATGAATCTATTGAACCTAATAATGATAAAGTAATAGCTAAAGTTAAAATTGTACTTAATTTTAATATATCAAAAGAAATAGGAAAAACAAAATCAGGTAATCCCATGGGAATCTCACCAATTGTTTTAATATTAAAATTCATTAAAATTGAAAAATATGTTACTGCAACTAAGGCAATAAGAGCAGGAGGAACTATTTTTGAAATATTTTCTGGAGTTAAAAACATTACAGATAATGTGATACTTGCAATTATAATAGCTTCATAATTGGCTTTTCCAAAGGTATCTAAAAGATGAGTTAATGTGTAAATAATAGAACTATATCCATCAACACCTAGAAATGGGTTTATTTGTAATATTATAATAATTACACCTATTCCACACATAAAACCTGAAATTACTGGATAAGGAATATATTTTATCCATTTTCCAATTCCAACAATTCCAAATGATATTTGCATTAAACCAGCTAAAAATATAACCGTCATAACACTTGCAATATCATTTGGAAAAGTAGCTATTGTTGCAGCCACAATAACAGTCATAGGACCTGTTGGGCCTGAAATTTGAGTAGCAGTTCCGCCAAAAAATGCAGCAAAAAAACCTAATATTATTGCACCATATAAACCAGCAATAGCACCTGCACCACTAGCAACTCCAAAAGCTAAAGCTAGTGGAAGAGCAACAACCGCAGCTGTAATTCCAGCAAAAATATCATTTTTTACTCTATTCAAGGCTAACTCCAAAAAGTTAAATTTATTTATCTCTTTCTAAATATTCTTCATCACCCATTTTATCATTTTTTCCACGCGCAATTACGTGAATTGGAGTACCTTCAAAATTAAAATTATCTCTTAAATAATTAATTAAATATCTTTTATAAGAGAAGTGTAAAAGATTTGGTTTATTCATAACAAGTGCAATTCTTGGCGGTCTTGTCTCAAATTGTGTAGTATAATAAATTCTTAAATATGCACCATTTGGACTTGGAAGTGAATGTCTAATAACTGCTTCTTCAATAACTTTATTAAGTTGAGAAGTTGGAATTCTTTGTGTGTAGTTATCATGAATCTCAATAATTTTATCTTTTAATCTTTCAATACTTCTTCCTGTTTTTGCAGAAACAGCCATAATAGGAGCATAAGATAAAAATCTAAATCTTCTTCTAATTTCTTCTTCCATCTTTTGGAAAGTTTCAATATTTTCATCCCATTTATTAAGAACAATAATAGTACCTAATCCATATTCATCCACAAGTCCAGCAATTTTTTCATCTAAATCAGTAAGCTCAGAGGAAGCATCTAAAATAACTAAAGCCATATTAGCTTTTTCTAACATTTCTTTTGTTCTCATTAAAGCATATTTTTCAATACCTTCAATACTACCTCTTCTTCTTAAACCTGCGGTATCAACGAAAGTAATATTTTTATCTTTAAATTCAAAAGATTCATCAACAGGATCAATAGTTGTTCCTGCAATTGGAGAAACAACTGATCTTTCTTCTCCTAAAATTGCATTTAGCATAGAAGATTTACCAACATTTACTCTTCCAATAATTGCTACTTTGATTTTATTATCATCAACTTCTTCTTCAACAACTTTTTCAGATTCAAAATTACCATTATTTTCACTTGAATAATCTTGGTCATCATCATAATCAAAAGCTTCTTCTCTTTGTTTTTGCAATAGTTCAGCTTCTTCACGTGCAACAGTATCTAAATTAACTGGAAGATGTTGATAAATCCAGTCAAATAAGTTTTTAGTTCCTCTATTATGAGAAACTGATATTCCAAATAGATTTTCATCACCTATTCCAAATTCAAAGAATTCCCAAAGTCTTTCCAACTCTTTATCATTATCAATTTTATTTACAATTAAGGCTAATTCTTTACCTAATCTTTGAAGCTCATAAAATAATTCTTTATCCTTATCATCAGGTATTTTTTTACCATCAACCATAAAAAGTATTATATCAGCCTCTTTTGCCGTCTCAATAGCTTTTCTTTTTACATTTGAAAATATAGCATCATTTGTTTCATCAATACCACCCGTATCAAGCATTAATGCTTTTCTATCTAAAACTTCAATTTCATGCTTTCTAATATCTCTAGTTGTTCCTGCTAACTCTGAAACTATAGCTATTCTTTTATTTGCAATTCGGTTGAATAGTGAAGACTTCCCTACATTTGGTTGCCCAATTAATGCAATTTTTTTTAATGTTTTATCCATAAATTTTTTAATCCTATTTTTTATCATAAACTAAAAAAGGTATTAGCATAAATCGCTAATACCTTTTTCCTAGCAAAAGCCTTTTTTAATATAATCCAAATTTACCTTGAATTGAACTTTTGTAAAGAACTCTCATATTATCATCTTTATCCATAAATACTTTGAAATGTGCTTCTGATTGTTTTAAATCTTCTAACGCTTCTTCAATATCTATTGGTTTATATGATGTTAATCTTACAGGAGTGATTTCATCCTCAAATTTTTCTAACTCAAGAGCAATATTATCTTGAATCTCATTTGCAACAACTTCAGTTAATTTTGTAGCCTTATGAGCTGCAATTTTATCATGATGTCTTCTTAATACTTTTGAAACTCTATCAACTGCTATATCAATAGCAATATATAAGTCTTTGTCTTTTTGTTTTACAACAATTGTATCTAAATGCGCAATATTTAAAGTAAATTCAAAAGAAAAAGCTTTTTTACCATGTTTCTCTTCTTGAGAAATAATTGAATTTACAGAGATAATATCCAAATTATATTTTTTAAATACTTCTACTGAGCTATTAATGTAATCTTTAATCGAATCTGTTAAATCTATGTGTCTTCCTACAATACCTGTATTCATAACATACTCCTTAAATTATAATTTATTTATTCTAACATAAAATATATTAAATAGTGGATAATTCAAAAAGAACAACCCTTAGTTAACCTTGTAAATAATTATAAAATGTTAAATTATGAATAATTTTTTGTATTAAATAATAAATTATGCCTAGAAAGTTCTAGGCATAATTAAAGACAGAATTGTTACTCGTAGATAAATTATTAACATAAGTATTTAAGTTAGTATTATTAGTTTCATTATTCATCATTTTCATAATATTTTTAAAACTACTTAAATCTAAATCTGTTGAATCATTTGTAGAATTTAATTTGATTGTATCAAGTAATAATTTTATTGTATCTTTTGAAGTTTCATTAGATACAGAAGAATCACTATTAATACCTAACCCAGCTAGTTTTTCTTTTTCCGAAACTATGCCATCTTCATTTGTATCTAATTCATCATATTCTTCTTCGCTACTTGATGCCATAGAACCCCCACCCATAGGAGGTTCTGATTTAGTAGAACTAGAACTTTCTGAAACTTTATCATATGCACTTGATAATTCATCGCTTGAAATAGAGCTATCACCGTTTGAGTCTAAAGTTGAAAATTCTTCATCACTCAAAAGAGATACCTCACTTGAACTTAAAGATAAATCGCCATCGGTATCATAATTTGACATGATTAAACTTGCAAAATCACTTGATTCTTTACTTATAGGAGATTCTGCTATTTCAAGACCAAGGTCTGAAATCAAACTTTGAAATTCTTCTTTAGAAGGCATTTCACCATTAAATTGGGATAGTTTATTATCTATAGCTGTTGCTATTTCATTTTGGGTAACTAAACCATCACTATCTGAATCTAAAAATGAAAATTGCTCTTGATTTATACCTAATTCTTCAAGACTTAATGAAGAATCACTATTTGTATCATTTTTAGCAACAACATCTTTTGAGATATTAGTCAGGGGTGATATCATCCCTATTGAACCGATTGAAGAAATTGAACTCATGAATTACTCCTTTTTTTTAATCTTATAATTTTAAAGTAAATAATTGGTAACAATTTTATTTATTATTAAGAATCATCTCCTTCAATAATTAATTTTAACGAGGCAAAAGAATTTTCCATTTGAGTAATTAGTGCAGTATATTCAGCAAATTGAACAGTCATTGCTTCATATTTTTCATCTAATTTTTCAGATGCCGTTTCGTAATCAGTAGTTAAAGTATCAATCCTATCATCTAATTTATCAGATAAAGCAGTCAATAGTCCATCTAAGCCATCAAGTGAATCTAAATATGTTTTGAGTCTTGTTCCAATTCCTTCTTTTTCTGCATAACCTGTAAATAACTCTTTTACATCAGAATAATTATCAGTTAAAGCTTCTGTTAACTCATCTTCGTCAACTTGCATATAACCATCAGTATCAAAACTAATACCATATTTAAACATACTCTCTTCATTATCCAATCCATATGTATCAAATAAAACTTCTTTTATACCACTCATCATAGTTCTTAATGTACTAGAGTCTGAAATTACAGCTTTTGTATCCTCATCTCCTTGTATATAAGAATTTACTAAATCAACCAATTCATTATATTTATCTGCAATATTTACAATTCCTTCAACAACAGAAGCATTATCTTTTTCTATTGTAATTGTAGATGTACCTTCATCAACTGCTTTTATAATTAATCCACTTTCTAAAGTTACTTTATTTGAAGATTTCTCATAATCTATTCCATCAATTGTTGCTAATAAATTTTGAGCAGTTAAAACATGATTATCTGTATCTTCTAATCCTAAATCAATATCTGATTGAGTGATTGTAAGAGCATTAGCAGAACCACTTTCACTACTTTTTATAACCATTCTATAACTAGTATCCCCTACTTGTTCTAAAGATACATCTAATCCAGTATTTTTATTCATTTCAGTTACTAACCCTTCATAAGTTTTCCCATCTGTTGAGAAATCATAAGTTTCATCACCAATTGTAATACTTATTGTTCCCGAATCCATCGTACTGGTTGTATCTGAAATAGTGCTTGTTTGATAAACATCTTTTTGAGCTAATTGAGTTATATCCACGCTAACTGTTCCTTCTTCCATATTACTTGTATCTCTTGCATCAAAGTTTGCTGAACTTCCTGTTGTTGTAGCACTTACTTCATCAAAAATATTCGTATCACTTGTATATAAATCAAAATCTTTTACTAAATCTAAAAGATCTGTAATCATAGTTTGAATTGCATCCACTGCATCAATTTCAGCTTGAGTATCTTCTTGATTAGCTGTAATTGGGTCTAAAATAGCTGTAGTTTCTGCTGTTTTAAGTTTAGTAATTAAATCTGAACTTAAACCAGTACTTCCTGAACTTCCAAGTCCTAATGTTGCACTTGTTGACATTTTTTATCCTTTACATATCTAATAATGTTTGTAGCATTTCATCAACTGCTGTTATAATTTTTGCATTTGCTTCATAAGCTGCTTGATATTGAAGAAGATTTATCATCTCTTCATCTGGGTCTACTTTTGTCAAATTGTTATAAGTGCTTTCTAAAGAGTTTACGATTGCATTTTGAGATTCAAGTTTAAAATTATTATTTTCTACATTTGAAGAAATTGTAACTAGCAAATTTTGATAAAATTCACTAAAAGAAGTATTTGATGTGCCTATTGAAATATTCTCATCCCATTGAAGTTGAGCTAAGTTTTCTAAATCATCATCGCTGAGTGATGAAATAATATTTTCATTAAAACTCAAAGAATTTACATCTGTTCCACTAAATAATTTAACACTACTATTTGAAGATGTATAATCAACTAATGCCTTTGCAAAATCATCAAGACTTTCTTTATATGAATACAAATTTGAAGTTGAGCTAGTTAATTCCTGTGTTATAGCTTTTAATGAACCAGAACTTAATGATAATTTATTGTTATACACTGCTAGTGAAACATTATTTTGTGCTTCTGCTGAATTAGTGTTTTTTGACATCTCTGTTCCATCTACAGAAATAGATATATCAAATTTATTTTCAACGCCACCAGTAGTTGATTTTATAACTAAATTATTACTAGTATCTAAATATGCTTCATAATCAGAAAATTTTGAATTATTATTAATAGCATCTATAATTTGATTTTTTAATTCATTTTCACTAGTTCCACTAACATTTGCACTTAATGTTAAAGTAGTTGTATCATTTAGAACTATCGATATAGTATCTCCATCACTAAAATTACTATCATTCAAATCACTTGAATGATAAATATCTTTTTGAGCAATATTATTTTCTAAAACACTAACTTCATGAAGATTTGTATTATTAAAAATTACATTAACTCCTGCAATTTTTAGATTATATGTATCACTATTTCTATTTACTTCAATATCCACATAATTTGACAACTCTTTTTCTAAAGTATCTCTTTTGTCTATCAAATCGTAAGAAGAAGTATTACTATCAACGATTTGTTTATTCACAAATACAATTTGTTCTAAAAGATTATTTACAGTATCGACTTGATCTTGTAATAAAGATTTTGTATCACTAATTTCTTCTTCTAAACTAGAGTTTAATGATTGTAAGCCATCAACTAAAGATTGAGCTTGAATTGAGAGTTCATTTTGATAAATTAAATTAGTAGAATCACTTCTTAAAGATTCAATTGAATCTGTAAAACTACTTAATGTCGCTGAGAATCCACTACTTTCAGTTTCACTAAACATGGTTTCAATATTACTTAAAATAGAATCTTCTTGTTCATAATAAGATGATAAACTACTTTGAGAAACCATCTTATCATACAAATAAACGCTCGAACTTCTAGTAACTCCATCAAAAGATACACCATTTCCTATATCACTTTCAAGACCAGGTAATTCAGAAGTATTAACAACTCTTTTGATATATCCATCTGTATTTTCATTTGCAATATTATTTGATGTTACATCAACCGCATATTTTGAAGCACTAAGTCCACTTTGACCTATATATAATGCATCTATCATGATTTACACCTAATAGATTTTTTTGACATCAACAAAATCAATATAAGATAAATGGTCATCTAATATGAATTTGTTATCAATTGCATCAATACCTAGAATTTCATAGCAAACTAGATATATTTTATTATCTTTTGTGGTTTGAATAGAATTAACATTATATTGTTTAAAATACTTATTTTCTTTCGTTCTTCCATCTTCTACAACCCTATCAATGATATTTACAATATTTGTCATTGTTAAAAGATTCATGGATTTTTGTAGTTTTACTACCATATCTTCTAATGCATCAAAATTAGTATTTTGATAATTATTCATAAAGTAACTATAACACTCAATTACCTGTGATTCTAAGTTCTTCATCTCTAAATTAGTTTTCATGTATAATCCTTTATTAACTTAAATATTTAACAAGAGATAAACTATTTATCTTGTTAATGGTTGAATATAGAGCTGTATAAGTATTTTCTAAAGATTGTGATTCAATGGCAAGTGTTGTCAAATCAGCTGACGCATACTCTTCTTGAAAGATTGTAAAATTTGTAAGTTTAGTTTGAACAATACTTTCATAATTTTCAATTGATGCAGTTCTAGTTCCTAGTTTTGAATGTGCAAGATTCATTGCATCATAGCCAGAATCTAATTTATCTATTGCATTCGACAAAATAGTATCTGCTGCATCTTGAGTGATTGTATTTCCACTTGAATCTTTTAAATTTAAGGCATTTACAATTTCTTTTAAATCATCAAAAATTGATACTTGAGTTGAAGTTGTTTTGTCTGTATAATAAAAAAGTTCGTTTCCATTTACCCCTTGTGTAGCATAATTATTATTTTCAACATTTACTGTTTTATTATTATTTGTTGCTACATAAGTTATTTTTCCAGTTGTTGCATCTTTTACAAATGGCTGAACTGTAGAACTTTTTCCTGAAAATAGATATTGACCATCTATTTTTGTATTTGCTAAAGAAAAAATAGTATCCATTTCTGATTCTATTTCATCAGCAATTGCACTTTTCCCATCACTAGTTGTTGTATCAGTTACTGCTTCATTTAATAAACCTATAATATTTTCCATTGAAGTTTTCATACTAGCAACACTTTTATCACTATTTGTATTGTAAGAATCTGATGATTGAATTCTTTCTAAGATAGAGTTATATGTACTTACATTATTATTAATAGAAAGTATTTTGTTATATTGTTGTGAATTATCACTTCCATTTTGTAAAGCATCACCACTACTCATTTGATAAGTAACTTTTTCATTTCTTTTATTTAACAATGTCAAATTATATTTAATTGAATCAATTGAACTAACCATAATAAATCCTTAATTATCTTTTTAAATTTATTAAAGTAGTTAAAAGTTCATCAGCGGTTGTAATTGATTTTGCATTTGCTTCAAAAGCTCTTTGAAATACCATTAAATTAACTAAACTTTCACTTAAATCAGCCGTACTTAACTCTAAAGTTTCACCTTCAACAGAGACTCCATTATCATTATTTATTGAATAAATTGGGTCTCCACTCTCTTTTGTTTTTGATAATAAATTATCTCCAACAGCCTCTAATTCAATATTATTATTAAATTGGGCAATTGCAATTTGTCCAATTGCATAATCTACACCATCTTGTTTCATTGTGATTATTCCACTACCATCAACTGAAAATTCTCCAAAAGATGAATCTGTTAAACCTAAAGAATCTAATTTTAATTGCAATGAATTTTTAGATGAAGTTTGATCAACGGTAGAAACTATTTCCATAAATTCTGCGCCTGCTCCACTATTTCCACTTAAATCAAGATTTTTCTCTTTTGTATAAGTTTTAGATGCACTTGCATCTGTAAATTTCATAATTCCAGAAAATTCAACTCCTGTATCTTTTGATTCTATTACTAATTTTCCATTAATATTTTTTGCTTCAACTTGAGTTGATAAAGTTGCATCTGAATTTATTTGTGTAATTAAGTCATCCATTGCAGCAGAATAACTTGTGGCTGTTGCACTAGAGGTAACTGTTGTTGTGCCAATAGTATAAGATATAGTATCACCTATAGTAAAAGTAATTGCCGTTCCATTATCATCACTTAATATATCTGTTGATCCATATACATCTTGTTGAGTTCCAGCAACTGCATCTCTTAAAGCTTCCATTGCACTTTTCACAGCTGCTTTTCCAGTACCTGCAATAGCCTCCGTAAGAGTTGTTTTTGTTCCAGCAGTTTCAGTTGTTCCTGATACTTCATTTATATCTCCAATAGTAAATGAAACACCTGGATTAATTGAGTTTATTTTTATAGTACCTGTTAATACATCTACATTTGACGTACTTGCTGTATATGTATCAACACCTGAAACTGTAGTTTTATTAACTGTATATGCTTCTAATCCAGTAATACTTGATATTTCATCTGATAAAGCTTTATAGGTAGCAATTCTACTTGCAAGGGCATTATATTCAGTATCTGTAGTCGTACCCGATGTTGTAATACCAGCTGCATCAAGTTCTGCTTTTAATTCACTTGTTGCCGTTGTATCTACATAATCTTGATAAATTTTATCTCCATTTATATAAACATAAATTTGATCACCCTCTTCATTTAAAGTAGTTGCAGAAGTATTTGGATAATCAATAACTGTACTTTGTGCTATTGAAGGAGAAGATACATTTTCAGGATTTAGGGCATAAGCACTTAAAGCATCAGAATATTTTGTAATTAAAACTTCAATATCAGATATTTTCGCTGATTGTGTTTTTATTCCTGAACCTGAGAGTTCTGTTGAATCACTTTTTGCACTTGTTGAATAATCAGATGTTTTTGCTGCATAAGTTTGTATTTTATTTGAAAATTGAACTATTTGATTTGCAGCCACTTGTGTAAAAACATCAGTAAATGAGCTTAAATTGGAGTTTGTAGATATAACATCAGATGTTTTATCAATAGTTGTTAATGCCCAACCTTGAACTTCATTTCCTGAAGCATCTTGTAGTGTTCCATTATCTCCCATTCTAAAGTTACCAGCTCTTGTATAAAATGATTCCGAAGAGCCTGTAGAATTTTTATTTGATACAACAAAAAAACCATCACCATTTAGTGCCACATCATATGAAGAACCTGTAAGATTTAAACTTCCTTGTGTATATTGCTTTTCTGCTTTTGTAACAGAAGAACCCTTTCCAATACTATCTTGATACATCAAATCTGCAAATGATACCCTTGAAGCTTTATATCCAACTGTATTAACATTTGCAATGTTATTTGACTCATTATCTAAAGCCGTTTGTTGAGAAGCAAGTCCAGAAATTCCAGTCCATAATGCACCAATCATTTTAAATCCTTTATGATTAAATAGTAACTTTTTACTAATCAATCATAAAGTTTTAGTGTAAATATGTGGTATCAACCAAATTAACAGGTTTAATAATTTACTAACAATTTGTAACAGTTAGTAAATTTTTGTAATATCTGTATATGCGATAGTCGTTGCATCACTAGAATATGAAGTTGCTGAACTTTGGTTATATGCTAATTTTAAATCATTTTGAGAAACAGATGAACTTCCACCTGAAACAGAAACAACTAATTGATAATTTCCATCTGTATTTTGAGCCATTGAAGCAGTTATTCCTGAAGTTTTTGAAATCTCGGTTGCCAAATCCTCATAAGTTTTATTATAAGTTGAAAAACTGTAGCTAGTTCCATCACTATTTGTTACAGTTATCGAACTATCTTCATTTGTTGAATCTACAACTTCTGAAGTATCACTAACTTCTCCAAAAGAATAAACATCATAATAATTTGATAATTCATAAGCTGTTAGTGATATTTCCCCATCATTCATTGCAACGGATGAAACTTTATATTGTTTTACATTCCCTTCATCATCTGTTTCACCATTTTCTATAACATTACCAATAATTGCCGTGGAACTTGAAAGTGCAGATTGCTCGTAACTTGTTTGTAATGACTCCATTGCTTCAACTGTTTTAGTACTAGCCTCTAAACTTGCTAATTTAAGTTGAGAATCCATTATTTGAGATGAATCAGCAGCTTTTGTAGGGTCTTGATTTTTTAACTCCGTAAGCATTAAAGTTATAAAATCTTCACTTTGTAATTCATCATTACTAACCGCAGTAGTATATGTATTTCCATATGCATCAGCTGATGTACTTGTTGTTACTGAACTTGTTGTTGACATAAAGAACTCCTAAATAGTCTTAGATAAAAAATTCTAACTATTTGGAGTAAATATAGGGTATTAAAAAGTAAATAAATTGTAAATGTTAATTTAACTTAATTACAAAATTGTGATGATTGTCTATGTATTCATATTCTAATTTAAAATTATGAATTTTAATAATATTATTTGAGATATAAAGCCCTAGCCCTAAACCGCTACTAGCATCTTCATATTCATGATTAAAGGGTTTATAATAATCTTCAATATCTTTTGTTAGTTTTTCGCCTTTATTTACTATTTTTATAAAATCTTTTTCAATAAAAATCTCTGGATTACCATTTGTATTATATGAAATTGCATTATCAATCAAATTTTTCAAGGCAATTGAAAATAGTTCAAAATCCACATTTAAAAACAAATTGTAGTTATCAAATATCTCAATTTTATTATCATCCAAAAGTAAAATATCAAATGCTTGTTCTATTAAATCATAAGCTGGATAGTTATCTTTTTGTAAATTGATTTTTCCAGAAGTAAGCTCTTCAATTTTTGAAAATTCACTTAACAAATACTCTAATCTTTGAAAAACTCTAATCAGAATATGCTTTCTTTCACAATCATCATACATATCAGTGATTAATTTTCCTTTTGTAATAGGAGTTTTTAACTCATGCATTATATTTCGTAAAAATAGATTTCTTGATTCCCTTAATTCTCTTAATTGTTTGATTGCATTATCAAATTCATTGGCAACTTGAGAAATTTCATCTTTTCCAGTTGTTTTTGTTGAAATAGAAAAATTTCCTTGAGATAACAAAATCATATTCTCTTTTAAAACAAAAAGTGGTTTTAATTTTTTTCTTAAAAATAGTAAAAACCTTATCAATAAAAAATCAATTACAAATAAAATCAAACACCAAAAATATTTAAATTTTTCTTCATTAAATTCATCTATCAATGCAACTTTTTCCATTAAATGATGTAGTGGAGGTGGAGGCATAAAATCACGATTAAAATTAGAAAATGGTGGAGGTGGTGAATTGTGTTTAAAATCATTCTCAAAATAAGGCTTATTTTCGAATGATTTATCAATAAATTTTATATATTTTTGTCCATTATATAAATATATTTTTACAGGAGCATTTTGATTTATTTGTTCTTCACCTTCAATAGACAATTTCTCTAAATCAATATTTGATATTTTTAAATTTAATGTTTGAAGTAATAAATTTATTTCTTCATTACTTTTATCTCTTATTTTAGAGTCTAATAATATTTTAAATCCATTAAAATATCTTTTTTCTTCCATAACTTCTTTAGTTTTATTATCAACTAAAAATTGAACTATTATTAACATATTTATTACAAAAAATATAAGTAAAAAGAATATATTTATTTGAAAAAAAATAGAGTGTTTTTTATTGATTAACAAGTTTATACCCAACTCCCCTAATTGATAAAATAAATTTAGGTTTTTTTGTATTTTCCTCTATTTTAGTTCTAACCCGACCTATTAAAACATCTATACTTTTGTATGAACTCTCATATTTGATAGATTCTACATTTGTAAGTAATTCTTGTCTTGAAACTACAAAACCATTTTTTTGTATTAAATACTGCAAAATATAATATTCTGCATTGGTTAAATCCAATAATTCATCATATTTATATATTTCCATTTTAGATTCATCAAATCTAAAAATCTCTTTTTTATTTAAAACACTATTCGTTTCAATTATTTGGTGATTACATCGTTTCAAAATTGATTTTATTCTTAAAATTAACTCTTGAGTATCATAAGGTTTTGGCATAAAGTCATCAGCACCATAAGAAAAACAAGCAATTTTATCCCCTAAATATGATCTTGCAGAAGATATAATTATAGGAATATCGTATCTTTTTCTAATTATTCTACAAACTTCAATTCCATCAATATTAGGCAAAGATAAGTCAAGAATTATTAAATCATATTTTTTTAAAGATAGTGCAGAAATCCCAAGTTCTGGAGTTTCATAGTTTGTAACTTTTATGTTATATTGTTGTAGATATATCGTCAGGATTTTTGCTAATTCAGCATCATCTTCAATCATTAAAATATTAATCAATTTTACTCCTCATTTACATCTGTAATTATAAGATACTAATGTAAATAAAAAGTAACATTTTTATTAAATAAGAATTTCTCTATTACCTTTTGTATTAACCTCAGATAAAACACCAGTTTGCTCTAACTGTTCTACAATAGTAGCAGCTCTGTTATATCCAATTCTAAGTCTTCTTTGAATATAAGAAATCGATGTTTTTTTCTCAGTGAGAACAACCTCTTTTGCATCTTCATATAATTCATCAAGCTCTTTAATTTCTGTTATATTTGAAGAACTTAATGCACTTTGTGTATTTCTATCTTTTATAAAATTCATATCATACTCAACAACTCTTTGATCTTTTAAGAAATCAACAACTTTTTCAATTTCAGTTTCTGTCGACCATGGAGCATGGATTCGAACAAGTCCAGACATTCCAGGAGGTGTAAATAACATATCACCTTTTCCAAGTAATGATTCAGCTCCCATAGAATCTAAAATGATTTTAGAATCTATTTTTTGCCCTACTTTATAAGATAATCTACTTGGTAAATTTGCTTTAATAAGTCCAGTTACAACGTCAACAGATGGTCTTTGTGTTGCTACTATTAAGTGAATTCCACTAGCTCTTGCCATTTGTGCAAGTCGGGCAATTGAATACTCAACATCTTTTCCACTTGTCATCATTAAATCTGCTAACTCATCAATAACAACAACAATATAAGGCATTGTATTATAACCCTCTGTTTTTGCTTTATCATTATAGTTTTCAATATTTTTAGTTTTAGTTTTTGACATTAATGTATATCGTCTTTCCATCTCAGAAACCATATTTGCAAGAGCATTAATTGCATCTCCTGCTTTTGTGATAACTGGTGTTAAAAGATGTGGAATATCATTGTACATTGAAAACTCAAGCATTTTTGGATCAATCATAACTAGACGCAAATTATCTGGTGAATTTTTATAAAGCAATGATAAAATCATTGAATTTAATCCAACAGATTTTCCACTTCCTGTAGTTCCTGCAATCAGTAAGTGAGGAAGTTTTTTAAGATCTGTAATAAATGGTTTACCAACTATGTCTTTCCCCAAAATCATTGTTAATGGCGATTTTGAATTTTGAAAAATCTCACTATCTAATAACTCTTTTAAATAAATAGTTTGTGTATCTTCATTTGGAACTTCAATTCCAACAACATCTTTTCCAGGAATGGGAGCTTGAATCCTAATAGTTTGAGCTTTTAAAGCCATTGCTAAATCATCTTGAAGACCTAAAATTTTTGAAACTTTTACATTTGGAGCTGGTTTAAACTCAAATGTCGTTACAACAGGACCCGTATAAGTTCGTACAACATCACCATCAATTTTAAACATTGCTAACTTATCTAATAAATCGCTTATTTTTTGGTCAATAAATGCTTCAGATACCTTTGATTTATTGTCTTTTGGAGGCTCTTGAAAAAATGAACTTGGAGGTAATTTGAAATTTTTTGGTTTTTCTGTCTTCCCTAATTCTATTTGATCTAATAATTTCTTATTTTCTTCTAATTCTTCAACTATTAAATTATGTGATTCAACAACTGCTATCTCTTCTTCAAAATTATCACTATCAAATAGTGATGATTCGTAAATCTCTTTTTCTTTTACATCTTGTATATTTTCATAAACTTCTGCTTCTAATGCTTTTGTACTTTTTTGATTATTCTTTATTTCTAAAATATTTTTATTTAAATTTTTATCTATACTTTTTAGAACTTGTTGAGTATTTTCTTCTACTCTTTTTTCTCTTTGTTTATTCTCTATTTTTTTAATATCTAAGCTATTTCTTAATTTTATTTTATTTTTGAATCTTTTTAAATCACTAATTTCTAAATCTGAATTCTCAAACAAAACTAAAAAAGTGATAATAAATCCCACAATGACAAAGAAGTATAATCCAGCTTGCCCAATTACAGGGCTTAAAGAATCAACTAAAATATTCCCAATTTCTCCTCTATAATATGGATTTTCAACAAGAAGAGCTTGAAAAGTTAAACAAACGAATAATAATAAAAAAACTACCAAAAAATTTAATAATAAATCTTTTTCTTTAATATTTTTTCTAAAGTTAAGCACATATAATGGATAAATAAATAATAATAAATAAATATACGATAGATATCCAAAATATTTTAGTGAAAAGCTAGAAAAACCAGATCCAACATCTCCCACAACATCTTTACCACTTTCAAAAGTAGCAAATTGGAAATAAATAATAATAAATAAAATAATTAATGATATGATTTTCTTTGCTATTTTAAAGCCTTTATTTTAATAAATTTGATATTTTACCTTGTAATTTAAGCCATTGTTTATGCTCAAATAAAGGAAACCCAGCCCATGATTTTTTAGGTTCAGTTATACTTTTTGTAACTCCACCACGAGCTGCAATTGTTGTAAATGGTGCAATTTCAAGATGTCCAGCAGCTGCACTTTGACCACCCATTACAACATAAGCATTTAATATAGTTGAACCTGCAAGTCCAACTTGTCCAACTAAAATTGAACCTCGTCCAATTTTACAATTATGTGCGATATGTACAAGATTATCAATTCTTACACCATCTTCAATAATTGTTGAGTTAAAAACTGCTCTATCAATTGCACAGTTTGCACCTATTTCGACATCATTTCCAATAGTTACATTACCGTTTTGATAGATTTTTACATATTTTCCGTCTTTTGTATTTGCAAAACCAAAACCATCACTTCCAATTACAGTTCCAGCATGAATAATACAATCACTTCCAATAACACAATCCCTATAAACTGTAACATTTGGATAAATAATAGTGTTATTACCTATTTTTACATTATCCCCTATAAAAGCTCCTGCCATAATAGTGCAATCACTTCCAACAACTGAATCTTTTCCAATATAAACATTTGGCATAACTTTCGTTCCACCACCAACTATTGGTTTTTCACCATCCATTTCTATTACATTTGGTGCAAAAAGTTTAGAAATTTTTGCTAAATTCAAATATGGTTCATCACAAATTAAAGCAATGGTTCCTGCAGGAACTTCATTAATATTTTCTTTTGTAACTAATACAGCTGCTGCTTTTGTATTTTTTAAATCGTTTATATATTTTTTATTTTCTAAAAAAGTAAGTTGATTTTCATTTGAATCAAGTAAAGTGTTTAAACCTGTTATCTCTTTTTCTTCTTGGTTATTTAACCCAATAAATTCTGCAATCTCTTGAAGAGTCATTTTTTATCCTTATATTTAAGAATAAGATAAGAGTATAACTCTCTTATCTTTCCATCGCTACTATTCCACTTCTTACAACTTCAAGTGGATTGAATTTTTGCATAACTTTTATAAAGTTCATAATTCTAGCACTTGAATCAGTAGCTGAAACAATAATAGAATCATCAGTTACATTTTGAATACTTCCATGATATGCTCGTGCAATAACATCAATATCTGATAAATTATTATCAATTGAAAATTTCATTAAAACTGTATCTTTTTCAATTACATTTTTATGTTCATTTACTCTTAATACAGGAATTAATTTATTTAATTGTTTAACAATTTGATCAATCACTCTTTTATCACCAGTTGTTACAATCGTCATTCTTGAATATTGACTATCAGTGATTGGAGCAACAGTTAAAGAGTCAATATTATAACCTCGTGCTGAAAATAATCCAACAATTCTTGATAAAACATTGTGTTCATTTAAAACAATCACAGATATAACCTGTCTTGTTGTTTCAGAATCATAAAAATGGTTAAAATTGTTCATTATTTTCCTCCTTCAATTAATGTCATTTCATTTAATGCATGTCCATTTGGAACCATTGGTAAAACTTCTTCATTTCTTGCAACTACAACTTCAATCATTGCAGGTCTTTTTTTCTCAACTGCATCTTTTAAAGCCACATCAAATTCTTCTTTTGTTGTAACTCTATAACCTAGTCCTCCAAAAGCTTCTACAAGCATTTTAAAGTTTGGTTGAGCTGATAAATCTGTTTCCGATAATCTATTATCATAAAACATTGTTTGCCATTGTCTAACCATTCCTAAATAGTTGTTATTTAAAATGATATTAATAACAGGTAATTCATATTCAACGCAAGTCATAAGTTCTTGAATATTCATTAAAATTGACCCATCACCTGTAAAGTTAATTGATACTTTATCAGTTCCTTTTAAAGCCCTTGCAACTCCCATAGCAGCTGGTAATCCAAACCCCATAGTTCCTAAACCACCACTTGTTATCCATTGTCTTGGATATGAAAATGGATAAAACTGAGCTGTCCACATTTGATGTTGTCCAACATCTGTTGAAATAATAGCTTTTGCCCCTAATAATTGCCCTACTCTTTGAATTGGCCATTGAGGTTTAATAACTTCATTTGAATCAATATATCTTAAAGGCTCTTTTTCTCGATAATCTCTTAATAACTCAACCCAATTTGTATAATCATTAAATTCATGTTCACCATTATCAATAGCTTCAATCATCGCTTTAACTGTGATTTTTAAATCTCCAACTATTGGATAATCAGGAACAACTAATTTAGCAATAGATGTTGGATCAATATCAACATGAATAATTTTTGCTTTTGAAGCAAACTCATCAAGTCTTCCTGTTACTCTATCATCAAATCTAGCTCCCAAAGAAATTAGTAAATCTGTTTCGTGAGCTGCCATATTTGCAGCAAACTCTCCATGCATTCCTAACATTCCAAAAAATAATGGATTTTCATCACCCATTACACCTCTTGCCATCAATGTCTCAACTGCTGGAATATTTAATTTTTTTGCTAATTCTCTAATCTCATATGCACAATTTGATAAAATTGCTCCACCACCAACATATAAAAGTGGTTTTTTTGCATTTGAAATTGCTTCCATTGCTCTTTTTAACTGTTTTTTATTGTAATTAACAGTTGGTTTATATGTTGGTAAATTTATTTCACTTGGATAAATAAACTCAGCAACTTGTGCTGTGATATCTTTTGGGATATCAACATGCACAGGTCCTGGTCTTCCAGTACTTGCTATATGAAACGCCTCTTTAATAATTCTTGGTAAATCTTCAATTCTATTAACTAAATAATTATGTTTTGTACAAGGTCTTGAAATTCCAACTGCATCAATTTCTTGAAAACCATCAGAACCAATAATTGTAGTTGGAACTTGTCCTGAAATTACAACTAAAGGAATAGAATCCATATATGCATCTGCAAGTCCCGTTACAGCATTTGTAAATCCAGGACCTGAAGTTACGATTGAAACTCCAACTTTTCCTGTTGCTCTTGCATATCCCTCAGCTGCAATTATTGAAGCTTGTTCATGTCTATTTAGAATGTGTTGAAAATAATTTTGTTTATATATTTCATCATAGACGTTCATAATAGCGCCTCCAGGGTATCCAAATACTACTTCAACCCCTTCTTGATGTAATGATTCTACAACCATTTTTGCGCCAGTCATCTTCATAATAATTCTCCGTTTTTCTAAAAATAAGTCTTTATTTTACTCAAAGATTGATTAAACTTCCTTTTGATTAATTAATTAATTCAGTAAAATTATTTAAAAAATAAAATTTATATTCTATTTAGCATAAATTAAATATAATTTAAGACAATTATTCAAAGGAGTAAAAAATGGATGTAAATAGTATAAATAACAACAATATATCTACTCTTAATAGTTCAGCCTCTTTGCAATTAGAAAGAAGTTCATCAACTAGTAAAGTAAATAATACTCCAAAAGATGCTCTTAATTTAAATATCAATGACTACAATAAAAAAAGAGATGAATTATCACTAAATGTTCAGTCGTTAAATAATGGAATTGCTGTTAGTAAAATTGCTCAAAACTCTATTGAAAAACAACAAGAATATCTAAGTAATGTTCAAAATAAACTTGAAAAAATCACTAATTATGAAGATAAAAATGATATAAAACAAAGTATAAATGAAGATTTAAGGTCTTTTAATCAAATTGCTTATGAAACAAAATTTAATAAAGAATCTTTATTAGTTGTAAATAACTATGATGATAAAACATCTATTGAAGTTAATACTAAAAACTCAAATTTTTCTATAGCAAAACCAAATACAGCAACTTATGCAAATGAGATTTTCGAAGCAGTAAATACTAGTAATTTGAATGACCCAAATGCTTTAAATGGTGTTGTAAATAAAGTTGCTAGTTCCGCTAATCAATTACAAAATACTTTTGAAGAATTCACTGAATTTGGAAATAGATTAGAAACAAGTGCACGAGAAACAATAAAAGATCAAATAAATTTATACAATGAAAATAAATTCAATAAAGATAAAAATTTTGGAAAAGAATCAAGTGATTTTTCAAAAACAAATATAAATGCAAATCTAGGATATTTAGCTGCTTCTCAAGCTAATATAGTTCAAGAACAAAGTGTTAGATTATTATCTTAATCTTAACACTTTTTAAAAGAGTAATTAATAGCTACTCCCTCTCTTAATCCATCATCTAAGACAATTGATTCTTTTTTATTTAAAACTTCAAATATCGCTTTATAAATAAAGATTCCAACTTCAATAAATTCAACTCTTCCTCGACCAACTAACCTTGCAATTTCTTCTTTTGAAGAATTTTTAAAGATATTTAAACAATATTCTAAATCATTTAAATCAACAATAGCACCATTTACAATATTTCTATCATAAGAAAAGAAGTCTTGACCTAATTTTATTGCAGCGATTGTTGTGGGCGTTCCTGCAGTTGCCACAAAACCATAATCACTTAAATCTAAATTCAATGAATCTAAAAACTCTTTTATATCTTTTTTTCTAGAATCTAAATCGTTATGTAAGTCATGATATTTTAGATATTTTTGAGTCATAGTTACAATACCAAAATCAAAACTATGCGCACTATAATTATCATTTGTATTTACTATAATTTCAGTTGAGCCCCCACCAATATCTAATAAAATAAATTTTGATGAATTTATTTTTTCTCTTTTTAGTGCATATTTTACAGCTAATAAAGTAAGTCTAGCTTCTTCATTTCCATCTATGATTTCAAAAGTAATACCTGTTTTATCTTTAAAATATTTCAATACTTCTTTATTATTTGAAGCTTTTCTCATAGCAGCTGTAGTCACACAAACTGCATTTTTTGGATCATAATTTATAATTTGTACTGAGTGTAAAATAGCATTTACAACTCTTTGTTGAGCTTCAAATGAAATTAACCCTGTATCTATCAATCCATCAGCCATTCCAACTACTTCATTATATTCTGAAATTATTTTATGATTTATATAATCATATTTTAAAACACGAAAAGAATTTGAACCTAAATCTACACTTACTATTTCTTGATTCATTGAAGTTCTTACAAATGTGGGATTTTTATTTTAGAATTTAATAAGTAACCAACTAAAATCATCATTAAAAGAACTAATGTTTCTGATATCAATCCTGTTAAGAAGATTAAATAAATAAGCCATAATAAAATAGCTCCAAGTGGTGTGGGAACACCTGTAAAAAATTTTTCCACCTTTCCTTCATCTGCATTTATATTAAATTGGATTAATCTTCTAAGCCCTGAAATTATATAATAAACAAATGCAAAAACAATTAAAGGCATACTTAAAAAAGGTTCTTTTGTATCAATTACTGCAAAGAAAATAAACATTGTAGGAACAATAACAAAAGATAAAAAATCGGCAAAAGAATCAAGCTGAATTCCAAATTGTGTTGATAAATTGTATTTTCTAGCAATTTTCCCATCCACTATATCAAAACCACCTGCAAGCCAAGCAAAAAGTGCAGCGGCAAAAAACTCATGATGAGTTAAAAAATATATTGCAAAAACTCCAGATGCAATATTAAAAAAAGTAACTATATTAGCTAAATTAAAATGATGATTTTTATTAAACAAAAAACTCAATAAACTCAATTATTATCCTTTATATATATGGTATTGATTTCTACCATTTTGTTTTGATTCATACAAACATTCATCTGCTTGTTTATATAATTTATTTGCTGAAATATATGAATTTGGTTCATATATTATAGCTCCCATTGAAATAGAAACAACATCAAGTATTTTACTATTTTTATGCTCAATTTGTAATTCTACAATTTTTTTGTTTGTATCTTTTAAACAATTTTCTAAAATATGGCTATCAATATCAAATAAAATTACACCAAATTCTTCTCCACCTAATCTAAAGACAAATTCATATTTCTTATTAAAATAATTTTTCAAAGTATTTGCAACTTTTTTTAAAGCTTCATCACCCATATCATGACCGTATGTATCATTATATTGTTTGAAATAATCTATATCAATCATTATAAAGGCACATTTCCAATTATTTGCATTTGAGATAAAGGGCATATTATCAAAAATTGTATCAAAATATTTTCGATTATGTAACTTTGTCATAGAATCAGTAATAGAATCCATTTTATATTTTTTATTGAGTACAGTAAGTTGCTTATCTTTTTTAATTACCTGAACTATAATATAAACGATAATGCTAAAAGAGATAATTAAAATTAAAAGCACGTTGAAAAAAAGATAATTTTTCATTCTATCGTACTCTTCTAAAAAAGCTTTTCTTTGTTTGAATGCTACTTGAGTTTCATATTTTATTAAAAAATCTACTCTTTTTAAAATATTTTGGAAAAGATGAAGTTTATTCTCTTTAAAAGAATTTATTATTTCATCATTTATTGTATCAACAACTACTCTTTCATCTGCATTTTTATAAGTACTATTATAATAAGACCATTCTTGAAAAATAATTTCTTCTTTTTCTTTTATATCACAATTATATTTTACTTTTCTGCAAGATACTATTTCTTGATAATTATCTGCAATAATTTGAAGTTTTACTATAGGAATCAAATTACCAAAATATATATTATCTATTTGTTTTTTTAATCCATCTATTTGCTTATTAAATAAAAATGAAGATAACACTAAAGTTGATAATGCGGTGCAAACAAGTAGTAAAAGTTTTACTGCTGTTGATTTAAATAACTTATATATCATAGTTCAAATGATACAATAAAATAATTTAACTACTAATAAAATATAATAGAAAATAATTTTATTTTTATTTTATTGATTCAAAGAACACAAATAAAATAACATAAAAAGTATATTAAAAAAATCTATTTTTTTATACAATAAAATAAAAGGATTACTTTTATGCAAAATATATTTAAAATCTTTATTGTTATGTTTATAGTTGTTTTATTCTCAGCTTGTTCATCAAAAAATCCATTACTTCAAACAGTTGAAAAAGTTGATTTAAACAAGTATCTTGGAACTTGGCACGAAATAGCAAGATATGAACACTTTTTTGAAAAAGATTGCAAAAATGTAAGTGCAAACTACTCTATGATGGATGAAGAGACTATAAAAGTAATCAATAGATGTACAAAAATTACAACAAATGAAAAAAAAGAAGCAATGGGTAGAGCCTATGCAGTTGATGAGTCAAATAGCAAACTAAAAGTTAGTTTTTTTAGACCATTTTATGGGGATTATTGGGTTTTAATTTTAGATGAAAATTATGAATGTGTGGTTGTTGGAACTCCAAATAGAGGGTACTTATGGATTTTAGCAAGACAAAAAACTATTTCAGATGAAATAAAAAATAGTATATTAGAAAAACTTCCAAGTTTAGGATTTGATGCTTCTAAGTTTATTTGGACTATTCAGGAATAAAAATGTATTTTGAAAAAAATGAAAGTTTAAAACTAGATTTTACAAAAAAATCAAAAAAAGAGAAACAAGATTTAAGTGATTTACAAGAAGAAGATTTAAACCGCTTGATTGAAATGGCATGGCAAGATAGAACAACCTTTGATACTATTTTTGAACTTTATGGATTAACAGAAAATCAAGTAAAAAAGAAAATGCGAACTTTAATGAAAAAAAGCAGTTTTAAAATGTGGAGAAAAAGAGTTCAAGGGAAAGCCACAAAACATAAGAAAAAAGTTTTACACAAGGTTACTAGGTTTCAAGGGCCTTGGTAATTAAAAGACAAAAATAGCATACAAAGCTATGTAAAAAAAGCATATACTAAATAAAAAAAGGATTTAAAATGTTAAAAGAACTTATTTTTACAGGACTTGGTGGGGCTTTGGTTTTAAAAGAAAAAATCGAAGATGAACTAAAAAAATTAGAAGAAAAAGGAAAACTAGATACTAAAGATGTAAAAAGTTTTTTAGAGTCACTAGAGCAAAAAGGTAAAGAGAGTGATGAGAAGTTCAAAGCAGAATTAAAATCAACTATGAAAGAGATTATAGATGAGCTAGGACTTGCGACTAAAGAAGATTTAGCAAAATTAAAAGAGGATTTAAAATAAAAACCTTTTTTAAAAACCTATCTTTATACTCAATTGGAAGAGTATATAAAGTCTTTTTATTTTTATTGACTATTTATTTGGTTATCAAGAAAAAACAGAGTTTTCTTGGAATCAAACCACTAAAGCCAAAAAAATTAAAAGATACTATTATCACGCTGGGGGCTAGTTTTATAAAACTTGCACAAGTTTTAGCTACTCGTGCTGACTTTTTTTCAGCTGATTATTTAGATGAATTAAGAGAACTTCACGATAAACTTCCAGCTATGAATAAAGATGAATTTGTAGAGATTTTTAATATTGCATTTAAAGAAGATTCGTTTAAAAATTTTGATAAAACACCAATTGCTTGTGCTTCAATCGGTCAAGTTCATATAGGAATTTTGCACGATGATACAAAAGTTGCTGTGAAGCTTCGAAGAAAAGGTATTAAAAATAGAGTTAGTGCTGATATAAAAATCATAAACTTTTTTAACTTTTTATTTAATCCCCTATTTTCACATTATACAAAAAACTCTATTGAAGCTGTTATAAAAGAGTTTTCATCAATGATTTTACAAGAAGTAAGCCTTTCTCAAGAGTTACAAAATCTTACAAAATTTTCTCAAACTTACAAAGATAGTGGAGTTAAATTTCCTGTTCCATATCCAACTTTGTGTTGTGATGATGCTTTAGTTATGAGTTTCGAAGAGGGATTTAGATTTGATGATAAAGAGAGTATTTTAAAAGAGAATATTGATTTTAAAAAAATCATTGGAACACTTATTGGCTTTTATACAACACAAATGTTGATAAATGGATATTTTCATGCTGACCCACATCCTGGGAATCTACTAATTACAAAAAAAGGTGAGATTATTTTATTAGATTTTGGAATGGTAAAAACTGTTCCAAATAGCTCAAGAATTGCAATTATTGAGTTGATAAAAGCAGCAAATGAGCGAGATTATGAACTTTACATAAGTGCCAGCAAAAGATTAGGAACTATTGCTTATGAAGCACCAACTGGAGAATTAGCAGAGTTTACGAGTAAAATGTTTGATATTTTCTCAAATGATAATCTAACTAGTGAATCCATGCAACAACTAGCCTTTGATGTATTAGAAGGCACAAGAAATATGCCTTTTAAACTTCCAAGTGATGCAATTTATATTTTAAGAGTTAGTGCAATTATTGAAGGGCTAGGAACTACTTATATTGAAAATTTTAATGGTATAAAAGATATTTTGCCAATTTTGCAAGAGAATCTTCCCAAAGCTCTTGGAGCAAAAGAGAGTATTATTGAAACTATTGTTGATGAGATAAAAGATATTCCATTTATCTTAAAAGATTTAAAATCTGTTATAAAACAAGCAAGTAAGGGTGAGCTTCAAATTGAAGTATCAAAGAATCAACTTGAATTTATATCAAAAGAAATTAAAAATTTTATTAGACCAATTATTTTGTCATTTGCACTAATTTTTACATCGATATTTATGATTTTATATGATAAAGAACTAAAAGAGATGGCTTTGACTCTTTTTGTTGTAGCAATCATTAGACTCATATATAAATAAGGGGAAACTTATGAAAATAGCTATTATTGGAGCTGGATTTTCTGGCTGTAATTTATATAACAATTTAAAAGAAAAATATGAAGATATTACTATTTTTGAAAAATCACGGGGAGTTGGAGGAAGACTTAGTACTAAGTATGTTGATGATAAGTTTATAGATCATGCAACTTCAAGCTTAATTCCAATAACTGATGATTTAAAAATGTTTTGTTTAGACTTAGCTAAAAATGGTGTTGTAAAAGCAAAATATGATGAGTTTATACCAAAAAATGGAATAAATCAAATTTGTAAGTTTTTAATAGATGAAAAAGATTTAATTAAAAATACAAAAATCGCAAAAGCACAAAATATAGATAATAAATGGATTTTAGAAGATAAAAATTATAATATTTATGAAGGTTTTGATTTATTATTTATTACAATTCCAGCACCTCAAATACTACAAATGAAAATTGAACTTCAAAATGATTTTAAAGAAAAACTTTCACACATAAAATATGACTCTATTTTTTCTTTAATTTTACACTCAAATAAAGATATAAAGCTAGATAAAAGTTTATTATATGAAAATCCTGATATAAAAAATATTATAAATAACTCAATAAAATATTTATATAAAGATTTTAGCTCTTACATAATTCACTCTACAAAAGAGTTTGCAAACTGTATAAATGAAAAATCAAAGGAAGAAATTTGTGAGATTTTTTTAGATAACTTTGATGATGAAACAAAAGAAAAGTTTGAAAGATTTACAATTATTCCACACCTGTGGAAATATGCTTTTGCAAAAACTTCTTTAGATATGCCCTACTTTTTAAATGAAGAAAAAAACTTAGGAATTTGTGGAGATTATTTTAACCATTCAAATATGGAAGCAGCACTTTTAAGCTCTGAATTATTATCTAATAGTATTTAACTTACACATCATTTACATATTTTAATGATAATATTAAATTTATAAATCTATCAAGGATAAATATGACTGTGTTTTTAACACTTCTTGGGAAAATTCTTCCACTATATTTTAGTATTTTATTGGGATTATTTTCTACTGCTTTTTTGAATTGTAATAAAGACACAATTGCTAAAATATTACTATTTATTTTAGGGCCAATTATTGTTTTTAATGCCACAATTAGCGTAAAATTAGAAGCTTCTGTTGTATTCCTTCCTATTTTCTTTTTTGTTTTAAGTACAATCATTGCTTTTATATCTTTAGGAATTTTTAAAAAAATTTGGAATGACAATACAGCAAATTTATTAGCTTTCAGTACAGCAACAGGAAATACGGGAAATATCGGGATTCCTCTTGCAATTTTATTTTTACAACCAGCACTCGTTGATGTATTTATTTTTACAGTTTTAGCTTCACTTTTATATCAAAATTCTATTGGTTATTATATAACTGCAAAAGGAAATTTCACAGCCAAAGAAAGCTTTAAAAAAGTAATAAAACTTCCTGTATTACATGCATTTATTTTAGGACTTATTTGTAATTTATTAGGTTTTAAAATACCTGAAATGTTTTTTGATTATACAAACTATTTAAAAGGTACATATGCCATTTTAGGAATGATGTTGCTTGGAATGGGTATGGAAAAAATTAAAAACAATGGCGCATTTGACAAGTTATTTATTTCATTAGCGTTATTTATTAAATTTATTATTTGGCCAGCTTTAATATTAGTTTTTATATTTATTGATAGTAATTTTATTCATTTTTTAAATAAAGATTTTTATATGGTTATGTTTATTTTTGCAATTGTTCCATTAGCTGGGAATACTGTTACTGTTGCTACTTTATTAGATGTAAAGCCTGAGAAGATGTCTTTAACTGTTTTAATATCTACAATTATTTCTTTATTTTATATTCCTCTGGTGCTTTATTTATATAATTTATAAGGCATCATATTTTGAGATTGCAAATACTATTTTATTTTATTTAAACAAATAAATTTTAATTCATATTTACCTGTTCTGTAATTTAATTTCTTTTCTGTAGCATATTTGTATCCCAGTTTAGTACACTCTTCTTTATCTAATTGTTTTGAGTCTTGAAGACATCCTGTGAAAAATAAAATAAAAAGTGATGCTAAAATTATAGTTTTCATAATATATCCCTACTTTTATATACTGAACTATATCAAGAAAAAGTACTAGAAAAGTATCATTTTATAGAAAGCTATTTTAAAGTAATATGTATTTTATATCCAAAACTATAAATATTTTCAATATTTAATAATGGTATCTTTTTTCTAAGTCTTGAAATTATATTTTTAAGATTAGTAATATCTGGATTTTTATAAATATCATCTGCCCACATTATTGATATAATTTCATTATTATCATGGGTTTTTTCCGGATATTTTAGTAATAATGAAAGTAAAATTAACTCTTTTTTTGTTAGTTTTACTACACTATTTTTATATATTAACTCTATATTCTTCTTATTCCAGAAAAGATTTTCTGCTAGTTTTATCAAATCACTTGTTTTTTCTTTATTCTTTTCAAAATAAATATCTCTATTTATTTTAAAAATAACATCAAAAAAATTGTTATATTCTAATGGTTTTAAAATAAATTGTCTAATACCTAAATTAATTAATTTCATTAAGTATTCGCTTTCGTTATGTGCTGAAAGAACTAATACTATTTGTTTAGTATTTTTTTCATAAATAGCTTTTATTAAAGCAATACCATCCATATTTGGCATTTTAATATCACTTAAAACTAAATCAAAATAAGTATTATGTTTTTCATAAAAATCTAAATATTTTTCCAAGCCATCTTTTCCATCAACTGCAATATGAACTATTGCAAATATTTCTTCAAGTAACTCTTTTGTTTCAGTTCTTATACTAAAATCATCTTCAATAAATAAAATAGAAATATCTTTTGAATATTTTTTTAAAAGTTCATAATTAAACATTTCTTCCCCATATTTAAACTAAAAAATTATTATAATCTATTATAATGTATTCTATATAAATTTAATTGGAAATAGTTTAATATGAATTCTAAAAACAACCCTTTTACCAATATAAATGAGATAATTGATAATACAATAGAAGGTATATTAATCATAAAAGATGGTTTTATAAATCATGCTAATAAATCGTTGATGGATATTTTATGCTATGAAGATGAAAATGAATTAATTGGTAATTTAGCAATTGGAATACTAATACCAACTTCAAAAGAAAAATTCATAGAATATAACAGTAAAATATTTCAAGAAATATCTTTGTTAAATAAAAATGGAGATATTATTCCAGCAATTATAAAAATCAAAGATATAAATATAAATAATAATCCATATAAAATGGTTTCAATTTTAGATTTAAGTGAACTAAAAAAAAATGAAAAGATTCTTTTAGAACAATCAAAACTAGCAGCAATGGGAGAAATGGTATCAATAATTGCCCATCAATGGAGACAACCATTATCAGCGATTGGTTCAATTATTACCCGATTAAAACTAAAATATAATCTAAAAGATATTGATTTAAATACCTATGATGAAAAATTGACCCAAATAAATAATTATATTCAATACATGTCAAATACGATTGATCATTTTAGGGATTTTTTAATAAAAGATTCAAAAAAAGATTTAATAAAGCTAGAACAAATAGTAAATGACACCTACTCTTTAATTCAAAATAGTTTTGATTTAATTGGAATCAAAGTAATCATTAATCCTTCAGAATCATTAGAAAATATCTATTTATATAAAAATGACCTTATTCAAGTTATTTTAAATATTTTAAATAATGCAAAAGATGCTTTAGTTTTAAATAATATATCAAATCCACAAATTACAATAAAGTTTTCACAAATAGACGCTTTTCAGATTATTGAAATAGAAGATAATGCAGGTGGAATTGATTTAAATATTATTGAAAAGATATTTAATCCCTATTTCTCAAGCAAAGAGAAAAAAAATGGTACAGGTTTAGGTTTATATATTTGTAAAATAATAGTAGAAAAACATTTAAATGGTGAAATTAGTGTAAAAAATACAAAAAATGGAGCTTTGTTTTCTATTAAAATAGCTATTTAAATATTCACAACAAGACTTTTAATGCTAAATAAATAAGCATAAAAACTATATTTATTTGTTACAATTGTGTTAATAATCTAATTAAAATAGAGTGAACATGGAATTAAATAATAATTATCAAAGTGTAGGTTTTCTTTATCAGCAATTATCAAAAGAGAAAGATATAACTTCTTCTGTAGATAAAAATGATAAATCAACTTTTGAAAAGTTAGATAATGTTGATGTTTCTAACAATAAAAACACCCAAAGAGATGAAGAATCTAAAAAAATTGAAAATACAGTTTCTTCACTGCCAAACTTAAATAATGCAAAAGAAGAGTTATCTAAAAATAATAATTTAAATAAATTTTTTCTGCAAAATATATCATAAGGAATAAATTATGAAAATAGATAATAATCTAAATGCAATGGTTTCTTCACAATTACAAGTAAATGAAATGGCTTCAAACTTAGCAGATATTGCAAATGTTGTTGGTGACCCTGCTTTACAAGAAGTTACAAAAGATTTAGTAGACTCAATAGTAGGACAGATACCTGAAATAATATCATACAAAGCAAATGCAAAAAGTATAGAAACACAAAATGCAACATCTGATATGTTGTTAAATATTAAAGCATAAAACTATGGATAAGATTAATATTGTTTGCCCACATTGTTTAAAAATAAATGCCATTCCAAAAAAAGATACATATACAAAAGCAAATTGTGGTTCATGTAAAAATTCATTATTAGATACAACTCCAATGCCATTAGATGAGTCAAATTTCGACCATGTAATTGTAAATTCACAAATTCCAGTAATCGTAGATTTTTGGGCACCATGGTGTGGCCCTTGTAAAATGATGGCTCCAATATTTAGTGAAGTTGCACAAAAATATCCATTAAAAGCTCTATTTGTAAAAGTAAATACGGAAGCTCACCCAAATCTAGGGGCTAAATTTTCTATTAGATCAATTCCAACATTAGTAGTATATAAAAATGGTATGGAGAAAAAAAGAATTTCAGGAGCTTTAGATCCTTTAAGACTTTCAAATTTAGTGAATGAAAATTTATAAAAACTATTTATTAGTTTTTATAAATTTGGCTAACTCTTTTAGTTGTGTTTCATTAAAAACTTCAATTTCATTATCTTTTAAAAGCCTAGCCGTTAAACCTTGACCATCAGTTAGATTATTAGTAAACGTTCCATCATAAATATTAATATTTCCACAAGAAGGAGAGTTTGCTTTTAATAAAGCAATTTTTATATTCTCTTCTTTACAAATATCTAAAGCTTTTTTTGCGCCAAGAAGAAAATTCATCGTAACATCTATTCCTTCTTCATTTTTTACTATAAAAGGTTTATCATTTTTTACTATTTCAGCAGAAATTCGTGGAATTCCCAAGCCACCAGCTACTTCTGGACAAAAAGAGTAGATTTCATTATCACAAAGAATGTCCATAAATAATTCTTTTAATGAAAATGCAAATTTCGGATTAAAAGCTATTGATGAATTATTTCCATCATATCTAACATCTTCTCCTAATAAACAAGAGGATATTAATATTTTCATATAATATCATCTTCTTCAATATTCTCATTTTTATCTAAATCATCTTTATTAAAAAATGTTGATAATTGAATATTACTAAAAGCTGCTTTCATGGATACAAATATTTTTGGATTATCTTCTTCTAATTTTGCAAGTAATTCTTTTGTAGCAGCTCTTGCATGTGGCATTTTTACATCAAATCTAAGACCTGGACAAGCTTCATCACCAATTACATTTATTTCATTTGTATCAGCAAATGCACGTAATTGTCTTTCTCTACAAAATATTAACGGTCTTATTACTTCTAAACCATTTTCTGCTTTATATTTAGGAGGCATAGAACGCATTGTTCCATTATAAAAGAAATTCATAAAAAATGATTCCATTGCATCATCTAAATGATGTCCAAGAGCGAGTTTATTGAAACCTTGTTCTTGTGCTGTTGAGTATAAATATCCTCTTCTCATTCTTGAAAAGAATGAACAAAAAGATGAATTCTTTCTAATTTTTTCACCTGCTAGTTCAAATATTTGAGTATCTATAATTTCATGGTCAATTCCATACTCTTTACAATGATTACTCAAAAATTGAACTTGTTCACCCATTCCGTAAGTTACAGTTACAGCTTTAAATTCGAAATTGTATGGTGCAACTTTTTTAATTCTATTTAATGTATGAATTAATGTAAGAGAGTCTTTTCCACCTGAAAATCCTACTAATATTCTATCACCCTCTTTTATTAATCCATATTCTGCATTAGTTTTTCCAACTATTGTAGAAATTTTTTTACTTAATTCAACCAATATATTATTCCTATAAAATTTTCTGTGATTATATCAAAAAAGTTCTCAAAGCTTTTTTAATGATTTAATTTAAATCTATACTAAAGTGATAAGTATCAATTTTTAAGTTCTCTTTCAAATAGAATTTATGAGCTTCTGTTCGCTCAACTGATGAATCTAAGTGAATTGAGTTACAATTTTGCTGTTTTGCATAAATTTTTATAAAATCTAACAAGGCTTTTGCGGCATCTGAAGATTTTACACTTTTATTAGTTACGAAATCATCAATATATAAATGTTTTCCCCCAGCTAATTTTTGACTTATCAAAAACCCAGTTACACAAATAATTTCTTTATTGTCTAATACATATACAACTTTATATCCATTTTTAATTTGATGAGAAATTGAATTAATAAAATCTACCTCAGATAATTCTGTTTTGTTTTGATGCATAATTTTATAACAATATTTTATTTCTTCGTCTGTTGCAATTTTAATTTCCAAGACTATCCTTTAAAAAATATTCACTATCATATCAAAGCAAATATGAAATAATATATAAATAAGATAATTTTTTGAAAAAATAATGATTATTTTACTCAATTTTTTAGATAAACAATATATAATTTCATAAATAATAGATAAAGATTTAAAATGACATTAGAAGAAGAAAAAGAATTTAGACAAAAAGTTATTCAAACAGTATTGCCATTAGCTATAAATATGACTGAAGATCAGATTAGAAGCATTATTCAAAATGTAGAAAAAAGTAATGAAGATTTACCTAGTGGTTTTGGAGCAATGCTTTTTCAACAAATTATTGTTCATAAATATAATAAATTAAATAAGCAAATATAAACCTTATGAGAAATTTTATAAGTTATAAGAAATCATTAGAAATACTAGGTGATATTGTTTTAAGTAAACAAAGTACTGAAAAGTTATTTATTACAAATGCAATTGGCAGAGTTATTGCAAAAGATATAATCGCAAATCATAATAACCCTGAATTTCCAACATCAGCGATGGATGGTTATGCAATAAAATATGCTGATATGAAAAATAATTCAATTGAAATTATTGATAAAAATCCTGCTGGAAGTATTATTGAAAAAGAAGTATTAATAAGTACCTGTATAAAAACTTTTACAGGTTCTTTAATGCCCAAAGGTAGTGATACTTTAATTCCTATTGAAAATGTTGAAGTAATAAATAATCAGATTAAAATAACAAAAGAAGTGCCTTTCGGTTTTGCTGTGAGAGAAATAGGTGAAAACTATAAAAACAATGAAATTCTAATAAAAAAAGGAACTATTGTTGGTTTTGCTGAGATTGGCGTTTTAGCATCTCTTAATATTTCACAAATTGAAGTTATTATAAATCCTACAATTGCTATTGCAAGTACAGGAAGTGAAGTTTTAGATTTAGGAGAAACGCAAACTAATGACTCTCAAATTAGAAGTTCAAATCATCTAACATTAGAAGCTTTATTTAAAAGTAATGGTGCAAACACTATTCAAATGGGAATCGTAAAAGATGATATGGATTCAATTACAAATTTGCTTGAAACTGCTTTACAAAAAGCAGATATAGTTGTTACAACAGGGGGTGTTTCTGTTGGTGATTATGATTTTGTGCAAGATGTTATAAAAGATAAACTTAATGCTCAAGTGTTGTTTCATGGAGTTACTATAAAACCAGGTATGCATATTTTAGCAGCTATTAAAGATGATAAAATCATTATTGCACTTCCAGGATTTGCCTATTCTTCTACTGTTTGTGCAATACTTTATGTCTTACCTTTAATTTTCAAATTTAGAAATGCAAACGAATCTTTACCTATCGTAAAAGCAAAAATAAATCAAGATTTACCACGAAAAATGAATAAAACAATTTTTACAGCATGTAACGTAGAGTACAAAAATGAACAATACTTAATAAACTTTGATGGTAAAAAAGAAGGTACAAGTGCAATATTAACAAATATGCTTGAAAGCCCTGCCCTACTTATACAAAAAGATGATAGTAGTGATTTAAAAGCTGGAGATTTAGTTGATATATTATTGTTAAATCATCTAAAGTAAATGAGTAAAAATAATTTTTATATTTTGATGGTGTTTGCTATGGTGTTTTGGGGAGCATCATGGGTGAATGTAAAAATTTTAAGCGCTTATATAAATGAATATGAATTAGTATTTTTAAGAATGGGAATATCCTTTGTTTCTATGTTCCCTATTTTATATTATTTTAAATTTTCTTTTAAACTTGATTTAAAAAGCTTATTTTTAATATTAATAGCTTCAATAGTTTTAGTTTTATATTCTTTAGTTTTCTTTTTAGGTGTAGAAGATGGAACTGCTGGTTTTGGTGGGGCTTTAGTTACTACTTTGATTCCTATAAATACTTTTATAATTTTAGCAATCATTAATAAAAAAACTATTAGTTTAAAACACTCTTTTGCTCTAATTCTTGGTGGTTTTGGAGTATTAACTATGTTGAATATTTGGAGTTTTAATTTAGCAGAGATATTTTCAAAAGATAATACTTATTTTTTGATTGCTTCTATTCTTTGGCCAATATTAACAATCATTAGTTCAAAAGCAACAAAAATAAATGCAATGGTATTTACTTTTTATGTTTATATTATTTCAACATTTGTTATTTATATATTTTTTATAGAGAATAATATTTTTAATAATATTTTAAATTTTGATAATATTTTTTGGTTAAATATGTTTATAATAACAATATTAAGTACAACATTTGCAACTTCTATTTATTTTATTGGTATAACAAAAATAGGAACTAAAGAAGTTACTAGTTTTATATTTTTAGTTCCCACATCAGCATTGATACTTGGAGCAGTTTTTTTAAACGAAAAAATAACATATACAACAATAATAGGTACGATATGTACAATTATGGCTATATATATTTTAAATAATCTGAATTTATTAAATATAATCAGAAATATAAAAAAATAGTTTTTTATAAAATTCTAACTTAATTAAAAGTATTACAAGATTCTAAAGTACCATTTTGGAAACCTTTTTTAAACCAAGCCATTCTTTGAGCTGCACTTCCATGTGTAAAAGCATCAGGAACTACATATCCTTGAGCTTTTTTCTGTAATGTATCATCACCTATTGCACTTGCAGCATTTAAAGCCTCTTGAATATCTCCCTCTTCTATTGAATCAAAATCTTTTTTACTATAATATGCCCAAAGTCCTGCATAACAATCAGCTTGTAATTCAACTTTTACTTGTAAAACATTTTGTTTTTCATCATTTAAAGCTTGTTTTTCTTTTTGTACTTTTGAAATAGTTCCTGTTATATTTTGAACATGATGCCCAATTTCGTGAGCAATAACATAAGCTTGTGCAAAATCACCAGGAGCATCATGTCTTTTTGCTAATTCATCAAAAAATGATAAATCTAAATAAACTTTTTGATCAGCAGGACAATAAAAAGGTCCAGTTTGGGAAGAAGCAAAACCACATCCACTTTTAACAGAATTTCTAAATAAAACTAATTTAGGTTCAATATAATTAGCATTATATTTTTTAAAAACATTTGACCAAATATCTTCTGTTTGTGCTAAAACAGTACTTACAAATTGAGCACTTTTATCATCTTTTTGAGTATTTACAACAGTAGATGAAGAATTAAAAGAACTACCTTCTTGCATATTTAAAAGTGCCAAAGGATTAAATCCCATAAAATAAGCAATTACCCCAATAATTAAAATAATTCTTCCGATTTTTGTTCCAATTAACATTTTAATAAGAGGTAAAAGCATCATTATTGAACTATTTTGATTTGAACCAAAATTTGAAGAAGAATCGTTTCTTTTATCTTCTACATTTGAGCTTCTTCTATTATTTTCCCATTTCACCTATTAAACCTTAAATTTAAAATTGTTTGAACTTGGATTATTTTTTGTAAAATTTAATTTATTATCAATTTTAGTTTCAACTTTTAAATCTTCACAAGAAGATGAACTAGAAGAATAACACGAAGTATTAGTTATTTTTTTTCTAAAAAGCCAAGGTTTTATTAAATAATAAGCCATTAAAAAAAGCATAATAAAACTTGCAATTTGAGAAATTAAATTTGTTTCTTCATCGTGTAAATTAAATTGCAAAATATTTATATCACTAAAAAATAAATCAAAAAGAAACCCAAAAACAAGTGATAACACAGAAATAGTGCTTAAATAAATTATCAATGAAGTTTTACCCAAAGTTTTATAAACAACACTCATAGTAATAGCACTTGTTGCTGGACCTGCCGTTAAAAAGATAAAAGCAGCTCCAGCACTCATTCCTTCAAGCATTAAAGCAGCTGCAATTGGCAAGGAAGCCGTTGCACAAACATATAAAGGCATAGAAAAAAGCATGATTACAATATAAGTTAAAATCTGATTTTCAAAAAGTAAAGAGGTATACTCTTTAGGTGCAAGAGTAGTAAATAAAGCCCCAAAAATTAAACCAATAAATAAAGGTTTAACCATATCCACAAAAAGTGTTACATAAGCATAGAAAAAAACTTTTTTTATAGAAAAACTTTTTTTTACACTTGAGGAAGAGCATGAATTTGAACATCCACAAGAAGAAATAGATACTTCTTCCTTAATGATTTTTTCATCTTTATCTACAAAATTTTGAATAAGTCCTACAGTTATTGCAATTATCACAGAAGAAATAACTCTAAAAATTGTAAATATTAAACCAAAAAAAGAAAATGTTGCTAAAATAGAATCAACACCTGTAATGGGTGATGAAATTAAAAAACTCTGCACTGCACCTTTACTAGCACCCTCTTTTTTAAGACTTTGAGCAAGAGGAATAACCGAACACGAACAAACAGGAAGTGGAATTCCAAATAATGTAGCTTTAACAACAGAAGAAACAGAACCCCGTCCTAGATGTTTTATAACAAAATCATCTGGAATAATCTGTTTTAAAATACCAGCAAATAACAATCCAAATAAAACGTAAATAGCCATTGCATCCAATAATATTAAAAAATTATTTGCTAATAAAATAGCTAATTCCATAATATTACTCTTCTTCTTGAATTAATAATTTAGAAGATATTTGTTTTTTAGGCTTAACTCCTAACTCTATAAACTCTTCAGCTCTTTTAATTAAATTTGCATTTCCTAATGTTAATTTATTCATTGCACTTTCATAAGATTTTTGAGTTCTATTTATATTAACACCAATATCTTCAATATCAGCAACAAATCCAGCAAATTTATCATACAAATCAGCTGCTTTTTTGGAGATTAATTGTGCATTTTCATTTTGGTGTTCATTTCTCCAAATATTCTCAATAGTTCTTAAAGTAACATATAAAGTTGATGGGGAAACTAACATAATATTATGTTCAAATGCCATTTTAAATAAGGAATCATCTGTAGATGTTGCTAAAATAAAAGCACCTTCAACAGGAATAAACATTAAAACAAAATCTAAAGTTCTAACACCTTCAATTTCTTCATATTTTTTAGAACTTAATCCTCTTATATGAGAAACTATAGATTTTACCAACTCTTTTGATGCTGTTTCTTTATGAGCTTCATTTTCTGTTTTACAATAAGAAATATATGAATTCAATGATACTTTAGAATCTATTACAATATCTTTTTTTGAAGGTAAATGAACAATAACATCAGGTCTTAATCTTTTTCCCTCTGTATCATTAAATGAACCTTGAATTGTATATTCCTTACCTTCTCTAAGGCCTGTTTG
The DNA here is from genome assembly GCA_041730535.1 of Minisyncoccia bacterium. Taxonomy (GTDB): domain Bacteria; phylum Campylobacterota; class Campylobacteria; order Campylobacterales; family Arcobacteraceae; genus Aliarcobacter. The sequence goes on from JBGSBO010000007.1 coordinate 38,825, forward strand.
ATCAAGAATAGAAGATAAAATCATTTCTCCCCAATCCCCTTGAGTTTTATTTTGACCTTTTAGAGCTTTTGTTAAATTCACAGCATCCGTTGATATTTGATTATTTAAATCTTTTAAATTTTTAATTTCTGTTAATAATGAAGATCTTTGTTTTGTTTCTTCATTATAAATTTCATTTACTCTTTTTCCAAAAGAATCAAGTTGATCTTTGAATGAAGTTAAAACTTGACCTAAGTTAATATTTGATTTTTTTTGATTTTCATCAAATAGTTTATTTGCAAGATTTTCAAATTCGATTTTCATCTGCTTTTTTGAATCTTCTAAAAGAGTAATTTTTTCATTAAAATTTTCTTCTTTTATTTCAAATTCTCTTAATAATTGTTTTTCTTTAGTATCAGATATTTTGCTTAAATTAGATAATTTTAACTCATAAGTTTCAATCGTATTAGTATTTATTTGAGAAGCGTGTTTTTCTATAATTTTTAATTTATCTTCAGAACTCTCTTTAATAAGCTTTTTTTCTTCCTCTAGTTTTCTATTTTCAGTATTTAAAGTATTAATTTGACCTTCATATAAACTATGATTCAACTCAATTCTTTCATTTAATGCTTTCAATTTTAATAAAGCTTCATCTTGAAGAGCTTTTAACTGATTTTCATATTTTTGTCTTGAAAATTGTAAAATAATCAACAAACCAGCTAAAATAGCAATTACAGATACTATTAATGTCAAATAATTCACCTCAATCATTCCATTATTTAGCATAATTAAATCCTTCATTATTAATATTATTTACATCATAACCTAATTCTTTAAATCTCTCTACTAATGGTGGATGAGAATAATAAAAAAAGATATAAATTGGATGAGAAAGAGGAAATGATTTGTTTTCATTAGCAAGTTTTAATAAAGCACTTACTAAATCCTCTTTTGATGATAAATTTGAACCAAAAGTATCTGCTGCGTATTCATTATGTCTTGAAATTAGTGAAATTAAAGGCATTAAAAAAAATGATAAAATTGGTGAAAAAATCAAGAATACAGCAATAATTGCATATGGCTCGTTATTCAAAGATAATCCTAAAAATAATTCATCTGGCAAATTCCCAAAAATTCCAAAAAACACAAACATAACAACACCCATGATTCCGATATTTTTAACAATATCACCATTTTTAAAGTGCCCTAACTCATGTCCTAAAACAGCCAAAAGTTCATTATGTGTTAATTTCTCAACTAAAGTATCAAATAAAACAACTCTTTTTGTAGCACCCAATCCACCAAAATAAGCATTTAGACGATTATCTCTTTTACTAGCATCTACAGAAAACACACCTGAACTTTTAAATCCAACTTCATCTAAAAGATTCTCAATTTTTTGTTCTAATTCTTTGTCTTTTAATTTTTCAAATTTATCAAACATCTTATCTCTAATTACTGGATAAAGCATATTTATTAAAATAATAATTACAAATATAAAAATAAATCCCCAAATCCACCAAGTAGAAAAACTATTTATAATAAATGAAATTCCAGCAATTACCCCTGAACCAAATATTAAAAATAATAATCCAGTTTTTAAAGTATCTTTTATAAATAAAGCAGGTGTCATATTTGAAAAACCATACTTTTTATTTAATTTAAAAGTAGAATACAACTCGAAAGGTAAAGTAAAAATCCAATTTATAACAATAAATAAATCCACAAAAATAACAGCTTTCAACCACATAGATTCAACATTAATTAAAGAATTCAATAATGATAAACCAAAACTAATCCATAAAATAAATAAAATAAAATCATAAAATGATGAAGCTATAGCAATTTTTTCTTTTTCAATTGAATAATTTGAAGCTTCCTCATATTTCTTTGAATCTAAAATAATTGGTTTTAATTTTTTAGCATCTTTAACAAAACCTATTTGCATAAAAGATGTATACGTACTGAATGCAAAATACAGACAATAAGCAATAACAAATATCTCTAACACTATATATTCCTTTATATTTTTAATAATCTCAAATAATATATTAGCTTCTTTTTACTTGATTTTTTGTAAATTTTTTTAAATGAATTTAACTTATAATCTTGAGTTCTTTTTAAATGTGTGCAAATTATTTGAAACTATTTAAAAAAATAATTGTTTCATTAATTATTTTTTCATCATTTAATATTAATAATATTTCATAGTTATCTTCAAAAGATTCTTTTGTCCAATTTAAACTACCTACTAATAATATCTTATTATCAAATAGAGCTATTTTAGTATGAAGCTTTTTTTTAGGAATAATTATATTTATTCCATTATTTTTTAAATATTTATAAATATCATTATCTTCTTCAACTTTTTCTTTATCTAATATTAATTCTACTTTTATGCCTTTTGTAGAAGCCTCTACCAATTCTTTTGCAAATTTTTTATAGGAAAAATTATACATAGAAATTTTAATACTTTCTTTTGATGTCAAGATTAACTCAACAATCTTATCTTTCGCTTCATTTCCTTGTTGTGGTAAAAAAAAAGTTTGATTTTGATTTAAAATATCTTCATTTGAATAAGAAAATGAAAATAAAAAAATCATTATAAATATAGATTTAAACATGATATTTCCTTAATTAAATATTTTTAATAATTCCATAGGAATTTTCGAAGGTTTATAGTTTTTTAAAAATGCTAATTTAAAACTAGCTTTAAATAAAAGCTCGTTATCCCGAAAAATTTCTTGATACATTATAATTGAAGCAGA
>JBGSBO010000008.1:0-39638 GCA_041730535.1 Minisyncoccia bacterium
TGTGCCATAATCTAATCCTGAGTTAGAAAAAGTTACACCCAGTAGGTGAAAGTTTTAGGTGTAACTTTTTCGCTTTAAAGTACCTAATTATAGAGCAAGTCGGCTTGTTGTCTAATTTAGTATGGAATTATTAGGGCTTAGCATAAAAAAAGGGAATCAAAAAAATTGACTCCCTTTTATTACAGATATAACATAGTTAAATATTATAACTTTCCTTCATTTTTTGCTAAATACTCAGCTACACCAGCAGTATTAGCTTTCATACCTTCGTCACCTTTTACCCAACCAGCAGGACAAACTTCACCATGCTCATTTGTAAATAACATTGTATCTACCATTCTAATCATTTCATCAATATTTCTTCCTAATGGTAAGTCATTAATTACAGCATGTCTAACTGTCCCATCAGAATCAATTAAGAAAGACCCTCTTAATGCAACTGATTCACCAAATAATACATCATAATCTCTTGAAATTGATTTTGAAAGGTCAGCTACTAATGGAAATTTAACTCTTCCAATTCCACCTTGCTCAACTGGTGTTTCTCTCCATGCAAAGTGCGAGAATTGTGAATCAACTGAACAACCAATTACAGATACTCCTCTTGAAGTAAAATCTTCAATTCTTTTTGAGAAAGCAATAATTTCAGATGGACATACAAATGTAAAGTCTAATGGGTAGAAAAATAATACTGCACCTTTTTCACCAATGTTTTCATATAAGTTAAAATTTTCTACAATTTGACCATCTGCAAGTACAGCTTTTGCTGTAAAATCTGGAGCTTTTTTAGTTACTAACATATTTAAATCCTTTTAATATTAATTTTTTAGTTACGAAATTATATAACAAATTCAAAAAAAATAACTGTAAGTTAGCTTAAATTCTAAAATTTATAAAAAATATTATCTTATAATAAAAATTATCCTATCTATTTAGAAATTATAAAACTACACTTTGAAACATTAAATTTATTAAGATGCAATAATTTAAAGATTTTAAAGATATTTTTATATTTACTGTGATAGAGTTTTCTAAAATTTATTAAGGAGAAATACTATGGCAGTAAGAATTACTGATATCTGTATTAGTTGTGATGCTTGTTTAGATGAGTGTCCAGTAGAAGCAATAGTTGATAACGACGAAAATCCAACAGGTGAAGATACATATTATGTGTACTCTGATAAATGTGTTGAGTGTGTAGGTCATAATGACGCTCCAGCATGTGCTGATGCATGTCCAACTGAAGGTTGTATTGTATGGGACGAAGTTGGTTCAAGTGCTGTTGAAAGAGAAGATAGAGGAACTGTTGGTTCTCCAGTTGTTGAAGATTAATATTAAAAATTAACTATCAATTTATAGTAAAAAAAGGCAAGTAGTTAACACTACTTGCCTTTTTTTTATTTTTTAGGTATAATCCGCGACTTAAAAAAAATCGAGGAATATAAGTAATGGAACAAACATTATCAATCATTAAACCAGACGCTGTAGCAAAAAATGTAGTTGGAAAAATCTTAGACAGATTTGAAACAGCTGGATTAAGAATTGCAGCTACTAGAAAAATGCAATTAAGCCAAGCTGAAGCTGAAGCTTTTTATGCAGTTCATGCAGCAAGACCTTTCTTTAAAGACTTAGTTGAGTTCATGATTTCAGGTCCAGTTGTAGTTACAGTTTTAGAAGGTGTTAACGCAATGACAATCAACAGAGAATTAATGGGTGCAACTAATCCTAAAGAAGCTGCTGCTGGAACAATTAGAGCAGATTTTGCAGAATCAATTGATGCAAATGCAGTTCATGGTTCTGATTCATTAGAAAATGCAGCAAATGAGATCAATTTCTTTTTTGCACAAAAAGAAATTTGTTAATTATTGATTAATTAATTAGTTTTATAATGAAAATAGAATTTAGAAAAGCCCCTCAAACTAGCAAAGAATTGGAAATTGATTACAATTCAGTTAAAATTGAAGGTACTTTTTGTAAAATATCGCAATCATTAGTAAAAGTTGACGCAGTACTAAAAGGCAGTACTGATATCGATTGTTGTAGATGTGGCATTACAGAGGTAATTGAAGTTGATGAAGAACTTCATTTATTATTAAGTGATGGTGTCTATAAAAAAGATGAAAGTGAATATTTAGTAATTGAAGTGGAAAACGGTTTAATTGATTTTAATGAAATCATTGAAAGTGAATTAAACAGTATAAAAAGCGACTATCACATATGTAACAATTGTTTACAACTTGGTGATAATTTTGAAAAAGAATTTTAAGGAGAATTAAAATGGCAGTACCTAAGAGAAGAGTTTCTCATACTAGAGCAGCAAAAAGAAGAACTCACTACAAAATAACATTAAAAAAACCTGTAAAAGACACAGATGGAACATGGAAGATGCCTCACATGGTTAATCCAACTACTGGTGAATACAAAAACTAATGCTAAGAATTGCAATAGATGCTATGGGTGGGGACTTCGGTCCTGAACCTATAATAGAAGGCTTAGTATCAGCACTTAAAAAAAATAATAACTTCACTGCAATTGCAGTAGGTAAAAAAAATCAAATTTTACCACTTATCCCACAAAACCTTTTATCAAGAATAGAAATACTAGATACAAATGATGTAATTAGTATGAGTGATTCTGCAACAGATGCTTTGAAGCGAAAAGAATCTACTATCTATAAAGCTATTGAACTTGTTCGTGAAGGAAATGCTGATGCTGTTGTATCTGCTGGGCATTCTGGAGCTTCGATGTCATTAGCAACACTTAGAATAGGAAGAATTAAAGGTGTAAATAGACCAGCAATTGCTACATTAATGCCTACAAGTGAAAATCAAAATACATTGGTATTAGATGTTGGAGCAAATGTAGATAGCGATGCAAAAAACTTATTTGAGTTTGCAGTTATGGGTCAAGTTTATGCTCAATATGTTCTTAGACTTGATGAGCCTATCGTTGGATTATTAAGTAATGGGGAAGAAGATAGCAAGGGTAATGAAGTTACTAAAGAAGCTTATAAATTATTATCAAAAATTCCTAATTTCGCTGGAAATGTTGAAGGTAGTGATATCTTTAAAGGAACCGTTGATGTTGTAGTTTGTGATGGTTTTGTTGGTAATATTTTACTTAAAACAGCCGAAGGTGTTGCAGACACAATTGGTAAAATTATTAAGAAAAATTTAAAAAGATCTCTAATCTCAATTGCAGGTGCAGTTCTTATGAGAAAAGTTTTCAAAAACTTAAAAGTAAGAGTTGATTATGCTGAATATGGTGGAGCTCCGCTTTTAGGAGTTAAAGCTCCTGTTATTATTGCCCATGGAAAATCTAATCCGAAGGCGATACAAAATGCTATATTTCAAGCAATTAATGCAGCAAGTTCAAATTTAGATAATATAATTGAACAAAGATTAGCAAAATATAGTGCTACAAATTTAGAAAATTAATTTTAGTTCTATATTCAATTTAAGGATATGTAAATGACATATGCAGCTTTTAGATCTATTGGAGCTTATATTCCTCCAAAGATTATGACAAATGCAGATTTTGAAAAAATTATTGATACTACTGATGAGTGGATTACAAAAAGAACTGGTATCAAAGAAAGAAGAATTTCTGAAGTTGATGAAGCTTCATCTGATTTAGGTGCACGTGCTGCCCAAGTTGCAATCGATAGAGCTGGAATTGCTAAAGAAGAAATTGATTTAGTAATTTGTGCAACTGTTACTCCTGATTATTTATGTATGCCATCAACAGCTTGTTTAATTTCAGCAAAAGTTGGATTACCAAACGTTATGGCCTTTGATATAAGTGCTGCATGTACTGGATTTGTATATGCCGTTTCAATCGCAAAAGCATTTATAGAATCAGGGATGAAGAAAAATGTTCTTATTATTGGAGCAGAAACATACACTTCTATCTTAGATTATACAGATAGAGGAACTTGTTTTATTTTTGGAGATGGGGCAGGAGCTGCAATAATTTCCGCTACAACAAATAAAGATGAATCAATTATTGATGTAAATTGTTCAAGTGATGGTAACTATGAAGATTTAATAAAAACAGCAGGAGGAGGAAGTAAACATCCTTGTTCTGCTGAAGTTTTAGAAAATAAAATGGCATGTATAAAAATGAAAGGAAATGAAACTTTCAAACTAGCTGTTAAAACTTTAACATCAGATGTTCAAATAATGATGCAAAAACATAATCTTTCAAATGAGGATATAAATCACTTTATTCCTCATCAAGCAAACTATAGAATCATAAAAGCTGTAGGTGAAGCTTTAGGTTTTAGTGAAGAGCAAACTGTAGTTACTGTACATAAATACGGAAATACATCAGCTGCTTCAATTCCTATGGCCATGAATGATGCATATGAAGAAGGTAGAATAAAAGCTGGTGATACAGTTCTTTTTGATGCCTTCGGTGGTGGATTAACTTGGGGAAGTGCACTTTTCCCATTTTCACCAAAAAAATAAATAAAATAGGTTTATCCTATTTTATTTTTCTCTTTTAAATAAACTTTCCTTTATCTTTTTTATAAATATTGAACTAAAACCATATAGAAAATTGTACCTGCAAATATTGAAATCAAATAGTTTTTAAGTGTTAAATGCAAAATTGCAGTAAAAATTATCCCACCTATTTCTTTTAATCCATATGGAAATTGAATAAACTCTACATCTTTTAATGTATAAACAATCAAAATAGTCATGATAACTGATGGAAAATATTTTTCAATAAATAAAATATAAGCTGGTAGGTCATTTTTTCTAAAAAATAAAAATGGAAAAAACCTAGTAAAATAATTGACTACTGTCATAATAGCAATAGCTATATATATCTCATAATTACTCATTTCCGACTCTTTTTTTGAAACTAAATAGCAATAATAATGCAATAATAATTGAAACAATTAACATCTTATCACTAGGAACAAAACAAAGTGCAAAAATAGATGATATTAAACCTATTATAAAAGGAGTTATATTTTGTAAATTTTTATATTGTTCAATGCAAAGTACCACAAAAAGTGCTGTTAAAGAGAATTCTAAACCTGCTGTATTAAATTTTATATTAGAGCCAACAATTGCTCCAAGAGTTGAGCCTAAAAGCCAATAAAACTGATTAAGGGCACCTAAAAAAAAGTAATACCAAGGTTTATTTAATGATTCATCATCTTTTATAGTTGTTAAAAGTGCATATGTTTCATCTGTTAGGGAGAAAATCAAATATGGTTTTAATTTACCACTATCTTTGAATCTTTTTAAAAGAGATAATCCATAAAATGACTGTCTAATATTTATAAACCAAGAAGCGATTGCAATATCTATCATTCCAGCTTTTAAATTAAAAAAGTTTATAGCAACAAACTGTAATGCTCCAGCATAAATAAATAGTGACATCAAAGGAGCTAAATACCAGGAATAATCAAACGATACTAATAATAATCCAAAGGCAAATCCTAAAACAGAATAGCCCATCATTACAGGGATAGAAACCTGAAATGCTTTTTTTAATTCAATTTTGTATTTCACTTTTTAGTATTTCTTTTAATTAAATTTTTTATTATTAGGATTATTTTTAAATACATCAAATGAATTCTTCTTCAAATCTTTATTAAACTTTTCAACTGTTGCAAGTGAATTTATATATAAAATTGATTCATCTACAATTATTTGAAAAACCGCATGTAATGGTATTTTTACAACTGAACCAAAATTTTCATTTCCAAATCCTGCTTCAAAACTAATATATTCATTATCAACTTGAACGGTTGTATATGTATAATTACTTAAAATAAATAGTGAAAATTTGTGCATTTGTTCTTTTATTGTTCTTGGAAGCTCTGGTTCAAAAGAAATAGGTGCAATATTTGCCGTTATTGAAAACTCTTGATTTTTATTTAATAAAAAAAGAATAGTCTCTTTTATTTGTATTTCTACTAATTGTTTATACTCTTCACTTTCGATAATATCGTTTATCATAATTAATCCCTATTTCAAAAATTTAATGTTATTATATCTTATGAAACAAATAATTTTCCTTATATTTATACTATTAAATCAGGCTTTGGCCTATGAATTTGAACTCAATAAAAAAGACATTGATTATATTGATAAGTCCTCTAAAAAATCTTTTATTTTAAATAGATTAGATAAATATCAAACCTTAAAAACTCAAGTTAAAGATTATGATCTAATTAGAAAACTATCTCATATAAACTCTTTTATAAATAAAATTTTGCCAGCACATGATATTTCTACTTCTTCCTCTGTTGATTATTGGGCGACACCTAAAGAGTTTTTACTACAAGGTCATGGAGATTGTGAAGATTATGCAATTGCTAAATATTTCACCCTTTTAGAGCTTGATATTCCAAAAGAAAACCTTTATTTTGCTGTTGTTGATATAAAAGGAGAAAGAAGTGCGCATATGGTTTTACTGTATTTAGAAAATAAAAACTCTGTTCCTTTGGTTTTAGATAATTTAAGTTCAAAAGTTATTTCTATTACAAAAAGACCTAAACTACTTCCAAAATTTATTTTTAATGAAATCGATTCTTACAAACTCCAAAACAATAAATTAAGTGAAAAAATAAATGTAAATTGGGGAAAAGATGATAAATGGAATAAACTATTAAATAGAGTTTATTCGCTAAAAGAATAATCTTCTTTTATATCAAAGCCTATCATTGCATTCATAAGTGCGATTTTAGAAGCATTTTTTAACATAGAAACACTAATATTTTTTTCTATTAAAAATTTCTCTTCAATTAATCTATTTCTTGTTGTACCTTGTAATAAACAGTTTTTTGAAGTTATCCAAGAGTTTTCATAAAAAATAGCAATATTTGCAATACTTGTATCACTTACAATACCATTTTTTATGATAATAATTTCATCAAATTCACCTTTATTTTTATAAAGTTTATCCAAATAATTTCTATCTAAAAATTTTTTACTGTAAGATATTTCATCCTCAAAAATCAACTTAAATGCCTTTATTTCTCTTTTATTATAAGGAGAATAAGAAACATCTAATATTTCATTTTTATTATAAATTACTTTACATCTTAGAAGTTCAGAAGAAAAAGGATAAATATACTCTTGTAAATTTAGATTTAAGCCAATTGTATTTGCAACTCTTTTATTATGATATTCTAAATTAGAAATCTCATAATCTTCACATTTTATTGTTTCAAAATATTTTATATCTTCCATGATTTTTCCTTTTTAAAATGGCAAATAAATCTTATCAAGCAACTCTTGATACTCATTTAAAACATTTGAATCAATAGTGATTCCCCCACCACTTTTATAAAACATTTGCCCATCTTTATTGGCTTCAATAAATCTAATCATTACAGATGAATCTAAATTAATCCCATCAAAAACTCCAAAAATTCCCGTATAAAAACTTCTATCATAATCTTCAACTCTATTTAAAATCTCAACCGTTTTTTTCTTTGGTGTTCCTGTAATTGAACCAGCTGGTAAAATTGAAGTGATAATATCTCCAATATTTTCATGCCAATTATTTTGCAAATTTGCAGATATTTTTGAACTAACTTGCAAAAGTTTTTTATTTCCTGCATTTATTTTTTCAACATATCTAAACTTATCAACCCTAACTTTTGAACCAACTATTCCCAAATCATTTCTTAATAAATCAACTACCATGGTATGTTCAGCCATCTCTTTTGTATCACCTAAAATTCGGGCTTGTGCATTTGGAATATTTGCATCAATTGTTCCTTTCATTGGATAGGTAAAAATCTTATTTTTTTTGATTTCTACAAATCTTTCAGGTGAGAAACAAACAAAATCATTTTTATCATTTTTAAATTTTAGTTTAAATTTTGCTTCTACATTTTCATAAATATCATCTAAAGAATGCAATGTTTCTATTTTAGTTTTTGCAGTAAGATTTAAAAGATAAGAATTTCCTTTTTTTATCTCTTCTTGCAATTTATCAAACTTATTTTTGTACTCTTCAAAAGATATTGGAAACTTATTTAGTATTGATTTTTTGACTATTTTATCTTTTTGGTGTTCTTTTGAATTTAATTCAAATTTTATTGAAGAAGGAAGAAGTGAAAGTTTTTCTATATAAAACTCACTTAAATCATATGACAATACAAATAAAAATGGCTCTTTTTCAAAGCCAAATTTATTTAGTTTTTCTTTTATTAATTCTTTACTCAAATTAACCTAATATTAATTTTTTTAAAACTGCTGCTCTTATTGCAACACCGTTTGTAACTTGCTTTAAAACTTTAGATCTTGGATCTTTTAACATCTCATCACTAATATCTACATTTCTATTTACAGGACCTGGATGTAATAATAAAATATCTCTATCACCTACAACTTCGTTTGTAATACAATAATTTTTTGCATATTCATTTAAAGATTCAAAATATACTTGATTATGTCTTTCTAATTGTGTTCTTAAACTCATAATAATATCAAGTTCATCAATAACATCTGAAATATTAATATAAGTTTTAAACTCATCACCATCATATCTAAAACACTCAGGAGAAATGAAACAAACATCAATTCCAAATTGTGGAAGTAATCTTCTATTTGATCCAGCAACTCTTGAAGTTCTAACATCACCTACTATTGCTATTTTTTTACCTTCAGTTTGTCCATCAAAATGCTCATAAATAGTAAATAAATCTAATAAAGCTTGGGTAGGATGAGCATGTTTTCCATCTCCTGCATTTATAATTGGGCAATCAACATATTGTGTTAAAGATTCAGGTAAACCACACTCTGAATGTCTAATAATAATAGCATCAGGTTTCATTGCATTTATATTTGCAACTGTATCAAATATTGTTTCGCCTTTTGAAGCTGATGATGTACTAACATCTAAAGATACAACTTCTGCACCTAATCTTTTGGCTGCGATTTCAAATGAACTTCTTGTTCTTGTAGAATTTTCAAAAAACAAAGTAACAATTATTTTACCTTTTAAAATTTCATTTGGTTCAAATTTTAAGAATTCCCTTGCCTCATCAAAGAGTGATAATATCTCTTCTTTAGAAAAATCCGAAGTTCTAATTAAGTGCTGCATTTTTTTCCTTTAATTTTAGTTTGGATTCTAGCAAAAAGCTGTTTAAAAAATATAACTTTTTGTATAATAGTAAACTTTATTTTTTAGGAACTCTTTTTATGAAATTTCAAATAATTTTTATTTTTTTATTAACTTTACTTTTTACTGCTTGTTCAGTAAAACCTCTTGAACCCGTGAAATATGAAACTATTGATAAAAACATATCATTTACCGATGATATAAAACCTATTTTAGATAGCAGATGTGTATCTTGTCACTCTTGTTATAACTCACCTTGTCAACTCAAACTTTCATCATATGAAGGACTGCAAAGAGGTTCTTCAAAAGCTGATGTTTATGCAAATAGAATAAGCGCTGCCGATCCAACAAGACTTTTTGTGGATGCTGTAAATGAAAAACAGTGGAGAAAAAAAGGATTTTTTTCTATGGTTGATAGTTTAGAAAATTCAAATGAATCTATTATGATGCAGTATCTTTTTCAAAAAGATATAAATCCTTTAAATATTGGAGTTTATTCCCCTGAAACAGATGAAAAAACATGTGTTAAAGACAAAAATGAATTATCAGAATATTTTGAAGACAATCCACACAAAGGAATGCCATACGGATTTCCAGCTTTGAAAAAACAAGAATATAATCTCTTAATGACTTGGTTAAAACAAGGAGCAATTGATGATACAAAAAAAGAAGTAAGCACTAATTTTGAAGAAATCCAAATCAAAAAATTTGAGAAATTTTTAAATAATAAAAATCTAAAACATCAAGTGAGTGCTAGATATATTTATGAACATCTTTTTTTAGCTCATATTTCTTTTGAGGATAAAAGTGAAAATTTCTTTGAATTAATAAAGTCAAAAACTCCAAGTGGACAAAATACTCAAATAATTCCTACTAGATTTCCATATGATAAAATTGATGGGGATTTTTATTATAGATTTAAAAAAATTGACTCTACAATAGTTCATAAAACCCATATGGTTTATAAACTAAATGATGCAAAACTTGAGAGATATAATGAATTATTTATAAATCCAACTTGGGACCAAGAAGCTTTTTTACCATCATATGATAGCAAAACAGCTGTAAATGCTCTAAAAACCTTTGAGCAAATACCAGCTAATAGTAGATACCAATTTTTACTTGATGATGTACATTATATTATTATGACATTTATTAGAGGTCCTGTTTGCAAGGGACAAATTGCTTTAAATGTAATTCAAGATCATTTTTGGGTTATGTTTATGGACCCAAAATCTGATTTAACTTTAAAAGATAAATATTTTTTGCATGATAATATTGCAAATCTTTCAATACCAAATGAATTTGGAGAAGACCCTAGTTTATTTAAAACTTTTCAAGCTTTAGATAATTATGAATTATCTAAAAAATATCATACAAATAAAGCTTCTATTTATAAGCAATATTATCCTGATGGATTATCTTTAGATAATTTATGGAAGGGAAATCAAAGCCAAGAAAATGACTCTATGCTAACTATTTATAGACATTTTGATTCAGCTTCTGTTCACAAAGGTGCTCTTGGATATATTCCAAAAACACTTTGGGTTATTGATTATCCTTTACTTGAAAGAATTTATTACTCTTTAGTTGCCGGATTCGATGTATTTGGAAGTACTCCTCATCAACTTTTAGTGCGAACCCATATGGATAGACTTCGAATTGAAGGAGAAAGTAACTTTTTAGAATTTTTACCAAAAGAGTCAAGAATTGATTATTTTAACTCATGGTATGAAGGATGGTTGGCTCAATATTTAAGTGTTTATATTCCTTCAAATAATAAAGTTAATATTAATTACTCAACAAAAAACTATAAAGAAGAGTTTATTAAAAAAGCTTTTGAGTACACAAATATAAAAAGAGATTCTATAAACTTTATTGAAAATGATTATAAACCCAGTAAAATAAAATCTGTTTATAATACAAAAAATGAAATTGAAGATACTTTAAAAACTTTGACTTTACCAAATAGCTCTGAAATTATAAAAAATTTCACTGATAATAAATCAAATCTTGCGTACATTAGAATCCAAATGAATTCAGGAGAAAATTTAATTTACACCTTGGTAATAAACAGATGGCATAATAATGTTGCCCTACTTTTTGATGAAGAATCAAGATTAAATGCCTCAAAAGATAGAATCAATTTTATAAAAGGTTTTGTAGGTTCATATCCAAATATTTTTGTAAGTGTTAAACAAGATGATTTAAATGATTTTTTTAATCTTTTACAAAATTACAAAGATACTCCTCTTGATAATAAAAAAATATTTAAATATGCAATAAATAGAGCAAATCCCAATTTTTGGGAAATTTTTGATTGGTTTTCAAATGAGTTTAAAAAACAAGACCCTCTAAATTATGGTTTATTTGATTTAAATAGATATATAAGTCGTGCGATAAATGAATAATTATTAATAAATGGTTTAACTATTTTAGATATAATCTTGCCAATAATATATTTGGTTTTTTAGGAAAAAAAATGATTAAACAAATGGATAAAGAGTATGTACTTCATACTTATGCTAGAAATTATGTAAACTTCAAAAAAGGTATAAATGCAACACTTTTTGATGAAAATGATAAAGATTATATAGATTTCACATCAGGAATTGCAGTTTGTAGTGTTGGCCATGGAAATAAAAGAGTTGCTGATAAAATTTATGAACAAATTTGTAATATCACTCATATTTCAAATTTATATGCGATAGAACCTCAAGCAAAACTTGCAAAAAAATTGCATGAATTAAGTGGATATGATATAAGAACTTTTTTTTCAAATAGTGGTGCTGAAGCAAATGAAGGTGCTATCAAGATTGCTAGAAAATATGGTGAAACAAAATTTGCAAATAAAAGATATAAAGTCATCACATTAGAACACTCTTTTCATGGAAGAACAATCACAACGGTAAAAGCAACTGGTCAAAGCTCAATGCATACTCCAAATTTTGCACCATATCCTGATGGTTTTTCATATCATAATAAAATAGATGATATTTATAATTCAATTGATAATGAAACCGTTGCTGTCATGATTGAACTTGTTCAAGGTGAAGGTGGAGTTCAACCATTTGATAAAAAAGAGATTCAAGAATTAGCAAAATTCTTAAAAGAGAGAGAAATTTTATTAATCATTGATGAAGTTCAAACAGGTGTATTTAGAACAGGTGAGTTCTTAGCAGCTAATCTTTATGAAATCCAACCTGATATTGTAACTTTAGCAAAAGGTTTAGGTGGTGGTGTTCCAATTGGTGCTGTTATGACTACATTAAAAGATATTTTTTCTCCTGGTGATCATGGTTCTACTTTTGGTGGAAATTATCTTGTTACAACTGCTGCATTAGAAGTATTAGATATTTTAGAAGAGATTAAAGATAGTGGTGAATTAGACGAAACTATTATTTATTTTAATAAAAAATTAAATGAAATTTATGAGAACAACAAAGATATTTTCACTGATAATGTGGGACTTGGCCTAATGAGAGGACTAAGAGTAAAAGATGCTGATACTTTAGCTTTAGTTATCAAAACTGCTTTTGAATACGGTGTTTTAGTTTTAAAAGCTGGGAAAAATACTCTAAGACTTTTACCTGCTCTTACTATTTCTAAAGAAGAAATAAATGAAGGTTTCAAAAGGTTAGAAAATGCACTTGATAAAATCAAACAAGGTTAAACTACTATTATGTAGTTTAATCTCTTTAAACTTATATGCTTCAAATGATGCTTTTGATGAAAAAATAATTTCTGATAAAAGATTAAAAAGCTTTGAGTTATCAAAAGAGCAAATACAAGAAGATAGTTCAAAACTAAAAAAAGATTGGATAAATCCAATTACTTATAAATATGAAAAAAATTTAGGAGAAGAGTACAAAACTGATCGTTCACTAATATCTATAAATCAGCCAATTTTTCAAAGCGGTGGAATTTATCAAGCTATAAAATATGCAGATTCATCTTATAGTTATGCTTCTTTAGATTTAGAACAACAAAAAAAAGAACTTGTAAAAAATGCGTTGAATTTTTTGTATTTAATTGAAAAAACAAATCTAAATATAGAAAAAGCAAAATATACACTAGAAAATGCAAAAATAGATGTAAACAGAAAAAAAGAACAAGTTTTAAATGGATTTTTAGATGCATCTTTTTTAGATAATGCCCTTCTTACTTTAAATAGTACAAAAAATAGTTTAGTTGATTTAAAATACCAAAAACAAGAATTAATAAATAGCTTTAATAATATCTCATCAAAAGAATATACGAATTTTGAACTACCAACTTTTAAAATGTTTAATGAAAAAGAGTTCATAGAAAACAATATTGAACTAAAAAAAATAGAAGCAGATATAAATAAAAAAGGTAATTATTCATATATGACAATGGCAAAATATCTACCAAGTATTAATGCATATTATACCTACTCAAAATATCACGAAACAGATAATAAACCAATTGAAAGTGAAAATGACCAAACATTTGGATTAACGCTAAATGTCCCACTGGATACTAGAACTTTCAATGATGTGCAAAGTAAAAGAATTGATTATTTAAAATCTAAACTTAATTTAGAAAATAGTATAGATGATGAAAAAACTTTTTTCAAAACAAAACTTGAAAAATTAGCAATGATAGATGAAAGACTACAAATCACAAAAGATGATTTAGAAGTTTATGATTCAATTTTAAAAATCATAAATGAAGAGAAACAAGCACAAATCAAAACTCAAAGTGACTTAGATACACTTCAAAATTCACAAAAAATCAAATCTTTAGACTTAAAAGTCTATGAAATAGAAAAACAAATAGAACTTCTTGAAATGTATGCAAAACTTCAATAGTTTTGCGTATATTGACGATTATTTTAACAATTGTGCTACGCTTTGTTTATCAATTTCATTAGCTTGAGATTGAACATAAGAGCCAGCTTGTGAAATAATATTTGCTTTATTAAAATTTGAACTTTCACTTGAATAATCAACATCTCTTATTATTGATTCTGCACTTTTTAAATTTACATAATTTGTCATTTGATTTATCGCTGATGTTTCAAGTTGATTTGTACCAGCTCCTACATTTGCTCTTTGGGAATTTAATTGATTTAAAGCTTCATCAATTACTTTCATTAAATTTTGTGATTGAATGAGTAAGGTTGGACTATCATCGTTTCTTACTAGATTTAGAGAATCGCAGGCACAAGTTGGATTATTATTTTCTTCCACAACTCCATCCAAAGCACTCCATTCTGCTGCTGTTTCATAATTACTACTATTATTTCCATTAACAAATACTAATAAATTTTCTGTTACTTCAGGAATTACAACCATTTCATCATAAGAACCCATAGTCCATATTTGACTAATTCCATTTTTATCAATGTAATTTACAGATGTATTTCCTAAATTATTTGTTGTTGAATTTAATTGATAAGTACTTAATACATTTTGATAAACTGCACCTGTATTAAATTTATTTGAATAAGTTGAAATTATATCTAAAGGAGAATATCCCGTTTGCCAACTTATAGAATCACTTGCAGGTGTTCCAGATACATGTTTTCCATCTTTAGTAAAAATCTGAAGAGTATCTTTAAGTGAGTGCTCATCAAGATAGAGTGTTAAATCTTTTGTTCCAGACGGAATTTCTATCATAAAAGCTCCTGAAGGATTTGAAGTTCCCGGAGTTTTGTTAGCTAAATCATTACTTAGAACTACCCCTTCACTCGAACTTCCTATTGTTGAAGAAGCAGAAGTGCTAACTGGCATCGAATTAAACCCAGTAATAAAATTCTTCAATTTATAAGGATCAGCTTCTCCCATTTTTCTTGATTCAACAGAATCTATATCAACACTTATTATTTCACTCGAAGCATCTCCAACTTGGAAATCAAAAGGAGTTGCACAACCATTTAAAAGTGGTGTTTGATTATAATTTGTTCTACAAACAATATCATCATAACTTTCTATTAATTTTAAAATATCCGTTTTGATGATTTTTCTTCCTTCATCAGAAGTTGTATCTGTATTCATTTGAATTGCTTTTGCTTTTATGGTATCTAAAATATTACTAAGTTCGCTCATTGCTTTATCTGCAATATTCATCATAGCTATTGCACTATTTGCATTATCAATACCTTGTTTTATTCCACTGGCTTGAGTTCTTAATTTATCGGAAATGGCTAATCCAGAAGCATCATCACTAGCTTTATTTATTCTAAGCCCCGTTGATAGTCTTTCTAAAGAATTTCCTAAAACTTTATTATTATTTATAGAATTTTCTTTTAATAAATTTGACCAAGCACCAATATTCATGAACATTCTTTTTTTTATTTTATAATATCAAATTCAAATGTCAATCATGTGTCAAAATTATTATTTAAAATTTTAAGGCTTTATTTGTTAAACTAAATGTTTAAAATAAGGCAAATATTGAGAAAGTTTTTACCCAATTCTTCGACTATTCTATTTTTTATTATCACTATTTTTTTGGTTTTTAATTTTATTAGTTATAAATTATTATTAAAAATATTAGAAGATAATCATACAAAAAATCAAGAAATTAGTTTTTATTTAATTCAAAGGGAAACAAGCAATTTATTAACAAAATTACTTTATAAAGATTCCCAACAAAAAGATGAACTACTAAAAAAGCACTTTGAAGTTTTAGAATATTTACAAACACACTCTTATGATAGTTCACTTGAAAATATACATGAAACAATAAACAAAGGTTTGCCTTCAAAACCCTATAATATCTACATTACAGATGAAAATTTAATTATTAGAAATACAACTTTTAAACCTGATTTAGGTTTTGATTTAAGTTTTGCAAAAGAGTTATTCCAAAAACATAAAAAATTAGAAAAACATAGGAATTTCACCTCCTGTATTTGAAACTTTTTCTTTAAGATTTTTTAGTTTTACCGATTCATATTTGCCAAAAGGAAATGATAAAATTCTGCAAGTTAGTTTTACTTATGAAGAATTAGATTATGATTTAGGAAATCTTCAATCTTTGATTAATTCAAATCAAGACATAAGATTTTCAAATGCTTATGTTGTATTTAACGATGGATATATTGGTGATTTTATTTTCAAGTCATTAAAATCTTATAAACCAACCTTGGAAGATATAAAACAAAGACTTAACAAAGGCAAACTTTTAGCACAAGATATTCATGAAAATGAATATGTAATAACTTATATTAGAAAAAATGATGTTGAATATAAGGTATTTTATTTTTCACAAAAAAGTCCTATTTTCGATGAAGCAAATGTTATTTTTAGTATAGTTTTTAATGAAGAAGATTATTATAAAGATATTTCAAGACTAAATCTTGCGATATTTTTACTTAGTTTAATAGGTGTAATTACAATTTATATTATTTATAAAGTACGAAATAAAGAGAACCTTTTAAAATATAAAGATAAATTTATAGAACATTCTGTTCATGAAATCAAAACTCCATTGGCAATTATTAATCTAAATGCACAACTGCGAAATAAAACTTTTGGTGAAGATAAGTATTCAAAAAAAATAGAAGGTGCTTTAAAAACTTTAGAAAATTCCTATGAAGATATGACATTTTTACATACAAAAGATAATATAAAATATTTTATTGAAACCCTAAATTTAGAAGAAGTTTTAAAAGATAGAATTAAATATTTTGAAGTAATTGCAACTACTCAAAATAGAAAAATATCTTTTGAAATGTCAAACAATATTTTTCTAAATTTAAGCAAAATAGAATTAAATAGATTGATTGATAATAATCTTTCAAATGCCATAAAATATAGTGATTTAGAAAGTACTATCAAAATAATTTTAAATAAAAATATTTTAGAATTTCACTCTATTGGAAATCCAATCAAAGATACAACAGAGATTTTCAAAAAATATTCAAGGGAAAATGATAGTGTTGGTGGTCATGGTTTGGGTCTTTGTATTGTTAAAGATATTTGTGAAAAATACAATATAAGTATAAAGGTTACATCTTTAGAAAATAAAACAAATATTTTTTCATATATCTTCAATTGCCACACCTTTGACACAAGAAAACTTTAAAATAGTATTATGAAAATATTTTTACTTGAAGATGATTATAGTTTAAATGAAGCTATAAAAGAGATAATCCAATTAGAAAATCATATTGTTGATAATTTTTATGATGGAGATGTTGCATTTAACAATATCTCAAATGATTATGATTTATATATTTTAGATATAAATATTCCTAATATGAATGGGTTAGAAGTTCTTAAAAATATAAAAAACAAAAATCCAAAAACAAAAGTTTTAATCATAAGTGCAAATATAAATATAGATTTAATAAGAGAAGCCTATATTTTGGGATGCGATGATTATATAAAAAAACCATTTGATTTAGAAGAACTGATATTTAAGATAAATAGATATGAAAAGAAAAATAAACTTATTTACTTAGAGGAAAATATTGTTTTTAATCTTTTAAATAAAGAACTTTTAATTGATGGAAATATTCTTGAATTGACAAAAAATGAAAAAAATCTCTTATTTTTGTTAGTTGAAAATTTAGGTCTTAAAGTAAGTTATGAACAAATAGAAAATTTTGTTTATCAAGGAGAATCTAAATCTTCAGATGCAATAAGAAGTTTGATAAAAAGAGTTAGAAAAAAAATTCCCAAAGAAGTAATTTTTAATAGCTTAGATGAAGGTTATTTTATAAAATAGATAATAGAGCCTGTAAAATAAAAGAGGACAAACCTCTTTTATTTAGCTTTTTTATCTTTAAAATTTAAATAATATTCGATTTCAGAAGGTGTTAAAATCTTAATTGTATTTGTACTTCCTGGCATTCCAACTGGATATCCAACCGTTGCTACATACAATCCATTTTTATTCAATAATCCTCTTTCGTCCAAAGCTACTAACATTTTTTGAAACATTTTACTAGCTTGAGCTTCTTTTATTGTGCCTATTGGTTCAACTCCCCAAACAGCTGTTAGAGAATTTAATACTTTTTTCTTATGTGTAAATGTAAAAATAGGAGTTCTTGGTCTATATCTTGACATTTTTAAAGCTGATTTTCCAGAACTTGTAATTGCTAAAATTCCATTTGCTTTTAAATCATCTGCAAGTTTAGTTACAGTTGCTTGAATAACATCAAACTCATCTAAATATGGCATTTCATATTGTTTATCATAGTTATAAATACCTTCAGTTTTTGCAATAATATTGTGCATTGTATCAACTACATTTATTGGGTCTTCTCCAACAGCACTTTCTTCTGAAAGCATTACAACATCAGTTCCATCTAAAACTGCATTTGCAACGTCTGAAATTTCAGCACGAGTAGCTCTTTCATTTTGAGTCATAGATAAAAGCATTTGAGTTGCTGTGATTACTGGGATACCTTTTAAATTTGCTTTTTTAATTAGCATTTTTTGAATTGTAGGAACATCATAATAAGGAACTTCTATTCCTAAATCTCCCCTTGCAACCATAATTCCATCACTAGCTTCTATAATTTCATCAATATTTTCAACAGCATCAAATTTTTCAATTTTTGCTATTAATTTACCTCTATAACCATTTAAAAGATTTCTAGCTTTTCTCATATCTTTTGCATTTTGAACAAATGAAATAGCAAAATAATCAACTTCGTTTTCAACTCCCCAAGCTATATCTTTTTCATCTTTTTTTGTAATTACATCAATATCAATTACAGTATTAGGGAAATTCACCCCTTTTCTTGAAGATAATATTCCATGATTTTCAATTTTTGCTTTTACTTCTTTTCCAATTGCAATAACTTTTGCTCTAATTGTTCCATCATATAAATATATATACTCATCAATTTTTACTTTATCTAAAATATCTGGATAATTAATTGATACAATATACTCTTTATCTGCTTTTTTGTATCCAAGCATATCATCTTTTAAAAATGTAATAACATCATCTCTATAAAGTTCAAATGGCTCTTTTAAGTCACCAATTCTTACTTTTGGTCCTGAAATATCTTGTAAAATTCCAACTGTTTTATCTAGATTTTTCATAGCTGTTCTAATATTTTGTAATGTTTCTAAATGATACTCATGACTTCCATGCGAAAAGTTTAATCTAAACATATTCGCACCTGCTTTTATTAATCCTTCAATCATTTCTATACTATGGCTTGCTGGGCCTAAAGTTGCTAATATTTTTGTTCTTTTTTCCATAGATTCTCCTTTTTAACTTATGAAAATTGTAACATAAAATTATTACAATAAGGCTACTAGACCTTTAAACTATTATTTCACTATTAATATGTTAAAATGAGTTTATAAAATAAAAAAGGTCTAATATGAAATTAATTAATTTAAAAACTTTATTGTCAAGTGTTGCCATTACAGCTATGTTAAGTGGTTGTACACAAACAACTGGAAATCAAACTTATGACCAAAATCAAAATGCAGTTATTGGAACAACACTTGGAGCACTAGCTGGTATTGTACTTGGAAATAATGTTGGTGGTGGAAACAAAGGAAGAAATAAAGTTGTTGGGGCAATTGCAGGTGCAGCGGTTGGTGGAGCTATTGGTTATAGTATGGATAAACAAGCAAAAGAAGTAGCTGAAAGTTTAAATACAAATGTAAATAATAATCCAACAGCAGCTTTAGATCCTAACCAAGATTTAATAGTATCAAACACTGATAATTACGTGAAAATAATGTTTAGAGATGATATGATGTTTGAAACAAACTCTGCAAATCCAACGCCTAGTGCTAGTGCTAAAATTGCTAAAATAAACTCTGTTTTACAAAAATATCCAAATACTTTAGTTCAAGTTGTAGGTCATACAGATAGCAGAGGAAGTCATGATTATAATTTAAATTTATCAAATCAAAGAGCTACAAATGTTGGAAATATTATTTTTAACTCAGGTGCTCAAAATCAAATTTTCTCAAGAGGTTGTTCTTTTGATAAACCAGTTGCATTAAATAATAGTGATGCAAATATGGGATTAAATAGAAGGGTAGAAGTTTACTTATATCCAAACCAACAAACAGTAATTGACGTTTGTAAATAAAAAGAGAAATCTTTTTATTTACAACTGTTTTACATCTATAAAATAGACTTTTTGATACAATTCTTTCATGATAAAATTTAGCACTTACTTTAATGATTGGCTTTATGGCCAAGATGCCTATTACTCAAATTATAAACAAATTGGAAAAGATGGTGATTTTTTCACTTCCGTTTCAACCTCATCTTTTTTTGGTGGCTCAATTGCAAAAAAAATAATAGATTCTATTGAAAGTGGTTTTTTACCAACAAACACAACTATCTTAGAAATTGGTGCACATCATGGATATTTATTAGCAGATGTTATTCAGTTTATTTACACTTTAAAACCTAAACTTTTAGAAAAATTAAATTTTGCAATAGTTGAAAGGTTTTCAAATCTGCAAGAACAACAAAAAAAATATATAAATGAATCTTTTGGAGATGTAATAAAACTAAAACATTATGATGATATAAGTGAAGTAAAACTTGGAAATGCCTATATTCTTGCAAATGAAATATTTGATGCCTTTGCTTGTGATTTAGTTTACACAAATAAAGAAAATATCCTGCAACAAGCATTTTTTTCAAATAATAAAATAGAATTTGTAGATTGCCATAATGAAAACATTATAAATCATTGTAAAAAATACAATATCACAAAAGGTGAAGTTGCACTTTCATATAAAGATTTTGTAAATACTCTTTGCCAAAATATAAAAACTTTTGAATTTCTAACTTTTGATTATGGAGATAAATATCCAAGAAATGATTTTTCAACAAGAGTCTATGAAAAACATAATGTTTACCCTATTTTTGAAGAAAATTTGCCTTTAGAAAAACTATTTAAAAATACTGATATTACCTATGATGTTCACTTCAATTATTTAAGTGATTGTTTTAAACAGAATAATATTAAATATATAAAATTCAACACTCAATTAAAATCTTTAGTTGAATTTGGGATTTTAGATTTATTGGAAATTATAAAAGCAAATGTGAGTGAAAATGAGTATTTAAGGCAAACCCAAAATGTAAAAGTATTACTAGAACCAACGGGAATGGGAGATAGATTTAAAACCTTGAATATAAGGAAATAAGTTAACTCCTTGTATAATCATTTTTTTATAAAATATCAAAAGGTATAAAATGACACTTATTATAAATGGTGAAACAAAAGAGTTTTCTGATAATTCAACGCTTCAAAATATTATTACAAATTTACAAATAGAAGATAAAGTAATGGCTGCTGCTGTTAATATGAACATCGTAAAAAAAGATGATTGGAATAATTTTATTCCAAAAGATAATGATAAAATCGAGCTGCTTCAATTTGTTGGTGGTGGTTGATTTTTTATGAGTAGAGAAAAAGGAGACTTTGCTGAAAAAAGAGCAATTTCTTTTTTAGAAGATTTAAATTTTAAAATAATAGAAAAAAACTTCTATGCTAAAAAATTAGGTGAAATAGATATTATTGCTTTAAAAGATAACATTTATCATTTTTGTGAAGTAAAATCAGCACCTGATTATGAAACTGCAATAAACAATATTACAAATTCAAAACTTTCAAAAATCAAAAGAAGTGTAGATTACTATTTGCAAACAAAAAAATTAGATGTAGCTTTTTGTATTGATGCGATTATTATTGATGATAAGGAAATCACTTTTTTAGAAAATATAACTTTGTGATTTCCAATCATACTTAATTAACACTATTTGCCGTTACTTTTTTTGCAATTAATAAAATTATTACACCAAATAAAACAATCAAAGCTGTAAGATATAACGCATAATTATAATTTCCAGTTAAATTAGTCAAACTAACTGCATATAAAGGCGCTGTAACTTGCCCTATTCCATAGGCAGTTGTTAATGCACCCATTAGCATAACAGGATTTTTTCCTGCTAATTTTCCACCTAAATTCATAAATAAGGCAACTAATCCCACAAAAGTTGCCCCATACAAAACACCACAAAAAAGATTTAAATACATATTTGTAGTCAGTGTTGGTATTAAAATTCCCACAATTTGTAAAGACATTGCAATTATAATTATATTTACGCTTCCATATTTATGGGCTAATCTCATCCAAATAATTGAAGATGGAATTCCTGCAAGTCCTACTAAAAGCCATGATAATCCAGCAACACTTTCTAAACCTTCAATTGATTTTAAAATTGTTGGTAAAAAAGTTCCTTGAATTACAAATCCAACACCTTCTGTAAAATATGCAACTATCAAAATCACAACAAAAGGAGAAAACAAAGCTTTATTAAATGGATGTTTTTCATTTTTATGACTGATTTCTTTATCAAAAGACAAAATATACAAAGGATAAAAAGCAACTAAAACAGCACAAAAAGTAAGAGCAAGCCAAGATGTTTGCCATGATGAAAAACTTAATACTGATCTACTTATAATATCAGATGAAGCTAAAGCTCCTCCAATACCAGAAAAATATATTCCCATAGCTTTTGTTTTATCTTCAAAATTCAACTTAGTCATTACAATAGCAGCTCCAACAACTAAAGCCATGGCTGAACCAAATCCAGCTATTACTCTTCCTAAAAGCCATAAAATCTCATTTGTTGTTATTCCCATAATAACCGTTGTTAAAATACAAAGAACTATTCCTAGTCTAAAATATTTTACTTTTGTATTTATATCTTTTATAAATATTGCAAAAATCGAACCACTTAAATAACCCACATAATTAATAGAAGCTAATACTCCTGAAAATGTCAAAGATAAAGTATTATCAGCAAGCATTGAAGGAAGTAATGAAGTGTATGAAAATCTTGCAACTCCAACGCCTATAAATAATCCTATTATTCCTGCTAATAAAATATTAAAGTTTGAATTTTTATCTAAAAAATTTATTTTATTCATTATATTTTTCCTTTTTAAATATATTATTGTTTTTCATTCATCATATAATAATACAAGATAGTTTATTAAAAGTCTTGGATGATATTGCTGTTTTAGGAAGAATAAAGTAAGAGGTGAAGGTCGCAAGAAACACCTCTTACTATTTGAACTTGTATTTAAAATTAGTAGAAGGAATTGTAACAACATAAGATAGCAATAAACTAGCAATTCTAAAAATATAAAATTTATCTTGCTCTTAATAGTTTTTTGTTAACATACAAAAATACTTATGGAGAATTTTTTGTACGCAAAAGAACTGTCATCTATTAAAAAGTCTAACCGTTTTCGAATAAGAGAATTATTTGATGAAAATCTTATTGATTTAGCATCCAACGATTATTTAGGCTTATCAACTAATAAATTTATTTTTCAAAAAGCTTATGAAACTGTTTTAAAACAAAACTATCACTCACCAAAAGCATCAATGCTTGTAAATGGATATAGTAAAATTCATAAAATATTTGAAGATAAATTATGTGAAGTAAACAAATTTGAAGCTGCAATTACTGTTGGTTCTGGGTTTTTAGCGAATATCTCTTTAATAGAAGCACTTGTTAGAAAAAATGATACTCTTTTCATAGATGAAGAGTATCATGCAAGTGGTATATTAGCAAGTAAACTTTTAAAACCTGAACAAGTAATTGTATTTAAACACAATAATTTTTTTGATTTAGAAGAAAAAATTTCTGCTAATAAAAGATTAGGAAGATGCCTAATTGCAATTGAGGGCGTTTACTCTATGGGTGGTGATTTAGCACCTATTGAAATCTTTCAAATTGCTGATTTTTATAAAGCTATTTTGATAGTAGATGAAGCACATAGTTCAGGCGTTATTGGAGAAAATTTATCAGGTATTTTTGATTATTATAAAATTACACCAAATAAATATCATATAAAAATGGGAACACTAGGAAAAGCCTATGGTTCTTATGGTGCTTATATTTTAGCATCAAAAGAGATAATTGAATTTTTAATAAATAGAGCGAAACCTATTATTTATTCAACTGCACCTTCTTTATTTGATACGGCATTAGCTTATGAATCTTTAAAATTCATAATAGAAAATAAAAAAAATTTAAAAAAGCAAATAGAAGAAAAATTAAATATTATTTATAAAGAATTAGGCATAAAGTCTAAAAGTTTAATTATTCCCATTTTAATTGGGGATAATAAAAAAGTAAAAGAAATTCAAGAAGTTTTAAAACAAAATGGTTTTCTAGTTGGTGCAATCAGGCAACCAACGGTAAAAGTTGCAATTATTAGATTAATTGCAAAAATAGATATAAATAACGATACGTTAACAAATGTATGCAAATTATTAAAGGATTTAAATGTTAATAAATGATTTAATCAAGGGTAATAAGAAATTTAGAGAAGTTAGTTTCCCAGAATATAAGGGAGATGTTAAAGAACTTGTAGAAAAAGGTCAAAAACCTGAAATCCTTTTTGTGGGTTGTAGTGATAGTAGAGTAACACCTGATTTAATGCTAGATACAAAACCGGGAGATATGTTTATTCTAAGAAATGTAGGTAATTTTGTACCTCCATACAGTCCTGATGATGATTTTCACGGTAGTTCAGCAGTAATTGAATATGCTGTTTCTATTTTAAATGTTAAACATATTATTATTTGTGGACATTCTCATTGTGGTGCATGTAAAAGTTTATATCAAAATATAGGTGATTCTCCTAATCTAATACACGTAAAAAAATGGCTAGAACTTGGTAAAAGAGCAAAGGAATATACTCTTCTTGCAATTCAAGATAAAAGTGATAAAGAAAAATTATATAGAGCAACAGAGAGAATTTCAATTGTTCACCAAATGGAAAATCTTTTAACTTTTCCAGAAGTTGAAAGAAAAGTAAAAAATGGTGAATTACAAATTCATGGTTGGTATTATCGAATTGAAGATGGAACTATTGAGTATTATGATGGAGAAGAGTGTTCATTCAAACCACTAAAAGAAAATTAATATGGAAACAGAAGTTAGAAAATTACCTAAAAAAACTATTATTAGCATTTTAATAATAGGAATACTTGGTATAGGAATTTTTTTCCTATTAAAAGGTTTAAAAGAACAAAAATTAACAGAAATTCTTGCTACTATTGGTCACAATAATATAAAAAGTTTAGAAGTAATAAATAAATTAAGTGTCGAAGATAATGAAACTAGATATAAAAGTAGTGTTTATAAAGTTGTATTTTACGATAATAATTTAAAACAAACATGTATAGGATTCATTCACAGAAATAGAGATGGAAGTTATACAAAAGATTTCGATTGTAAATAGGAAACATATGAGTATTATAGAAAAATTAGAAAAACAAGAAAGATTAAATTACGAAGATGCAATAAAATTATATGATTTAGATTTATTTACTCTTGCATCATTTGCCAATAAAATCAGAGAACAAAGACATGGTAAAAAAACTTATTTTAATATAAATAGACACATTAATCCAACAAACGTATGTAAAGATGTATGTCAATTCTGTGCTTATAGTGCAAGTAGGAAAAATCCAAATCAATGGACAATGAGTCATGAAGAAATTTTAGAAATTGTAAAAAACTCTTCAAAAAATGATATTAAAGAAGTTCATATAGTTTCAGCTCATAACCCAGACACTGGATTACAATGGTATATGGATGTATTTAAAAAGATAAAAGCAAATTTTCCATTAATTCATGTAAAAGCACTAACAGCTGCTGAAATTCACTTTTTAAGTACGCAATATAATTTATCATATCAAGAGATAATTAATATGATGATAGATCATGGAATTGATTCAATGCCAGGTGGTGGAGCTGAAATTTTTGATGAAAAGGTGAGAAAAAAAATCTGTGGTGGAAAAGTTACTTCAGAACAATGGCTAGAAATTCATAGACTTTGGCATAGTGCTGGTAAAAAAAGTAACGCTACAATGCTATTTGGTCATGTGGAAGATAGAAATCATAGAATTGATCATATGATAAGACTAAGAGATTTACAAGATATTACAGGTGGATTTAATGCCTTTATTCCACTTGTTTTTCAAACAGAAAACAATTACTTAAAAGTAAAAGAGCCGCTAACTGGTCAAGAGATATTAAAAACTTACGCCATTGCTAGAATTTTACTTGATAATATCCCAAATATAAAAGCATATTGGGCAACATCAACTGTTAAATTAGCTTTAATAGCTCAAGAATTTGGAGCAAATGATGTGGATGGAACAATTGAGAAAGAATCAATTCAAAGCGCAGCAGGAGCTTCTAGTGCAAATGGAATAGCACAATTAGAGTTTGTTGATTTAATTAAGAATTCTGGATTTATTCCAGTTGAGAGAGATTCAATATATAATGAATTAAAAACTTGGTAATTCCAAGTTTTTAATTTTACTTCTATTTTAATTGATTAAACGCCAAATTAAATTCTATTTCAATTCCCGATTCTGTTCTTATCATACTCAAAGGATAAGCAATATTTATAGAATATAACTCATTATTTAAAACATCTATTAATTCAAAAAATTGTGCTGGTTCTTTTACTAAAATATTAACTATATAATTATATTTATAAATACCTTGATCAGTAGAAGAAATAAGTTTTAGAATAGAATTCTCAGGCAATAAAATTTTCAATTGTTCTGATACTCTTTCTATTGGTATCAATTCATCAGTAATATATTCTTTTGTATTTGTTTTATAAATTATATTACTTAATTCTATTTCATCTTTTGATACTAAACTACTTTCAATATTAACTTTTTTTTCATTATTTAAAACCATATATTCAGTTGTTTTATATAATAAATCTAATTTTGGTTTTAGTGATTTTAAATATGTATCTTCTTTTAAAAATATCCCTTTTAATTCCAAAGAGTTTTGCCCTAATTTTAATTCTTTTAAAATAATATCATATTCAATTGAAGCAAAAATTGCTTTTACTCTTTGTTCTATTTTATCATTTAAACTCAAGTGATCAGGTAATTCTGACATCTGTGCTAATGTTTGTGTTTCCGTATTTTTTTCTGTTATAGTTGTTCTTTTAATCATAACAAGATCATAAAATGCATAAACTCCACCTAATAAAAGAAGTAACAATATAAATGCAGAAATATAATTATAATTATTTTTTCTAATTTTTTTTCTAGGTTTTGTAAAACTTTTCTTTAAATGTTTATCTTTTGATAATTCAAAAGTTTCTTCATCAATATTAATAGGATGATATTCAACTTGTAGCATTAGATCATTGTTTAAGTTTTCAATTTGCTCAAGAGAAAGTTGTTTTAAAACATAAAGAATAGTAATTTTTTCCACAAAAACATCATTCTTCTTTTCATAAAATGTAGCTAAAATATTGTGGATTATTTCATTTAATTCTAAATAATAAATTTCATCAAAAAGTTTTTGTCCATCAATATCATCTTCATAAAAATGTGTTTTTTTAACTGCTTCAAAAGTTGGTAAATCTACTGTTTGATGGAATACAATTAATCCTGTTTGATTTACAATTAGAATAAATGCTTTATTATTAAATAAAAATAACAACAATTCATTTCTACATACATTTTTTTGTAATCGCAAATTCATAATATGAAAAGCAGAATATATATAATCTATTCCTGTTTTTATGAAATAATTTTTTGTTTCAAAAAGTGTAGTTTTTAATACAGCGATATCAAATTCGTTATTAAATTTTGCAATTTCACAATCTTTTAATTTTCCTGATAATGATTTTGGAACTAATTTTGTTGTATCACTTATAAGAAGTGTAGAAATATAAGTAAAATCATTCTCTTCTTGAGAGAGATTTAACTTCTGAGCAATTTCTGAAGATAAGATATCATCATCAACTAAAAAAATAGAATTATTAGTATCAATAATTTGTTCATTTCTTATTTTTTTATAATCAAGCCTTAGCTGAGAATCATATTTGATAACATTAATATACAAAGACTCTTTGGTAAACATATATTTCCTATTTTAATTCTTTAAAGTATTGCATTTAACATCATTTTATCTTTAATAAAATTTCTTGCTTTTTCAAACTCAAAATCACTTATATTAAAAGGCTCTGACATATAAAAATCAATTTTACCAAAAGGTTTTGGTAAAATAAATTTATCCCAAGATTTAAACTGCCAATAACTAGTAGGCTTAGAATTTAAAACTATAATTCGAGCACCACTTTTTTGGGCAATTGCAATAACACCGTCAGCTATAGTATGTCGTGGTCCTCTTGGTCCATCAGGCGTTAATGCAACATCAACTCCTGCTTTAATTTCTCTTATTGTACTAATTAATGCTTTAGTTGCACCTTTAGAAGAAGAACCTCTAATTGAATCAATTCCAAATAAAGAATAAACCTTAGCAATTATTTCACCATCTTTACTTTGACTTATCATTGTTCTGACAATTCCATTTGGTCTATTTGTAAAATAATTGATTGGTTGAGCAAGTAAATCACCATGCCATGCTACAAATATAAAAGATTCACCATCCTTTAATTTAGGATGATGAAAAACTTTTTTGTTTGTAAAATAGATAATTTTAACTAGTAAATACAATATAAAAGGAATTACTTTAAATTTGAAATAGTTTTTCATTAAGAAACTACTTCGCCCTTTAAAGAAGTTCTTGAAGCTTCTGTAATTTTTACATCTACAAATTTACCTAAAAGCTCATCGCTTCCTTTTGTAAATACTTGTAAAAAGTTATCTGTAAATCCACAAACTTCACCATTTGGTTTTAAAGATTCAATTAATACACTCATTGTTTCACCAACATAAGTATCCATTATTTCTACTAAATGTTTTTTATGTAATTCAATTAATTCAATTAATCTTGCACTCCCAATTTCATCAGGAACTTCAATATCAGCAAAATTTAAAGCTTCTGTTCCTGGTCTTGGTGAATATTTAAAGTTGAAAATTTGATTAAATCTAACTTGATTTACAACATCTAAAGTATCTTCAAAATCTTCTTGTGTCTCACCTGGAAATGCAACAATAATATCTGTTGTAATTCTAAGATTTGGAACAAGAGTTCTTAACTTAGCGGCCCTATTTAAAAACCATTCTTTAGTATAACCTCTTTTCATAGCTCTTAAAATTCTAGTTGAACCACTTTGTAAAGGCATATGAATACATTTTGAGATTTTTGGATTTTTTGCAAATTCTTCAATAAAATCATCATCCATATGTAACGGATGTGGTGAAGTAAATCTAATTCTTTCTAAGCCCTCTAATTTTGAAACATCTTGTAAAAGATTTGTAAAAGTATATTTACCTCTCCCATCTGAAAAGTTTCTTCCATAAGAGTTAACATTTTGACCTAATAATGTAACTTCAACGGCACCTTGCTCAACAGATTTTCGAACCTGTTCTACAATCATTTCAGGTGGAATTGAAATCTCTTCACCTCTTGTGCTTGGAACTATACAATAAGTACATTTTTTATCACATCCGACAGAGATATTTACACTTGCTCTATATTGGTTTGTTTTTGCAGTTGAAAATTCATACATAGATTCATCATTGTCAATAGAAATTTCTACAGAACCCTTAATATCAACTATATCTTTGATTTTTGATATATTTCTAGCACCTAAAACAAAATCCACATAAGGCGCTCTTTTTATAATATCTTCGCCTAAATGAGAGGCAGTACAACCTGCTACTCCAATTTTTGCACCCACTTTTTTCTTTTTATTAAATTGGCCAATTTCAGAAAAAAGTCTTTGAACGGGTTTTTCCCTTACAGAACATGTATTAATTATGATTAAATCAGCTTCCTCAATATTTTGAGTTGCAGTATAACCTTTGTGTTTTTCAAGTTCTGCTTGCATGTGTTGGCTGTCAGTATCATTCATCTGACAACCTAAGGTTTGTATAAATAGTTTTTTATTTGAACTCATATTTTTATAACACTATAAACGATTAAAGTGCGTGAACCTCATACATATACTCATCATCAGCTAAACCATATTTTACTTCTCTAAAATATACATTACTTCCCTCAGCTTCTAAAGCATCAACTAATGCCATCATATCTTTGTGTGAATTATCTCTGTCAAAATAAAAGATTTTTTGGCCATCTTTTTTTAATTCATCTTTGATTTTATCTAATTGTACTTTTTTTGGTTTTTCGTTTAACTCATTTCTTGCAAATAATAATTCCATACCTTAAACCTTTTTTTCTTTTTTATTAATCATATATTTTATCTCAAAATTACTTTAATTTGTATAAAAGGCTATTTTGGATATACTAATATCCTATACTACATTGGAAATCAAAACAATCATTTCAATGTCAACAAATAAAAGGTTATTAATGGATAAAATAATAGATATTTTAGATTCAATTGCATATGAAAAAGGTCTCAAAATTGATGATGTTGAAAATGCACTGAAAGAAGCTTTAATTAAAACAGCTCAAAAAATGGTAGATGAAACATTAACTTTTGATGCAAATATTGATAGGGTAAATAAAAAACTTGAACTGTTTCAAAAAATTGAAGTCGTAGATGAAGAAGATCAAAGACTACATGCAAATGCAGTTAATAGATTAGGCATTGCTCTTAATTATGAAAATTATATTACGTTAGAAGAAGCAAAAGAAATTGATCCTGATTTAGAAATCGGCGATTTCATGAACTATGATTTAGAGTTTGAAAATATGGGAAGAAATGCAGCAACAATTTTACATAGTAATTTCGAATATAGACTTCAAAGATTTGTTGAAGAAAATATTGTTAATAAATACAAAGAAAAAATTGGAAAAACAGTAGCCGGAACAGTAACAAGAATTGATAAACAAGATAATACATTTATTGAAATTGGCGAAGTAAAAGGTATTTTACAAAGAAAAAGCAGAATAAAAGGTGAAACTTTCAAAGTTGGTGATGTTTTAAAAGCTGTTGTAAAAGGCGTAAATATTGATAAAGCTAATGGTTTATTAGTTGATATTTCAAGAACTTCTCCTAAATTTTTAGAAAATCTTTTAATACTTGAAGTACCTGAATTAAAAGACAAAAAAGTAACTATTGAAGCAAGTGCTAGAATTCCTGGAAGTAGATCTAAAATTGCACTATCAACTATTGAGCCACAAATAGATCCAATTGGAGCTGTTGTTGGAGTAAAAGGTGTTAGGATTGGTTCTGTTTCAAAACAATTAAATGGAGAAAATATAGATTGTGTTGAATTTTCTACAATTCCAGAAATGTTTATCGCAAGAGCTTTATCACCAGCACTTGTAAATAGCGTAAAAATTGAGAAACATCCAAGTTATGGGGAAAAAGGAAAAGCAATAGTTACGATTCCTAGTGATCAAAAATCAAAAGCGATTGGAAAAGCTGGATTAAATATACGACTTGCATCTATGCTTACTAAATATGATATTGAATTAATAGAGGTTGCGTCTTTAAGTACATCATCTACAAGTAATGAAA
This sequence comes from Minisyncoccia bacterium, assembly GCA_041730535.1. Classification (GTDB taxonomy): domain Bacteria; phylum Campylobacterota; class Campylobacteria; order Campylobacterales; family Arcobacteraceae; genus Aliarcobacter. The sequence goes on from JBGSBO010000008.1 coordinate 31,478, forward strand.
AAACAATTGTTGAAGAAAAAATAACTGACACAGCATCTTTAGAGGCATTATTTAAATAAAATGAATAAAATACACATTTATGACTCAGTAAAAAAAGAAAAAGTAGAGTTTAATTCTATTAAAGAAAAAGTTGCTAAGATTTATGTTTGTGGACCAACTGTTTATGACGATTCACATCTAGGACATGCTAGAAGTGCAATCGCATTTGATTTACTTCATAGGGTTTTAAAAGCCAATAACTATGAAGTAATCATGACTAAAAATTTTACAGATATTGATGATAAAATAATCAAAAAAATGTATGAAACTAACAGAACTCTAGAAGATATCACAAACACTTATATAAATGCCTACAAAGCTGATATGAAAGCTTTAAATATCTTAGATAATACAATCGAACCAAAAGCCACTGAAAATCTTGAAAGCATGAAAGATATGATTTCAAATCTAATAAAAAAAGACCTAGCTTATAAAACAAATGACAGTGTTTATTTTGATACATCAAAAGATTCTTTATATGGTTCAATTTCACATAAAGTAAGTGATGAAAATTCAATTGCAAGAGTTGAAGCTAATATTGAAAAAAGAAATCCATCAGATTTTGCTCTTTGGAAATTTGCAAAAACAAATGATGTAAGTTTTGAAGCACCATTTGGTCTTGGACGGCCAGGTTGGCATATTGAGTGTAGTGCTATGATTGAAAAACATTTAGCTTATAAAGATGGTGATTTTCAAATAGATATTCACGGAGGTGGAGCTGATTTACTTTTTCCTCACCATGAAAATGAAGCTGCACAAACAAGATGTTCTTCAAATCAACAATTAGCAAAATATTGGATGCACAATGGTTTTGTAAATATTGATGGCGAAAAAATGAGTAAATCTTTAGGAAATTCTTTTTTCTTAAAAGATGTTTTAAAATCATATTCAGGTGAAATTATTAGATTTTATTTGATGTCAGCACACTACAGAGCAAATTTTAACTTTAATGAAGAAGATTTAATTGCATCTAAAAAAAGACTTGATAAGATTTATAGACTTAAAAAAAGAGTTTATGCGACTGAATCATCAAACATCAATAAAAAGTTTCAAGAAGATATTTTTAATGCTTTAAATGATGATATAAACACTTCAAAAGCACTTTCTTTAATAGATGAGATGATAGGAAATGCAAATGATAAACTGGATTCTAATCCAAAAGATAAAAATCTAAAAAAAGAATTAATTGCAAATATTTTATTCGTTAATGATATTTTAGGAATTGGATATAGCGATGCCTATGAATATTTCCAATTTGGAATTAATGAATCTACGAAAGTTAAAATCGAAGAACTAATTAAAAAAAGAAATGAAGCAAAAAAAGAAAAAGATTTTGCTACAGCAGATGCGCTTAGAGAAGAATTAACTAAAATGGATATCTCTTTAATGGATACAGTAAACGGTACTGTTTGGGAAAAATTATAAAATAAATTTTCCCAATTCCTTTTTTGTTGACTTAAATCTATAAAAAATTTATAAATTAGTGTTAAAATATTATAAATTTTTAAGATTAAGGTGATTAATGTCTAAACAAGATTTAACTTATATTGAAATGAATACAGCAGATGATTTTGAATGTTTCAACTTCAGAGAAAAACTTAAAATTGCAAAAAAACCATATGATTATTTTAAAGAGATAAAAGATTTAGATTTTGAGCAATTAGCATCAAGTGACAGATTTTTTTTACAAGATTTTGGCATATACAATAATGAATTAAATGATGAAGAGTTTACACTAAGACTACGTTTCCCGGCGGGAAGAATTTCTAATAAATCCTTACTTTTACTTGCAAATATTGCAAAAGAATACAATCTACAAATAATATTAACAGCTCGTGCTGGCATTCAACTTCATGGTCTTCAATCAAATAATATTCTAGAAGTATTTACTAAAATCAATAATGATGAAATTAGTACTTATCAAAGTTTTGGAGATAATATTAGAAATATTACAAGTGATATATTTGATGGTGTCGGTAAATACAATATTATTGAAGTTTATTCATATATTGAAAAAATGCAATCTTATATATTAAATAATAAAGAATATCTAGGATTACTTCCAAGAAGATTATCTATTGGAATATCTGGCTCTTATGCCAATGTAAACTCTTTTTTTGCAAGTGATATATATTTTGCATTGGCCAAAAAAGATGATATTTACGGCTTTAATGTTTATCTAGGAGGTAAAAATACCCAAATAGCACAAGAAGCTAATATATTTTTACCAAAGGATGATTTAGTAGATTTTTTTATTGCATTTATAGAAGTATTTAATAAATATGGTTTGAGATTTGATAGGAATAATAATAGATTATTTCATTTAATAGAAAAAATTGGAATGGAGAAATTAAAAGAATATCTACAAATAGCCTATAAAAAACAATGGCAAACAAAAGGTGAAACCTTATTAGAGAAAGTTAATTTTAGTGAATTTGAAAAACTTAAAAATGGAAAATATAGTTTTTGTTACCGTTCATTATTTGCAAGAATTGAGGCTTCTGAACTACATACAATTGCCGCTTGGGCAATAAAAGATAATTTACAAATAAGACTTGGAACAGACCAACAAATTTATTTATTTAATCTTCAAGTTCCTAATGTTCCAATTGTTCATTATAATGGGAACAGAACAATGCTAGCGTGTGCTGGAAGCGATTTTTGTCCATATGCCTATTGGAATATCAAAGATGAAATTCAAAGCTTACCTTTAGTAAAAATAGAAAATAACAATATTCTAGTTGGATTTTCAGGTTGTTTAAAAGGATGTGCAAAACATGAACACAGCGATATAGGATTGGTTGGGTTAAAATCAGATTTACATGGAAAAAGAGAAAAAACAGCTCGGATTTATCTTGGAGGATTATACACTTTTGGAGAAGCTACAGCTAGAATTATATTTGATGCAATACCATTAAATGCTCTAAAAGAACTTTTAGAAATCATTATTGATGAATATGAAAAAAGTATATATTCTCAATTTGAGTTATTTTCAAAAAATTTATTAAATACTTTTAGTACAAATTTTTTATCTTCTTGGTTTTTAGCAAAATACAAAACAAAAGAAAAAGTTTATTTAGAAAATAATATAACTGAAAATAAATTATTTAAAAAGAATTTCTCTAACTTCCCGTTTACTAATTTATCAGAAAACAATAACTTTGATAATATTACAAAAATATTATATCAAGAACTTTGGTTTAATGAAGATACTCAAGAAAATAAAAAGTTAAAAAATACTTATATTTTAAAAGCATAAAAAAAGGGAAGAAGTTAAACTTCTTCCCTTTTTATTTACTAAAAATAATTCTTAGTAAAATGATCTTGCATATGCAGAATCAGTGATGTTTTTAGTATCAACAATATAAGGAACTAATGCCATGTGTCTAGCTCTTTTGATTGCTTTCTCTACCATTTCTTGTGAGTTTTTAGAGTTACCTGTAAGACGTCTTGGCATAATCTTACCTCTTTCGCTCATTGATAGTTTTAATAAATCTGTATTTTTATAATCGATGAAATCAACTTTCATTTCAGTATATTTACAATATTTTTTTCCGTATTTTCTTCTTTCTGCCATTTGATGTCCTTTTCTAAAACGGTATTTCGTCTTCGTCTATATCAATTTCAGGTATTCTTTGCTCAACTCTAGGTTTTGCTTGATTATTCATACCACCATAGCTATCTTGAGAAGTTTGCTCATCGTATTGAATAGGTGCTGGTTGATTATATGACCCTTGTGGATTATAACCTTGGTTGTCCCCAGCATTCATTGAATCGCCCTTAGAATCTAACATTTTCATAGTATCTACTCTTAAAGAGTGTCTACTTCTTGTTGATCCATCTTGAGCAGTCCATTGTTCAAATACAAGTCTTCCTTCTAAAAGAACTTTAGAACCCTTTTTCAAGTATTGATTAGCAACTTCTGCAGATCTTCCAAAAATATTGAAATCTAAAAAACAAACTTCATCTTTTTGTTCACCAGTTGAAGATTTGTATTTAAAAGACGTTGCGATTGCTGATTTTGCAATTGCAGAACCAGATGGCAAGTATCTTAATTCAATATCTCTTGTTAAATTTCCTAGCATTATTACTTTGTTATACATGTTAAGGTTCCTAAATAATTATTACTTGTTAGCTTTTTTAGCTGCTTCGTCACTCATTTTAGTCCAAGAAGTAATCTCTTTTTTACTTTCAAATTTGATGAAAATAAATCTGATTAAATTCTCGTTAATTCTATAATTTCTTTCGATTTCAGCGATTCCAGATGGGTTACCTTTAAAGTATAGTACATAATAGTACCCTCTTTTACATTTTTCGATTTCGTAAGCTAATTCTCTAGTTCCTACGTTATCAGCAGATACTATTTCTCCACCATTTTTCTCGATGATAGCTCTGATGTTCTCAATTTGTACTACAGTTTCTTCATCAGTTAATGTAGGTTTTAAGATAAACATTGTTTCATAATGTTTTATTTTTGACATTAATTCTCCTTATAGATTGTGCCGGTATTCTTTACATTTCCTAATATCAGCAAGGATTTCTTTTTTTGTAAAGTTCGAGATTTTATCTAAATAAAACTGTAAACTTTCTTAGACTTGCTTGAAGATATAAACTTTGGTTATCAATCTTTGATGTTTTAAACTCTAATTCAATGTTTAACAAGTATTCTAAAATCTCTTGAAACACTTCTGGTTTTTTATTAATAGCAAGTTTTGATTTCTTTTCCCAAATATTTTTTGGAGGCACAAAACCTAATATTTCTTTTGGATTTGGCTGACCGATTGTCCTTGCGTATGAACTTATCATAAAAAGTTGTTGAACAAAAGAAGTAACTTGATTTAATAAAAAAATCTCATTCATCCCTTCTTCAAGAATTGAATTTAAATCTTCACTTATATCTTTTCCACTTAATAAATCATGTAAAAAATCTTCAAAATTAACTATTCCTATTCCAAAACAATTATTATCTATTAAATTTACAGTAATTATTTCATCAAGAATCGCCAGTTTTTTTAAATCATTTACACATAATGCTAAGTCATTTTTATGCATAAAATATAGGTGATTCAATGCACTTATTTCATATTGGATTCCAAGTTGTTTTGCTTCATATTCTATAAATTTAATAGCTTCTGTATCTGTGGGTTGGAAAAATCTAACTGCTGCGGAGTTTGTTTTTAAAGAAAAACTACTTTCCATAGTTTTAAAATCCGTATCACCCAAACAAGCAAATATTAAAGTACTATCAGGATTAAGATTACAAGCTTCTATTAAAGAATCTACTTCTTTTTTTGGTATCTTTTTTTCTACTTTTACAAGTAAAATATTATTTGATGAAAAAAGTGATGATTGTAATAATTTATCTTTTGCATACTTAAAATCATAATCATCAAAATATAGTTTTTCTACTTCATCACTCTGCCCCAAAGATTGAGCAATTGCTAAAGAATATTGTTCAATTAAAAAAATAGACTGTCCATAAAACATATATGCTTTAAATCTTTTACCCTGTTTTAAACAATTATCAAATTCATTTTTGTACATAAATTAAATCCCTAATATTTAACTGTTGCAACAATCACTTTTGTTACAATATCAACTGATTTTATTCTTACTCTTAATTTTGTGAAAAGTTTTTGACCTTTATAGTTTTCTAAAACTACTTTCATTCCAAACATTTTTTCATAACAAACAGCTCTGGCTTTATCCGTATCAACAATTTTTACTTTTATTTCTTCATCAAGATGAAAAGCTGCCCAACGTGCATATTTTCTATCTTCAAAATCCCAAACAAGCTGATCAACTTTTCTTTCATTTAATGATATATGAGAGCAAATATCATCAATATCTTTTGGAGTTTGTTTAGTTTTTAAGATTCTATGTAAAACCAAATCTGAATATCTTCTAATTGGACTTGTAAAATGGGAATATGAAGAAAATCCTAAACCAAAATGTCCTAAATTTTTTGAAGAGTATTTTGCTTGTGTTTGAGCTTGAATAATTAATTCATCAATTTCAGCACTCATCATTGAAACCTTTGCTTTTTCTTGAATATGAACAATTGTATCATGAACATCGCTTTGTAGTTTTACATTAACTCCTAAAATATTCACATCATCTACAAGTTTTGAAATAGCTTTAAAAGCTGGCTCTTCATGAATTCTATAAATTCCTACTGTATTTACTTTTTTACTAGCTTCTATGTTTGCTAATAACATACACTCTTCAACCAATTGATGAGATGCTGTTGATATTTCAACATCGATTGATTCAAGATTTGAATTTTTTAATTTCAATCTATTTTCACTTGTTCTAAAATCATAACCCTTTAACAATCTTTTTGCTCTATATTTTTTAGTAATTTCATATAAAGGAATCAAATAATCAAAAATCTCTTTTTCTGTTTTTGAATATTGATCAAGATGCCCTTCAATTACCCTATCAATTCTTCCATAAGAAAAATTCTTATGTGAATTAATTATAGCTTCAAAAAGTTCTGCTTTTTTAACACTTTGATTTTGCAAATCTAAGTGCATTTTAAAAACATAAGAGTATCTGTCAACTCCTTCTTTTAATGAACACATATCTTCACTTAACAAAGGAGGAAGCATTGGTAGAACTTTGTGCGGAAGATAAATAGATGTTGATTTTAAAAAAGCTTGCTTATCAAGTTCACTACCTTCTTTTACAAAATATGAAACATCTGCAATTGCTACATATAAAATATTTTCAATTTTGTCAAAATAAATAGCATCATCATGATCTTTTGCACTATTTGGATCAATTGTACAAAAATATAAATCCCTTAAATCAACTCTTTGTTTAGGGTCATTCATACTTGCTTCAACTTCTAAAGATTTATCAAGTCTAAAAATTTCTTTGTAAAGATATAAAGAGATATATTCATCAATTTTAGGGTCTTCTATATTTCCTAAATTTTTTATTAATTCCAGTGATTTATTGTCAACCAATAAAACATCACCTTCATTATATTTTAAAGCATTTTTATTTTCTAAGGTAATATTTTCTTTTATTGTATAAAATGCTTTATCTTTTATATAAACTAATACATCATTTTGTTTACCATCAAGAATTTTTATTATTTTTGCTTTTGTTCTGCTTCTTGGGTTAAATACTCTTTTTGCTAATATCAAATCCCCATCATAGGCACCATTTAAATCATCAAACTCAATTTTTATATTTTTATGTTCACTTATTAAGTCTTCTAAAATAACTAAATTTTTCCCTACATTTACAATAGCTACTTTATATTTTGAGTTTAATTCATAATTATTATCTTCATTTTTTACTATAATTTCATCTTTTAAAAACTTTTCTATTTCAATTAATTCAGCGTTAGAATATGTTTTACAATCTGTTTGAATTTTTTTAAATAGTTCTTTTAACAAGTTAAATCCTTTTGAATAATCACATAATAATATCCAAACTAAAAGTATTCTTCCCTTTAATTTATTAAGTTATCTAACATTTAGATACTTTTTTGTATAATCACTAAAATTTTATACTAGAGGGTTTAATAATGGGTTTAAATGTATACTATGATAAAGATTGTAATATTGATTTAATTAAATCAAAAAAAGTTGCAATGATTGGTTTTGGATCACAAGGTCACGCACACGCTGAAAACTTAAGAGATTCAGGTGTTGAAGTTGTTGTTGGTTTAAGAAAAAATGGTTCTTCATGGGCTAAAGCTGAAGCAAAAGGTTTCGCTGTTAAAACAGTTGCACAAGCTACTACTGAAGCTGATATCATTATGATTTTATTACCTGATGAAAATCAAGGTGAAATCTATGCAAACGAAATTGCTCCTAACTTAAAAGATGGTGCAACTGTTGCATTTGGACATGGATTTAACATTCATTATGGAAGAATAACTCCTGCAAAAAACATCAATGTTATGATGGTTGCTCCTAAAGCTCCAGGTCATACAGTTAGAAGTGAATTTGTTAAAGGTGCTGGAATTCCTGACCTTATTGCAATTCACCAAGATCCTTGTGGAAAAACTAAAGAAATCGCATTAGCTTATGCTTCTGCAATTGGTGGTGGAAGAACTGCAATTATTGAAACAACTTTCAAAGATGAAACAGAAACTGACCTTTTC
>JBGSBO010000009.1:0-39448 GCA_041730535.1 Minisyncoccia bacterium
AAAAAGTACCAATATCTCATTAAAATTGGAGTCAAAAAATGTGAAGTATAATTTTATAGCCTAATTTAGTATTTTTATTCTGAAAAAATTGATATTTTTTTACAAGTAAAGAGCAGAAATTGTACTATGGATTTATTTGGGGTTATAGTAGAACTTGAACCATTTGTACCTGAATTTACTTGAGCTAATTTATCTGTATTTGTCCCTACAGCTCCTGTAATTGTTGAAGAACCTGACAATGTTAATATTCCCATATTAGAATCAGCCGTTGTTATAGTTGATGTTATATCAGAACCATTAGACAATATTAATGTTGAACTATTTGTAGTTCCATTATTATTTAAAACTGTACTACTTGCAAATACATCACCTGATATAGTTGTTGATGAATAATTTATAGGAACAGTTGCACTTCCAATATTTAAAGTACTTAAATCCAAAGAAGTTGAAGTTCCAATGTTCCCAGTAATTGTTTGACTATTACCCGTAGTTGTTAATATTCCTTGATTATTTGCAGTTGTTGTTACATTTCCTGTTAAATCAGAATTTAAAATAATATTTCCATTAGTACTAATTTTCATAGTGTCTGTAGTTCCAGAAGATAAATCTACTGCTGAATTAAAAGTTATTGTATCTGTTGTATCAAGATCAATAGAGCCAGATTCTACTGTTCCTGTAAAAGTTGTAGTACCATTTAATTTAATATTTCCAGCATCAATATCAGTAGTTCCATGAATTATATTTGAACCACTAAATATTAAATTTGCAGCGTAAGCATCACTATTTGTTGCATATCCATTAGTACTATTTACACGATAATAAGTAGAAGAATCTTTATATATATTATTAGCTTGGGCATTTGAATCTAATGTAATTGTAAAAATTGTGCTAGGAGTAAAAGTTTGATAATAAGCTCTATCATAATTTGTTCCACTGAATGTAGTAGGATCACCATATGCATCTAGCCCTGAATAAGTATAAGTTCCATTAGCTAGATTATTATATGCTCCAGTTGTTATTCCATCACTAGCTTGAAATACTGATGATTGATTAAGAGGAGTACCTGAAATTTCATAATCACTAACGCCTGTATAAGATGACACAACTCTTTCAGGTTTAAAAACTATACTTTCAGATGATGAAACAGTATTATAATTAGCAGTTATGTCACCATCGTCTGATTTTTCTTGGGCAGAGATACCTCCAGAGGAATAAATAGTACCTGTTGTTCCATCAAAAAAAGTTTCTGCACCAGCTTTTGTAGTACTAAGAAGTATTCCACCTATCAAAGCAATAGAAAGTGATAAACCTATTTTACCACCTTTTAAGATACGAAATTTTGTATCTACAACTCTAAATGAATTCATTTATTAGAGTTCTCCTTAGTTATTTCTATTTTATTTATCGTTATTATTAATATGGTATCCAATCTATATATAATATTTGCTAAATTATTTTTTTGCTATCTAAAAAAAGTACTTATTTTTCTGAAATATCTCTCAATATCTTCAAAAGAATGATTTCCACCCTCTTCTATTATGAGTTCTGTATTTTCTAGTTTTAAAGCAGCTTCAGAAAAATCTAGAACTTCATCTTCTTCTTGTAAAAGCGTAATAAAGTTTTCAGGTGTTTTAAGAAAATCAACTTCATAATTTTTTAATGATTTTATATGATTTGAAGTAAATTCAAATCTTGACCCATCATAATAATTTGTAACTAAATCAACACCTTCATATTTATCAAGTGTTCCCCATGGATTAACAGCTGGGTTTATTAAAACAGCTTTTAAATCATATTTATTTGCTAAATATAATGCATAAAAACCACCCAATGATGAACCTATTAATTGAACCTCTTCATCTATACTTACAAAAGCTTCTATTAGTTGTTCAAGAGTGTTTATTGCTAAATTTGGAATTGTTGGAAGTGAAATAGTTATTATTTCATCTTCAAAATATTCTTTAAATTTTTCTGCTTTTGAACCAAAGCCAGAACTTGCGAATCCGTGAATATATATTATCATTTTATTTATTTCCAATTTTATTATTATATAATTTTGGAATATTACAATAAAAGGCTTAATAATGAAATTATTTCTTAAATTTATAACTATAAGTTTTCTATCTTTAAACCTTTATGGTGAAGTTTTTTCAGTCTTTATGGAAAATGATGTTGTAGATGGGAAAGACAAACACTATACAAACGGAACTTCATTTATGTATCTAAGTAATAAAGATACAAATAATTTGAATAAGTACAATAATTCTTTTTTTGAATTTGTTTCAAAAATTCCCACTTTTAACGATGATACAAAATATCAAACATTAGGATTAAATTATTCTCAATTTGCATTTACTCCAAGCGACCTTGATAGAAGTGATAAAATTGTGGGAGATGTACCTTATGCTGGGGTTATTACTGTTGATTTTATTTTATATAAATGGGAAGAGGACTTTTTTCATGAATATATGTTAACTTTAGGAATGATAGGACCTAGTACTTTAACCGATGAATTTCAAGAAGGTTATCATAAAATTACAGGAAACAGTGATCCAAAGGGCTGGAATAACCAATTAGAAGATGATTTTTTATATAATTTCTCTTATTCTTATGGACATAAAATCTTTGAACATGAATTTTCTTATGGAAAAATGGATTTAATAAATAATTTTAGAGTTGATATGGGAAATCTAAATAGATCATTTTTAGCAGGTTCTATGATTAGATATGGAAATAATTATCCAAATAATTTTAATACTATTGGAAGATTTTTAGGAGCAAATGAAAATAAACTTTTAAATCTTGATTCAAAAACAAATAAAAATTTGGGATGGTCATTATCTTATGGTTTAGGATATTCATATACAGATTATTTTTATATAAATGATTATGATAAGTCATATGAATTAGATAAAATCAAAGATACAATAATACAAATAATATCACTGGATACGCATCTTGATAAATTTGTAATATCATTTACACTTAAATCATCAAAATTTGCACTAACAAATGAAAATAGTACAAGGGAAAACTGGGGTGGAGTAAATATTGCTTATTTATTTTAAATTAGCAATATCTTCTCTTAAAGCATTTCTGGATGCTTTATCCACTAAGTTAAAAATATTATCAATTTCATCTTTCAAACTTGTTTTTTTATGCCCTTTAACTTTTATAAAAACTAAGTTTGTTTTATCAAAAAACTTATAAAATTTTTTATATAAATCATGATTATTCATAAGTTTTCCTTTACCTGATTTATAATCATTTTTCTCTAATTTTTCTCTCCTATTTTCCAAACCTATGATATTTTGACAATCAGTGTAAACTTCTATAAAAGTATTTGAATCAACTTTTATTTCATCTAAAGCCCAAAGAAATGTTTGTAATTCCAATTTTGTGGAAGAAGTATCTTCAAATTTCTTTAGTTTTATATTTTTTTGCATCTCTTCAAAGGAGATATTTTCATCTTTAAGAAGCAAAAAAGCAGAATATCCTATCTTTTCTTGGGGGTTAACGCTTGAATCTGTAAATAATTTTATTTTTTTCATAAAAGATTGTATAGTTTTTTATATTACAAAGTGACATATTTTAGAGCGCATATAAAAAATTTGATTATAATTTCTTCATAATTAAAAAAGGTTTATCATGGCAAAGAAAAAAACATCACTTTTTGAGTGTCAACATTGTGGAGAACAAGCTGCAAAATGGCTAGGAAAATGTCCAAATTGTGGTTCATGGGACTCGTTTATAGAATTAAATCAAGAACAACAACATGTTTTAAAACAAACTTCAAAAGTTATAAATACTACTTCAAAAGCTATCCCAATTACACAAATACAACAAGATAATGTAGCTAGATTTTCATCATATAATGATGAGTTTGATTTAGTTTTAGGAGGAGGAATCGTTCCTGGAAGTTTAACTTTAATTGGAGGAAGTCCAGGAGTTGGGAAATCTACTTTACTTTTAAAAGTTGCTGGAAGTATTGCAAAATCAGGAAAAAAAGTACTTTATGTTTCAGGAGAAGAGAGTGCTGGACAGATAAAACTACGGGCGAATAGGCTTGATTCTAACCATGATGATTTATATTTGTTAAGTGAAATAAAACTAGAAGAAATACAAGATGAACTTCTTAGAATTAATTATGAAGTTGTAATTATTGACTCAATTCAAACTATTTATTCATCAAACCTATCAAGTGCACCAGGAAGTGTATCACAAGTAAGAGAAATCACTTTTGAGCTTATGAGAAAAGCAAAAGAGAGTGATATTGCAATGTTTATTATTGGACATATCACAAAAGATGGAAGTATTGCAGGACCTAGGGTTTTAGAACATATGGTTGATACAGTTTTATATTTTGAAGGAGAAGCTAGTAAAGAACTTAGAATGTTAAGAGGTTTCAAAAATAGATTTGGTTCAACTAGTGAAATTGGTATTTTTGAAATGACAGAAGAAGGACTTATAAGTGCAAAAGATATAGCATCTAAATTTTTTGATAAAAGTAAAGCACAAGCAGGTTCTGCATTAACTGTTGTAATGGAAGGAAGCCGAGCTATTATTTTAGAAGTGCAAGCCCTTGTAACAGAAAGCACATATCCAAATCCAAAAAGAAGTGCCACAGGTTTTGATGCAAATAGACTAACTATGCTTTTAGCTTTACTTGAAAAGAAAATAGATTTACCATTAAATAATTATGATGTTTTTATAAACATAAGTGGTGGAATAAAAATCAAAGAGAGTTCAGCTGATTTAGCCGTAATTGCTGCAATTATTTCATCTTTTAGAGATAGGCCTATTTCAAAAGAATCAGCGTTTATTGGAGAGGTTTCACTAACTGGTGAAATAAAAGAAGTTTATTCAATAGATTTAAGATTAAAAGAGGCCCAAGCCCAAGGAATGAAAAAAGCTGTTATTGCTCAAAAAACAAATCTAAAGCTAGATATCAAGATATTCCCAGTGGATGAAGTATCAAAAATGATAGAATTATTTTAATTAAACTTTGATATAATCGGGCTTTAAAAGGATAAATATGATTGAATTGGAAAATAATACAAATTTAGAAATCGATATTTCAAACTTAGAAAATATTGCTAATACTCTTACAAAAAAAGATATAGAACTAATGGTTGTAAACAATGAAGAAATGCGTTTACTAAATAAAGAACATAGAAATATAGATAAAGCAACTGATGTTTTAAGCTTTCCAATGGATTTTGATTTTCCTAATATGCCATTAGGTTCTATCGTAGTTTCAACAGATTTTGTGGAAGAAAAATCAAAAGAGTATGGACATACTTTTAATGAAGAATTTTCACTTTTATTTATTCACGGAATTTTACATCTTTTAGGATATGACCATGAAGTTGATAATGGTGAACATAGAAATAAAGAAGAAGAGTTAATTAAAGAGTTTAATTTACCTGATAGTTTGATTATTAGAAATTCATAATTTTGTGAATAAAAAATAGTCTAGTTTAAACTAGACTATTTTGAACATTTAGGACAAATACCACTTAAAACAATATTTGTTGAATCAATTTTAAAAGAGCTTAAAGTTGAAACCTCATTTAATATACTTGATGGATCAAGTTTTATGTCTTCAATAGCCCCACAACACGAACAAACCAAGTGTGCATGCTCTGTTTTAACTAATTCATATACCGATTTTGTATTTGGTATTTTAACTTCTGAAAGAAAAACTTTTTCAATCATTGCATTTATATTTTTATATATAGTTGCTAATGATATAGATGGAAACTTTGATAGTAATTTTTTATATAAATCATCAATGTTCATGTGACCATTTTTATAAAGTTCTTCAACAATTGCTACTCTTTGTGGAGTAACTTTTAAATCATATTCTTTTAATAAATTTGTATAGTTAGTCATTTATGTACTCTTCCTTTCGCGAAATAATACTATTTTAATATTTATTTTCGCATAAATTATATAGTTTAAATTAAACATATATTTTCAATTGTATTCTATCATAAATTTTATTAGTTGATAATAATTTTCTTTTAAGTTTAGATATATTACAATTCTTCAAAGGATAATAATTATCCTAAGATAAAAATAAACTCAAGGATTAAAAAATGAAACAATACGAAACTTATAAATGTAACTCATGTGGATGTGAAGTTGAAGTACAAAAAACAGGAACAAATGCAAAATTATCTTGCTGTGGAAATGAAATGGAAATGATAACTGAAAATTTAACAGCGGTTAATTTAATGAAAGCTTTTGCAGGAGAATCACAAGCAAGAAATAAATATGAATTTTTTGCACAAATTGCTTTTGATGAAGGATTCCATAAAATTGCAAAATTCTTTAATGAAGCTGCTGAAAATGAAAAATACCATGCAATTGCTGAGTTTAAAGCTTATAATAAATTAGTACATAATATAGAATTAGACTCAACTAAAAACAATATCCAATACGCAGCAGATGGTGAAAAATATGAACATGAAGAAATGTATCCAAACTTTGAAGCAATAGCAAAAGAAGAAGGATTAAAAGAAATTGCAAGAATGTTTAAAGCAATTGGAAAAGTTGAAGTTGAACATGAAAAAGAGTATTTAGAGTTAAAACAAGCTTTAATTGATGAAGGTTTCTTAGAATCTGATATTGAAGAAGAATGGGTTTGTGAAGTTTGTGGTCATGTTCATAGAGGTAAAAAACCACCAAAAGAGTGTCCTTTATGTAGAGTTGAAAAAGAGTACTTTAAGAAAAAAGCAAAAGATGTAACTGTTGGATAAAGTAGTTAAATATGTTACAATCTTTTTGAAATAAATTATTCATTCAAGGAGCAAATATGAAACAACATGAAAGTTATAAATGTAATGTATGTGGAAATACAGTTGAAGTGTCTCATGTAGGTGGTGGAAAACTTCACTGCTGTGGTCAAGAGATGGAGTGTATCACAACAGATTTAACATCAGTAGTTTTGATGAAAGCATTTGCTGGTGAATCAATGGCTAGAAATAAATATGAATATTTTGCAAAAATAGCACAAAAAGAAGGTTATAGAGACATATCTGAGCATTTTAAAAGAGCTGCTAATAATGAAAAAATGCATGCAAAACTCGAATTAAAAGCATTCAATGTTTTAAATTATGATAAAGAGTTTGGAAATACAAGTGAAAATCTTCAATATGCAATTGATGGTGAATCTTATGAAAATACAACTATGTATCCTGATTTTGCAAAAATTGCAAAAGAAGAAGGTCATGCTGATATTGCAAGAATGTTAGATATGATTGGGAAAATTGAAATCGAACACGAAAATATGTATAAAAGCTTGAAACACAGACTTGATTCTGGCAAAGAATTTGTAAGTGATGAGGAAGAAGAATGGATTTGTGAAGAGTGCGGACATATTCATAGAGGTAAAAAAGCTTTAAAAGTTTGTCCTGTATGTAAACATCCACAAGAATATCAATCAAGATTTAACTCAAAAAAATAGTTTAACCTCTAAAAAATAATATCTTCGATAATATAACAAAAAAATTATCGGAGATTTTACTTTTGTTCAAATTTCTACTCTTATTTATATTTACATTATCTTTAAAGGCAGACAATTTTACTGTTGCTTCTTATAATGTTGAAAATTTATTTGACTTAAAAAATGATAATAATGAATATAGTGAATTTATACCAAATGCTCACAGCCAATGGAATCAAAGAAATTTTAATATAAAACTTAATAATCTAATAAAAGTAATAAATGATATTGATGCAGATATTATAGCTTTACAAGAAGTTGAAAATAGAGATTTAATACAAGAGTTAAAAAGAAAACTTCCCAAATATAACTACTATTCATTTATCAAATATCCAAATTCTGCAATAGGTGTAGGTCTTTTATCAAAAATACAAATAAAAGATAATAAACACATAGATGTAAAATTTTCAGCTAAACTTTTCAGACCTATTTTAGAAACCACATTCATTTTTGAAAATATAGAGTTTAAAGTATTCAATAATCACTGGCCATCAAAAGCAGTAGGTGAAAGTTATAGAGTACAATATGCAAAAAATCTACAAGATAGATTAGTGAAATTACCAAAAGATTATGACTATATTTTACTTGGTGATTTTAATTCTGATTATGATGAATATTTAACTTTTAAAAAAAATCAAAAATTAAATAATAGTTTTGGAATAACTGGAATTAATCAAATTTTAAATACGACTTTTGAAAATAAATTTGTAACATATGATGATATTTTAAAATATGAAAAAAGAGTTCATTTTAACTTGTGGCTAGACTTACCAACAAATGAAAGATTTTCAAGTAAGTTTCGAGAACAAAATAATACTCCTGATAGTATATTAGTTCCCCCTGCTCTTTTTGATACAAAAAAGATTTCTTATATTCCAAAATCATTTACTGTATTTAAACCTAATTATTTATATGAAAACAATATAGTAAAAAGATGGGAAATAGAAGGAAATAAATTTAATAAAATACATAAAGGTGAGGGTTTTTCAGATCATCTTCCTATTTTTGCAAAATTTTCTATAAATAAAGAAGATACAAATATACTAAAAAAAATGCAAAGCAATGAAGATTCAAATGAAATAAGCACAATTTCTGATTTATATCAAA
This sequence comes from Minisyncoccia bacterium, assembly GCA_041730535.1. GTDB lineage: Bacteria > Campylobacterota > Campylobacteria > Campylobacterales > Arcobacteraceae > Aliarcobacter. The sequence continues at coordinate 8,618 of JBGSBO010000009.1, forward strand.
AAGAAAAATTAATTGATCCTGTAAATATCAATGATGTAATAGTTATTTATAAAAATGATGACAAAGCTATTGTTAAAAAAGAAAATGACAGAGCTATTTATATTTATACTAATGCCCAAGAGTTAAAAGTAGGATATTCTTATAATCTTCAAATAAATCAAATATTTACTTTTAATGGATTAAAAGAGGTAAAAGAATTCGCAATTTTAGATGAAATAAAAAAAATAGATGATTATAAAAATTTCTATTTAGATGCAAATCAAATTGATATTTTTGATTTTAAATATGAAAATGAAGTTATTAAAAATTTAAAAGGTGTCGTAAAAAACTCAAAACTATATTTAAATGAGGATAAATATATAAAAATATATTCAAAAAATAGAAATTTATTACCAAAAAATGGAGAAACTATCACCATTTTAAATGGTCAATTAGGTTCATATAAAGGAAATATGCAAGTAATACTTCATAGTACATCAGATTTTAAAGTAGGGTTTTAATGCTAATCAAGTCAATTTTCACAAATAGTTCAGGAATATTAGTTTCAAGAGTTTTAGGTTTTGTAAGGGATTTATTAACAGCTTCTGTTTTAGGAGCTAATATTTATTCAGATATCTTTTTTATAGCTTTTAAGTTACCAAACTTATTTAGAAGTATTTTTGCCGATGGAGCTTTTACGCAGGCATTTATTCCAGCTTATGCAAAATCAAAACACAAAATTAGATTTTCATCAATAATATTTTTACAATTATTTGGATTTTTAATAATTCTTTCATTAATAGTGAGTCTATTTTCTCATATTGTTGCAAAGGCCTTTGCAATTGGATTTAGTAAAGAAACTATAGATTTAGCAGCACCCTTATTTGCCATTAACTTTTACTATTTGCCCATTATTTTTACAGTTACATTTATGGCTGCACTTTTACAATACAAGAACCATTTTGCAACAAGTGCATATTCAACTGCTTTGTTAAATTTAGGAATGATTGCAGCACTTTTAATATCAAAAGGAATGGATAAATATGAAATTACTTTTTATCTATCTTATGGTGTAATTGCAGGAGGAATATTACAAATATTACTTCATTTATATTCTATAAAAAGTGCAAATTTATGTAAAATATTTCATTTTAAGAAGCACAAAAGAAAAGAGGAAAATAAGTTTTATAAAAACTTTTTTTCAGCAACTATTGGTTCTTCAACACTTCATATTTCTGCATTTATAGATACATGGTTGGCTTCATTTTTAATAAGTGGTTCAATTTCATATTTATATTATGCAAATAGAGTTTTTCAACTTCCTCTTGCTATTTTTGCAATTGCAACATCAATCGCCCTATTTCCAATGATAGCTCGTTCTATAAAAAATAAAGATGAAAACAAAGCTTTAGCTTTAATGAAAAAATCATCTATGATTTTATTTGTTGTTTTATCAATTTCAATGATTATTGGCATTGTTTTTAATGATTTAATCATAAAACTATTATTTGAAAGAGGTGCTTTTACAAGTGTTGATAGTGCAAATACAGCTTTAATATTAACTATGTATTTAATAGGACTTTTACCATTTGGACTTGCAAAAATCTTTTCATTGTGGTTATATGCAAATGAACAGCAGTTTTTATCGGCTAAAATATCTATGAAAAGTTTAGCTTGGAATATAGTATTTTCTTTAATTTTAATTAAACCATATGGTGCTGCAGGTCTTGCTTTTGCTAGTACATTAAGTGGTTTTATACTTTTTTTCTTAACAATAAAAGCATTTGGTTTTGATAAATTTATAGTTATGTTTAGAAAATAAATTTATACATATTTTTAATAATCTGAATTTAGCAATATTTAGTAATATTAGGCTATAATTCGGGTTTTATATAATTTTAACTAGGATTTAAATGAAAGAATTTTTTAAACAGTATTCACCCTATTATAAAAACTATAAATCACATTTTTTATTTGCCTTTATTGGTATCATTTTAGTTTCAGCATCAACAGCATCAACAGCCTATGCAATACAACCTTTACTTGACGATATTTTTATAAATAAAGATAAAGAAATGCTTTTTGTTATGCCCTTTATTATTATTGGAATTTATGCAGCACAAGGATTTGGAAGATATATTCAAGCTTATTATATCTCTTATATCGGTCAAGATATTACAAGAATTGTAAGGGATAAACTGTTTTCTCATGTTCTAACTTTAGATATGGATTTTTTCCAAAAAAAACACGGTGGTGAACTTGTAAGTAGAATTATCAATGATATAAACAGAATCCAACAAGCTGTTTCAAACTACATAGCAGAATTTATAAGAGAAGTTCTAACAATTTTTGCTTTAATAGGATTAGTTATCTATCATTCTGCAGAATTGGCATTTTATGGTTTAGTTGTACTCCCACTTGCTATTTATCCATTATCTTTACTTGCAAAAAGAATGAAAAAATTATCTTTTAAATCACAAGAAAGTAACTCTGATATTACAACATCTTTGAGTGAATCTTTTAATAATATAGAAATTATAAAAGCTAATTCAACGGAAAAAATTGAAGCAAATAAATTTTCAATTCATAATATGATTTTCTTCAAATACAATATGAAAGCTGTTAAAACAAATGAATTAACATCACCTTTAATGGAAATCATTGGTTCTTTTGCTTTTGCTGCTGTTATTATTGTGGGTGGTTCAAAAGTAATTTCAGGAGAACTTACAACTGGAACATTTACTTCTTTTGTGGCTGCATTATTTATGCTTTATACTCCAATAAAAAGACTTTCATCTTTATATAATAAAATGCAAGATGCTTTAGCAGCAAATGAAAGAATAAATGATATTTTCTCAAAAGAAGCTACTATTAAATCAGGGGAACTTATATGCCCAAATGATATTAATACAATAAGTTTTGATAATGTTGAGTTAAAATATGATGATTTTACAGCATTAAAAAATGTAAAATTAGAAGCAAAAAAAGGTGAAACTATTGCACTTGTTGGAGATAGTGGTGGTGGAAAATCGTCTTTAATAAATCTAATTATTAGATTTTATGACACTTCAAAAGGAAATATTTTACTAAATAACACTTCAATAAAAGATTTTGACATAAAATCTTTAAGAGAAAATATTTCAATAGTAACTCAAAGGGTTTATATATTTAATGACACAATAGCATCTAATGTAGCTTATGGTTATGAAATGGATGAAATCAGAGTTATTGAAGTATTAAAACAAGCCCATGCTTATGATTTTGTTATGGCAATGAAAAAAGGTATTAATACAGTTTTAGATGAGTTTGGAACAAATCTTAGTGGTGGTCAAAGACAAAGAATTGCAATTGCAAGAGCTTTATATAAAAATCCAAAAATTTTGATTTTAGATGAAGCAACATCTGCCCTTGATAATAAAAGCGAATCAATAATAAGTGAAGTAATTCAAGAAGTAAGTACAAATAGAATTACCTTTATAATTGCTCATAGATTAAGTACAATAAAAAATGCCAATAAAATTGCTGTATTTAAAAGCGGGGAAATTATTTCAATTGGCACAGAAAAAGAACTTTTGTCTTCGTGTAAAGAGTATCAAAGATTGTACAATTCTGCAAATATCTAATTGTTTTCTAACTCTAAAAACCATTAAAACCAATATTTAATGATTTTTAGATAAAATAACTAAATTTTTAAAAAGGGATAAATATTGTTTAGCTATAACTCAATGAAAAAAATCTTATTTAAGTTTGACCCAGAAACAGCACATAATATTGCTGAGTGTGGTCTTAGAATATTGGGAAAATGTAAAATTGCAAAAGCTTATATGCAAAAGAAAAATTATATTAATAATCCTAAATTAACTCAAGAAGTTTTTGGTGTAAAATTTGCTAATCCTGTGGGTCTTGCTGCTGGTTTTGACAAAAATGCAACTATGATTAAAGCTATGCAATCTTTAGGATTTGGTTTTACAGAAATTGGAACAATGACTCCAAAACCTCAAGATGGAAATCCAAAACCTAGAATGTTTAGATATCCTGAACTTAAATCTGTTCAAAATGCTATGGGATTTAACAACAAAGGTGCACATGAAGTACTAAAAAACTTGAAAAAAGTTTATCCATTTGAAATCCCAGTTGGTACAAATATTGGGAAAAACAAAACAACACCTGAAGAGTTTGCATTAAGTGATTATAAAAGCTTAATCAAAAAATTTGAAGCAAGTAGTGATTACTTAGTAATAAATATTTCAAGCCCAAATACTCCAAATTTAAGAGATTTACAAAATGAGAAGTTTATTACAGAACTTTTTACAATGGCAAAAGAATTAACAGCTAAACCTATTTTATTAAAAATTGCTCCAGATATGGAAGTTGATATGGCTATTAATTTATGTAATAGTGCTATTAATGCAGGTGCTGCTGGAATTATTGCTACTAATACAACTATTGATTATTCATTAGTTCCAAATTGTCAAAATTTTGGAGGTCTTTCAGGGGCTTGTTTAACACAAAAATCTGGGGATTTATTTAAAGAATTAGCTCGTGAATTATTTGGGAAAACAATTCTTATTTCAGTGGGTGGAATTTCAAATGGTGTACAAGCATATGAAAGAATCAAAAATGGGGCAACACTTGTGCAATCATACTCAGGATTGATTTTTGAAGGTCCTTCTATGGTGCGAAAAATAAATGAAGAGATATTAGAACTAATGGCAAAAGATGGATATGCAAATATCACTGATGCTATTGGAGCTAATTTAAAATAAAAAGGAAAAAACATGAATAGGTTAAAAAGCAATAATATATTTAAAATATTACTTATTCAAATTTCTATATTAATAACAATTTCGGGAGAATTAATGAGCAGTAACTTACCAAAATATCATACAAAAACATTAGAAAATGGTTTACAAATAGTTGCTATTCCTATGAAAAATGGATCAAACGTAATATCAACAGATGTATTTTATAAAGTTGGAAGTAGAGATGAAAAAATGGGTAAAAGTGGTATTGCTCATATGTTAGAACACCTAAATTTCAAATCAACTAAAAACTTAAAAGCTGGAGAATTTGATGAAATTGTAAAAGGTTTTGGTGGTATGAATAATGCTTCTACATCATTTGACTATACTCACTATTACATAAAATCAGCTTCTAAAAATATGAATAAATCACTTGAATTATTTTCAGATTTAATGGAAAATCTTACATTAAAAGATGAAGAGTTTCAACCTGAACGTGATGTTGTAGCAGAAGAAAGAAGATGGAGAACTGATAATAATCCTATGGGATATTTACAATTTAGATTATTTAATAATGCTTATATTTATCATCCATACCATTGGACACCAATTGGATTTATGAGTGACATTCAAAATTGGTCTATTAATGATATAAGAGATTTTCATAGTACTTATTATCAACCAAAAAATGCAATAGTTGTAGTTGCTGGGGATATTGATGAAAATGAAGTTTTTAAATCTGTAGAAAAACATTTTAAAGATATTAAAAATACAAAAGATATTCCATCAAAACTTCACACAGTTGAACCAGTTCAAGATGGTGCAAAAACGGTAATGATAAATAAAGAATCAGCAGTTCAAATGTTAGCAATAACTTATCATATCCCAAACTTTGAACATGAAGATCAAGTTGCATTATCTGCATTAAGTGAGTTTTTAAGTTCTGGCAAAAGCTCAATTTTGCAAAAAAAATTAATAGATGAAAAAAGATTAGTTAATACAATATACGCCTATAATATGGAGCTAAAAGACCCGGGAGTGTTCATGTTTGTAGCAGTTGCAAACGAAGGTGTTGATGCTAAAGAAATTGAAAAAGAAATTTTAGATATAATTGCGCAAATCAAAAAAGGTGATATCTCTCAAAAAGATATAGATAAAATTAAAATTAACACTAAAGCTGATTTTATTTTCTCACTTGAAAGTTCAACAGAAGTTGCATCTCTTTACGGTTCTTATTTAGTAAGAGATAATATCAAACCTCTTTTAGATTATGAAGCAAAGGTAGAAAAGTTAACTAAAGAAGATTTAATCAACGTTGCAAATAAATATTTAAATAAAAATAACTCAACAACAGTTATTTTAAAGCAAGAAGAAAAATAGTGCATTTCACAGTTACTAAAACAAATTTTGGAGAAAAACCAGATTTTAAATATCCAACACCACTTTTTTTAGAAGAAATGGGTGAAGATGGATTAAAAAAACTTTTTAGTGATTTTTATGATTTAGTCGTTGATAGTGATATTGGAAACTTCTTCCCACAAAATGAAGAAGAATTAGAAAAAATAAAAGCTCATAATGTAAAGTTTTTTATTGAAGCTTGTGGCGGAGAAAAGTATTATACAAAAGCTGTTGGGCATTTTGATATGTTAAAAACTCATGAGCAGTTTTCAATAACTGAAAAAGCTAGACGAGAATGGTTAGGATGTATGGAAGAAGTTCTAAGTAAAGTTGACATTTCAAATGATGCAAAACAAAGTTTTTGGAATTTTTTAGAAACATTTTAAAAACATACTGTAAATGTAAATGAAAGACAAGAATTAGAAGATTTAGTAGTTAAAAAAGGATGAATATGGAAATTATAACAGGTGCTATGACCGCACTTATAACACCATTTAAAAATGGGAAAGTTGATTTAGAAAAATATGAATCATTAATTAAAAGGCAAATTGCACAAGGTATTCATGCCGTTGTACCTGTGGGAACAACAGGAGAAAGTGCAACTTTATCTTTTAATGAGCATAAAGAGTGTATTGAAGTTGCAGTTGCTGCTTGCAAAGGTACAGGTGTTAAAGTAATTGCAGGAGCTGGATCTAATGCTACTCATGAAGCTTGTGAATTAGCAAAACATGCACAAGATGTAGGTGCAGCTGCTATTTTATCTATAACTCCTTACTATAATAAACCAACACAAGAAGGTTTATATCAACACTTTAAAGCAATTGCTAATTCTGTTGAAATTCCATTTATGCTTTATAATGTACCAGGAAGAACAGCTGTTGATTTAGAAACAGCAACAACTATTAGACTTTTTGATGATATAAAAAACATTTATGCAGTAAAAGAAGCAACAGGAAGTTTAGAGCGAGCAATTGCCCTACTTTCACAAAGAAAAGATTTTGTTGTTATTTCAGGTGATGATGCAATTGATTTTCCTATGTTAGTAAATGGTGCTAAAGGAATAATTTCTGTAACTTCAAATATCCTTCCTAATTTAAAATCTAAATTAGTTAATGAAGTATTTGCTGGGAATATTGAAAATGCTAGAAAAATAAATGAAGATTTATATGCACTAAACTCTGTATTATTTTGTGAAAGTAATCCTATTCCTATAAAAGCTGCAATGTACATTGCAGGAGTATTAGATACATTAGAATACAGACTTCCTTTGACTATGCCAAGTGCACAAACAATGAAAAAACTAGAAGAAACTTTAATAAAATATGAGGTAATAAAATAATGGATAACAAAATGAAGGGTAAAACTTTAGTAATTTCAGGTGGTACAAAAGGTATTGGTAAAGAATGTGTTTATAAATTTGCAAAAAATGGTGTAAATGTTGCTTTTACTTATAATTCAAATCAACAATTTGCAGAAGATATCTGTAAAGATGTAGAAGATAAATTTGGAGTTAAATGTAAAGCATACCCATTTAATATTTTAGAACCTGAAAAATATAAAGAATTATTTGAAGAAATAGATAAAGATTTTGATAGAGTTGATTTCTTTATTTCAAATGCAATGATTTACGGTCGAGCAGTTGTTGGTGGTTATGGTAAATTTATGAAATTAAAACCAAGAGGTTTAAATAATATTTATACTGCAACTGTAAATGCATTTGTATGTGGATCACAACAAGCTGCAAAAAGAATGCAAAAAGTTGGTGGTGGAGCAATCGTATCACTAAGTAGTACTGGAAATTTAGTTTATATTCCAAACTATGCAGGTCATGGAACAAATAAAGCAGCAGTTGAAGCAATGGTTAGATATGCAGCAACTGAATTAGGTGAATTTAATATTAGAGTAAATGCAGTTTCAGGTGGTCCTATTGATACGGATGCTTTAAAAGCATTTACAAACTATGAAGAAGTTAAACAAAAAACTATAGATTTATCTGCATTAAAAAGAATAGGTCAACCAGAAGATTTAGCACAATCATGTTATTTTTTATGTACAGATGATGCTTCTTGGATTACATCTCAAACTTTAGTTGTTGATGGTGGGACAACTTTTAGATAATGTCAAAGATATTAAACCTTCCAAATACTCTAGCACTTTTTAGAATAGCATTAGCTCCGCTAATGCTATGGTTTTTTATAGATAGAAACAATCATATTTTCTCCTCTTGGCACCCTTCATGGTTTGATTATTTTGCAGGTCTTATTTTTGTAATTGCATCTATTACTGATTTTTTTGATGGTTTTATAGCAAGAAATTGGAATCAAATGACAAAACTTGGTGGAATATTAGATCCACTTGCTGACAAAATGCTAGTTCTTGCTGGTTTTTTAGGCCTTATGGTAATAGATAGAGCATCAGTTTGGGCTGTATTTTTGATACTTTCTAGAGAATTTTTTATAACAGGATTAAGAGTTGTGGCAGTTAGTGAAGGAAAAGACGTAGCATCTACAATGGCAGGAAAAATAAAAACTGTTGTTCAAATGATTGCTATTGGTTTTTTAATTATGAATTGGCCATTTGCAACTGAACTTTTATGGTTAGCTGTTATTTTAACAATATATTCAGGATATGAATATACAAGAGATTATTTCAAAAATTAAAGGAAATATCAGTGGGTACTATAACTTTTTTACTTGTTTTATCATTTTTAGTTTTTTTCCATGAATTAGGACACTTTTTAGCAGCACGTTATTTTGGTGTAAAAGTTCATGTTTTTTCAATCGGATTTGGAAAACAACTTTATTCTAAATACTGGATGGGAACTACTTGGCAAATTGCATTAATTCCCCTTGGTGGATATGTAAAAATGAAAGGTCAAGATGATTCAAATCCAGCATTAACAGAAGTTGGGGAAGATTCATATAATACAAAAAAACCTTGGCAAAGAATAATTATACTTTTTGCAGGTCCTGCAGCAAACTTTATTTTAGCTGCAGTTTTATACTTTTGTATCGCAATGATGGGAGCTACAACTTGGGCTGCAAAAGTAGGAACTGTTCAAGAAAATTCACCTGCATTTCATGCGGGAATTCAAGCAAATGATGAAATCTTAAGAATCAATGACACAGATATAAAATCATGGGATGAAATTGGTAAAACAATTATCAACACAGAGGGTGCTTTAAAGTTTTTTATTAAAAGAGATGGTGAAGTTATAGCAAAAACTATAAATCCAGAAGTTTCTGATAGTGAAAATATGTTTAAAGAAAAAATCAAAAAAAGAATGATTGGAATTTCACCATCTGGGCAAATCATTAATTTAGAACTATCAATTAATGAATCTTTTGTTTATGCTTATGAAAAAACTATTTTTGCTTCAACTATGATTTTTCAAGGTGTTCAAAAACTAATTCAAGGTGTAATCCCAAGTAGTGAAGTTGGTGGAGTAATTACAATTGGAAAAGTTATATCAGATGCAAGTGAATCTTCAATAATAGCTTTATTCGCAATTACAGCGTTAATATCGGTTAATCTTGGAGTTTTAAACCTTCTTCCAATTCCAGCCCTTGATGGTGGTCATATTATGTTTAATTTATATGAAATGATTACAAGAAGAAAACCTAGTGATCAAGTATTTCTATTTTTAACAATTATGGGTTGGGTTATTTTGGGAAGTCTTATGCTTCTTGGAATTTATAACGATATTAATAGAATCTTATTTAATAATTAAGGCAAATAAATATGAATAAACAAACAGCAACTAGAAATTTAGATGAAATAATTACAAAAGTAGAAGGTGCAAGACTCAGAATTTCAGAGCATCATATTGTAAAAATTATTGGTATTTCAAAATATTCAAACCAAGAAGATATAGCTACTTTATATAATGCTGGGCAGAGAGCATTTGGGGAAAATAAAGTTCAAGATTTAAAAGATAAAATGACTGAACTTGAAGAATTACCAATTGAGTGGCATTTTGTTGGAACTTTACAAAAAAATAAAATCAATAATTTAATAGATTTAAATCCAACTTTAGTTCACTCTTTGGACTCTTTAGAATTAGCTCTTGAATTAAATAAAAAACTTGAAGCAAAAAATAAAAAATTATCTGCCCTACTTCAAGTAAACTCAGCCTATGAAGAAACAAAATCAGGTGTTCTTCCAGAAGTGGCTATTGAAATTTATAAACAAATTCTTGAGTCTTGTCCTAATATTAGATTAAAAGGGATTATGAGTATTGGAGCACATTCAGAAGATGAAAAACTAATCAAAGAATCTTTTAAAACAACTAAAAAAATCTATGATAAATTACTTCCATTTGGAGCAAAATATTGTTCTATGGGAATGAGTTCTGATTTTGAACTTGCAATCGCATGTGGTTCAAATATGATTAGAGTGGGTTCAACTTTATTTAAAGACTAAAGGTCTTTAAATAAATCTTTTTAGTTTTTAGCTTCACTTCTTATTTGTGAAATAGTTTTTCCACCAATAGAATAATTATCTGTATTTACTTCTTCAATAATAACAACAGCACTGTTTGAACCTCTACCATTGAAGATTTTGGCAAAAAGTTCAGTTATACCTTTTGATAATTGTTCTTTTTGCTCAACTGTTGCTCCACCATTTTCATGGGTCATCTTTATATTAATTACAGGCATTTTTAAATCTTTTCAATTCATCTTCAATTGATGGAACTCTCATAAAATGTTCACCAATTAAAAAAGCATCAGCTCCAATACCACTTAATCTCTTAATAGTTTCCACATTTGAAACACCTGATTCTGCAACAATTATTTTTCCATTTGGAATTAGTGGAATTAATTTATCACAAAGTTCCATATCCATTTCGAAAGTATCAAGATTTCTATGGTTTATTCCAATAATGGTAGCCCCACTTTTTATAGCTTTTGTTAAATCCTCAAGGTCATGAATCTCAACTAAAACTTCAAGTCCTAAATGAATAGCATATTCATAAAGCTCTTTTAATTCTTTAGTTCCTAAAGCTTTTGCAATAAGTAAAATAAAATCAGCTCCATAAACTAAAGCTTCAACAATTTGATATTTATCAACAATAAAATCTTTTCTTAAAAGTGGTGTTGATACATATCTTCGAATACCACTTAAATATTCTAAATTACCTTTAAAATAGTGAGGTTCCGTTAAAACTGAGATTGCATTTGCTCCACTGTTACTATAAGCTTGAGCAATTAATAAAGGATCAAAATCTTCTTTTATAATTCCCTTACTAGGACTGGCTTTCTTAACTTCTGCTATTATTCGAATAGGCTCTTCTTTAGTTGATCTTAAAAATGGCTTAACATCTCTTGGAGCAAAAGGATTTGAAGACAAACTTCTACCTAATAAATCTAAAGTTATCTCTTTTTTTCTTTTTTCTAAATCTTGTTTTGTTTTTTCTATAATTTCATCTAAAATCACTCTTTACACTCCTGTATTTGTTCCCAATGTAATTTTATTTCTTCATCATCCATTCCAACTTCATCGACAACTTTTTTCATCTGAATATATGCTTCTTTACAATTTTTAAGTTTATATTCTCCCCACGCTAAAGTATCAATATAAGCTATGTTATTTGGCTCAGTTTCTAAAGCTTTTTTAACTAAAACTAAACCTCTTTTAATATCAATATTAAAATCAATCAAAATATAAGCTAAATAATTTTCATAAATAGGATTACTACTATTTTCTAAAACTTTATCAAATTTAGAAATAACTTCGTCTAAAATACTCTCTTTATCACTAGTCATCTCAAATTTAAAAATTGCTTGTTGCGCTAAATAGTCTAAATTATTAGTTTTAATATATAATCTATCCAATAAATCATTAGCTTTTTGAGTTTGATTTGTTACTTTATAGAGATTCAATAAATTTTCATCTTCTTCTTTATTCTCTTCTAAAAAAGTTATTGCATGATTTATGTTATCTCTAGCAACATATTTAATAAATAGAACCTTTGTTTTATTTAATAAAAACTGATTATCACTATTTTTATAATAAAAATACATATTTTTTAGAACTCTTATTAATTTATCTTTTTCATTTTCTTTTTCATAAAATGATAAAAGTTGAATAGATAAATTAAAATCATAACCACTCATTTGAATATGATTCTCAAGTTTTTTTATTGCCTTATCTTTTTCAAATAAATTATTAAATTGAATATTTGTAAGTGTTAATAATGTATTACTTGAATTTGTTAATTTATATGACAAGTCAAATAATTCATAAGCTTTCAAATACTCTTTATCTTCTAAATAAATAGAAGCCAAAAGTTGATAATTTATCTCATTTTTATAATTATTTATTAATTTTTGGCCATATATAATAGATTCTTCTTTTTCATTTAATTTAAATAGTGAGTAAATATATAATCTTAATATTATTTCTTCTTCTTTTATATTCTCTATTAAATATTTTGATGCATATTTTTTCACAGATGCAAAATCTTTTATATTAGTTGATAACGTTAAATATTTAACTAAATATTCATAATTATTTGTATTTTCAAATAATTTAAAATATAAACTAATTGCATCGCCATATAATTTCTGATTTTCTGATTCAAGAGCAAGAATTATATACTGATTTTCAAGATTGTAAGGTTTTGTTTTAACCTCTGTAAATGTTGTTTTTGAAATATCTTTATTTTCATCATTCAATAATTTAATACCACATCCATTAAGAAGTAGCAATAATGAACAAAGAACTAAAGATTTTTTATAGCTGGGCACTCTTTATAAACCTCTTCTTCATTTTCTTTAAAATAATCCCAAAATGGGAAAGTACGGCACTGGATAGGTCTTACGTCATAAATTGAGCATTGTTTTTTTTCTAAATCAAAAAAACAACAAGCAAAATTATTTGAAGCTAATTGTACCTCTTTTATACTATATTTATAGCCAATTTTATTCAAATATCTAAATTTTAAATTATCAATTGATAAATTTAGATGCAAAGCCAGTGATTGTATCTCTTTTTGGTTTATCCAAATATAACCACTTTCTCCAATACAACAGTTTCCTGCACATGTATTACAACCTTTTGGGTCAAAAGCAAAGTTAAAACCATCTTTTCTTATTAAATTACTCAATATCAACCTTTATACTATATGTAGAAGATTTTTTGTATATATTTTGGACTTCTTGCGTAAAATCATTATTTTTATCAAAAACTATTAAAGGATTAAAAATTTTAGTTAATGATTTAGAATTTTTTCTAGCATACACTAAAATTAATGTGGCATCTTTTATTGTTTTTGGATGAACAAATTGTAAGGCTTCAAGATTAAATTTATATTTATTTAATAATATTATTATCTCATTTATCTGTTTTGAATCATAACAGAAAAAGAATTTACCATCGTTTTTCAATACTTTTGAAACTCTTTGTATAAAACCTTCCAAAGGTAACGAATCATTGTATCTTGCTATTTTTAAACTTTCATTTTCACTTTTAATAACATTTCCATGATAAAAAGGTGGATTTGAAACACAATAATCAAAAAGTTTCCCAAATTCTACTTTTTCAAATGAACCTTCATACAAATTTGAGTTAATTTTATTTGTTTGTGCATTTTTAGATGAGAAGAATTGAAACATTCTTTGGATTTCGCACTGATTAAGAGTTATATTACTGTACTCTTTCGCAAGTAATAATCCAAGTATTCCACTGCCACTTCCAATATCTAAAAGTTCACCTTTAATATTTTTATATTTCTTAAAATTTTCACAAATGAAATTATACAAGAAATGTGTATCACTATTATAGCAATAGCCATTCATAGGCTGATATAAAACCAAAAAAAATCCTTATTTTATTTAATATAATTATATCTAAGTTAAATAAATTTGAGTTTTAATATAATTATTAACCTACCCTTTTATTAATTAACTATTTTAATATTTTAAGCCAAATTACATGTTTTAATCAAGTTAATTTTCTTGTTGCAAAATGTAACAAGAGAAGAATTCAAACAATAAAATCCCATGTTTAATAAATCTTTAGAAGTATTATAGGATATGATTCAACCATAATATATTGAGTTTATTCAAGTATTGATATTAAAATAGTTTAAGGAGAAATTATGTCTAATATGGAAGCTCCTGCAAATACTCCGGTTTGGGTTAACGAAGCTAGATGTAAAGCATGTGATAAGTGCGTTTCAGTTTGTCCAGCTGGTGTACTTGCTATGAGACAAGAAGTTCATTCTACTTTAGGTTCAATGATTAAAGTTGTTCATCCTGAATCATGTATTGGTTGTACGGACTGCGAATTAGCATGTCCTGATTTTGCGATTTATGTTGCTGATAAAAAAGAATTTAAATTTGCAAAACTTACAGAAGAAGCAAAAGACAGAAAAGAAGCGGTAATAAAAAATAATTATAGAGAACTAGAGGCGTAAGGAGAATTAATGGCAAGAGAACTAATTTCAACAGGAAATGAACTAGCAGCAAAAGCTGCGCTTGACGCTGACGTTGAGTTTTTTGGTGGATACCCAATTACTCCTTCAAGTGAAATAATGCACATACTTTCTTCTGCATTACCAGCTAGAGGACAAGCATGTATTCAAATGGAAGATGAAATTGCAGGTATTTGTACAGCACTTGGTGCTTCAATGTCTGGGAAAAGATCAATGACAGCTACATCAGGACCTGGTATTTCTTTAAAAGCAGAAAACTTAGGTGTTGGATATATTTCAGAAGTTCCTTTAGTAATTGTTAATGTTATGAGAGGTGGTCCATCAACTGGTCTTCCAACAAGAGTTGCTCAAGGGGATTTATTACAAGCTAAAAACCCAACACATGGTGACGTTAAATCAATTACTTTAATTCCTGGAAATTTAAGAGAATGTTATACAGAAACAGTAAGAGCTTTCAATTTAGCTGATAGATTTATGCAACCTATTTTTATTTTATTAGATGAAACAATTGGTCACATGAGTGGAAAAGCAGTAATTCCTGATTTAGAAGAAATTCAAGCAGGTAAAATCCCAAGAAAGAAATTTACGGGAGATAAAAAAGATTACAAACCTTACGGTGTTGGTCCGGATGAAGCAGCGGTTTTAAATCCAATGTTTGAAGGATATAGATATCACTTTACAGGTCTTCACCATGGACCAACAGGTCACCCAACTGAAGATGCTGATATGTGTGATGCTTTAATGAAAAGATTATTTAATAAAGTTGATGCTCATATGGACGAAATCGAATTAAATGAAGAATATATGTTAGAAGATGCTGATATTATGATTATTGCTTATGGTTCTGTTTCATTGGGTGTTACAGAAGCTATCAATAGAATGAGAAAAGAAGGTCTTAAAGTTGGTATGTTCAGACCAATTACAATTTGGCCAAGTCCAGCAAAAAGAATCAAAGAATTAATGACTAGATTTGATAAAGTATTAGTTGCTGAGTTAAATATGGGTCAATTCAGTGATGAAGTACAAAGAGTATCAGGAAGATCAGATTTCGATACATTGTACAAAGTAAATGGAAGACCTTTATCTCCACTAGAAATTATTGAAAAAGTGAAAGGAATGTAATCATGGCATTTAATTATGATGAGTATTTAAGAACAGACAAAATGCCAACGCTATGGTGTTGGGGATGTGGTGATGGAGTTATTTTAAAATCTGTAATTAGAGCCATTGAAAAAATTGGTTGGAATATGGATGATGTTTGTGTTGTTTCTGGAATTGGATGTTCAGGAAGATTCTCTTCATATATCAACTGTAATACAGTTCATACAACTCATGGAAGAACTTTAGCATACGCAACAGGAATTAAACTAGCAAACCCAACTAAAAAAGTTATTGTGGTTGGTGGTGATGGTGATGGTCTTGCAATTGGTGGAAATCATACAATTCATGCTTCAAGAAGAAACATTGACTTAAATTATATTATTATTAATAACTTCATTTATGGATTAACAAATTCTCAAACATCTCCTACAACTCCTCAAGGAATGTGGACTGTTACTATGAGTAGAGGAAATATTGATCCAACATTTGATGCTTGTAAATTAGTAGAAGCAGCAGGTGCTTCATTTATTGCAAGAGAAACAATGCTTGATCCTAAAAAACTTGAAAGAGTTTTAGTAAAAGGTTTTGAACATACTGGATTCTCATTTATTGAAGTATTCTCTAACTGTCACGTTAACTTAGGAAGAAAAAATAAAATGGCAACTGCTATGGCAAACTTAGAATGGATTGATTCTATTTCTATGGCAAAAGCTAAATTTGATAAATTAGAACCTTCAGAGCAAAAAGGTATTTTCCCTACTGGTATCTTAAAACATGATACAGAAGCAGCTGAATATTGCCAATCTTATGATAAAGTAAAAGAAGCTCACAAAAATAAAACTATGGTTCAATTATAAGGAGACACACATGGCAGCAAATAGAACATTAATGAGATTTACAGGTGTTGGTGGACAAGGTGTACTTCTAGCAGGTGCAATTTTCGCAGCTGCTAAAATCAATGATGGTGGCTATGGTTTAAAAACAGCAACTTATACATCTCAAGTAAGGGGTGGACCAACAGTTGTTGATATTACTTTACAAGATGAAGAAATTTTATACCCTTATGCAAATGATGGTGAAATTGACTTTATGCTATCGGTTGCACAAATTTCTTACAACCAATTTAAAAGTGGAGTAAAAGAAGGTGGTGTAATTGTTGTTGAACCAAATTTAGTTACTCCAACAGAAGAAGATAGAAAAAAATGGAAAATCTACGAGATTCCAATTATTACTATTGCAAAAGATGAAGTAGGTAATGTTATTACTCAATCTGTTCTTGCTCTTGCAATGGCTAACTACTTTACAGGTGAAACTGTATCAAATGAAGTATTAAGAAAAACAATGCTTTCAAAAGTACCTGAAAAAGTACATGCTATTAATAATAAAGCATTTGAGTTGGGTCTTAAATATGCAGAAGAAGTATCTAAAGCTTAATCAAACAAGATAAAAGCCTTAGGGCTTTTATCTTAGATTTAAAAACTACTCTTTTATATACTTTTTATACTCAATAATTTTTTCTTCTAATCTTTTTGCTAAATATATGTTTGAATTTCCTAAACATGATAAAATAAAACTAGCTTCTTTAGCATAACTTTTTATTTTTTCGTTATCCCAAGAAAGAGGTGGAGTTCCAAGATTTGTAATTCTATCAGCTAATTTTACCATTTGAACTTCATAGCTTTGAGTCAATAGTCTTTCAATACTATCTCTCATTTGTTCTTGTTTTGAAGCTAATATTTTATTTTTTGTAAGAGCTTCAACACCATCCGCAATATCAGCCCCAAACTTTACATACAACTCATCATAAGTAATATTAGTATCTTCAATTACATCATGTAACAAAGCACAAGTAATTGCGAAATCAGCTTTCTTTTCATCTAATTTTGATTTTTCACATGCATTAATAACTTCCATAGCAACACAAGTAATATGAAAAATATAAGCAAATCCATGGGGAGTTTTTTGCTCACCATGGGCAAGTGCTGCAAAATTAAGATACTCTATATAATTTTCTTGGCTAAACATATTAGCTCCTTTTTTGATTGTTATTTATAATATTATCACTTTTGGAAAATGTAATTAAAGCTTCTACTGTTTTTATTTTAGAATTATTTGATTTTTTTATATTTTCTAAACTTTTATCAAAAATAATTGCAGTAGTTAAGGCATCATAATAAGCTCTATGGTGATTATCAACTTCAATATTTAATAACTCTTTCAAAGAGCTAAGTCCATATTTTTCTGATTCAATAGTTCTTTTTGCTAAGTCTATTGTACAAATTTTTCTATTTAATAATTTACCTAAATTATATTTTTCAAATGATTCTGAAATAAATGTATAATCAAATTTAATATCATGGGCTATGAAAACATCATCTTCTAAAAAAACTTTAAAATCTTTTAATACACTTTCTAATCTTGGAGCATTTTCTAGCATTTTAGGTGTTATTTTGGTAACTTCTTGAACATAAGGAGGAATTTCCCTTGCAAAAACTAATGATTCAAATTTATCAATTATTTGCCCATTTTTATATTTTACAGCCCCTAATTCAATAATTTGAAAACCTTTTTTAGCACTTCCACCATTTGTTTCAATATCAACTACACAAAAAGTTTGTTCTTCAATAGGTGTTTCTTTTGTTTTTAGATAAACAAAATCACCATCAAACTCTAAAGGTAATCCATTTGATAAAAGTAATTCAAATTCAAGCTCAGAATTTTCATACAAAGAATCAGTAGCTTTTTCTAATAACTCTAAAAACTCTGTATATAATATTGATTCTTTTTGTAATCTTTGAATTATATTTTGAAGTTTAAACGAAGGTTTAGGAATTATCCTTTTATTTGAGTTCATTAGCCTCTTTTAGGAAATCTATCATTTTTTGTCTATCTTTTATACCTTTAACTTCTGATTCAACGCCACTGCTTACATCTATTCCATAAAAGCAAAAACCATCAATCTGTTTTAAAATATCGGATGTTAATCCACCCGCAAGAATAAGTCTTGAGCAATCAATATCTTCAAACCATTCTAAGGGAACTCTTTTACCAGCTCCTCCAAAACCATCAACAAAAGCATCAACTAAATAATATTCTTTATTTAAATTTCTTAAATCTTTTTCCTCTTTAATTCTTAATACTTTGATATATTTTATTTTTAATAAATCATAATTTACAATCTCATTATCATCAATAATTTGAGCTAATTGCATTTTAGATTCAAGGCAAATTTCGTTTATAAAATCTTCATTTTCATTTACAAAAAGACCTACTACTTGAATAAAAGGAGGAAGTTTTTCTACTATCTCTTTTGCTTTTAAAGGTTCAATATATCTTGGAGATTTTTTATAAAATACAAATCCCAAAGCATTTGCACCTGCATTTATAGCATCTAAAGCATCTTGTAAGTTTGTAAGACCGCAAATTTTTACTCTCATATTTATACCTGTAAACTTTTTATAGCTTTTGAATAATCACTATTTCCAAACACGTAAGAGCCAGCAACTACAACATCAACACCTGCATCTTTAAGGATATGAATATTCTTATCATTTACTCCACCATCAACTTCAATTAGACAATTTGGATTTCTTTTATTTATTAATTCTTTTAATTTTTTCGCTTTCTCAACTACACTTGAGATAAACTTTTGTCCACCAAAACCTGGATTTACTGACATTAATAAAACCATATCTAAATCTTCAAGTAAATACTCAATAGCCTCAGGAGGAGTATGAGGATTTAAAACAATTGCTGGTTTTATTCCATAATCTCTAATTTTTTGAATAAGTCTATGTGGATGTTTTTCACTTTCTATATGAAATGAAATATATTCTGGTTTAAGTGGTGCAAATAAATCCACAAAAAACGTGTTATTTTCTACCATTAAATGTATATCAAGTGGTTTTGTAGCAACTTTTGCAACTGGATTTACAACAACAGGACCAATAGTCATATTTGGAACGAAATGTCCATCCATAACATCAACGTGAATTAAATCACATCCACCATCACAGATAGCTTTTATTTCATTGGCCAAATTTCCAAAATCTGCTGATAATATTGAAGGTGCTACAAGCATATTTAGTAACCTTTTTTTCTAAATTTTTGTCGATTATATCATTTAAACTCTTTTAAAAAGTATAAAAATAAGCCTATAATAATTATTAATGTAGAATACTAAGAAAAATAACAAGTGATTTATTATGAAGAAATTATTACCCTTATTTATTTATAGTTTATGTTTTAGTGAAGACATAAATTCAATTTATAAAGAAGCTATGGAATTAGAAAATAAAGGGAATTATAAAGAATCTATGCTTCTTTACAAAAAAGCAGCTAATTTAAATATCACAAAAGAAGATAAATACATTATAGATTTATCAAAAGATGACGAACATAAAGTTGAAAATTTCACTACTATGAAAAAAACTTTTTATCAAAATCAAATAAACAAAGTACAAGATAAAGAAACAGATGAAAATTTAAAACAATTAATTACAAAAGATTTTGGTTTATACCCTTATAAAAAAAACTATTTATTACCTGTAAATTATACTTTTAATCAAATGGACGATAGAAAACAGTTAGAAACCTCTTTTCAAATAAGTATTGAAAAACCTATTACATATAACTTTTTAGGATTTGATGAATCTATAAGTGCCGCATATACTCAGAAATCATTTTGGCAAACAGCAAAAGATTCTTCACCATTTAGAGAAATAAATCATGAACCTGAAGTTTTTGTCCAATTTCCTTTTAAAGATAGTGAAGTATTTAAATCTTATAAAATATCCTTATTACATGCATCAAATGGGAAAAATGATGAAGAATCAAGATCATGGAATAGAGCTTATGTAGAGGGATATTTTCAATTGTCAAATTTATTCTTAATTCCTAAATTTTGGTATAGGATACCTGAAGCTTCCAGTGACGATGATAATCCTGATATTGAAGATTATTATGGAAAAGGGGAATTAACTCTTTTATATGCATACAAAAAACATACTTTTGAATTGATGATAAGAAATAATTTAGAGTTTAATGAAACTAATAAAGGAGCTGCTGAATTAAACTGGACTTTCCCTTTACCTGAGTTTCTTTCAAGTGAAAATTCTTATGGTTTAATACAAATATTTTCAGGATACGGAAATAGCTTAATTGATTATGACCAAGAAATTAATAAAATTGGTTTTGGAGTAGCCTTTTCAAGATAAGGCTATTTAAGATTCTTTATATAATAAAAAATAGCTTCAATCTCTTCTTCAACTAAAAAATATGTTGGCATAACATTTGCATAATAAATTAATTTATCACAAACTTGCTCTTTTTCAAACTTTAAATTTGGATTTTTTTTTGTATTAATTTTTGCAGAAAAAGTTTCATATTCAATATCTTTAATATTTGGAGCGTATAAACTACAATTATAAATTTTTTTGTCATGTTCTTGCTTAAAATCCATTAATTTTTGACCCTTTGCATTATCTCCATGACACGAGTTACAGCCTATTCCTCTTGGATTATTAAAAAGCATTTTCCCATATTCAAATTTTGTAATAAATGAATTATTAATATCCAAAGGATTTGCTAAATTTTCAGTGGCTGTTGTTGTTTCTTGTGCAAAAGAAAAAAGATTTAATATAAAAAAGATTGTAAAAATTAATTTCATATTATAAGCCCAACTCTTTTTTATTTTTTAAGAACCAATAAAAGCTAAACATTAAACCAGGTGTTTTGGCCTTTGATTCATCAAATATTAACTCATCACATTTTTCGATAGGTAAAAAATGAAGCTCAATTTGCTCATCATTTATTCCACCACCATCATGAATTTTCATTGATTCATTTATTTTTGCAAAAAATAAATGTTGACAACCACCACTAATCCCAACATTTGTAAAAAAAGAAGTAACTTTTTGAATATTTTTTATATGTACATCATATCCACACTCTTCATCTATCTCTTCTTTTGCAATTTCAACCAAAGATTTATCTTTATCCACTAAACCTGCACACAATTCATATGTATACATTTTACTACTATCATTTAAATAAACAGGTGCTCTGAACTGTTTTACGAGTAAAAAAGCATTTTTTTCTTCATGATATAATAGTATTGCAACACTGTCATGACTACGTACAGCTTCCCAAGTTTTATCTTTTCCATTTTGATTAAAAGTTACTTTTACTGGATGAATAAACTTTGTATTACTTAATTCACTAATTTCTAAATTTTTAATTACATTTATCATAAATAATCTTTATTATATTTTTTCGTATTTTAACAAAAGTAATATTCATTTTACTTTTGTAGATATTCTTTGTTTAATATTGATGAAAAGTCTATACTAAAAACTGTCTCTTTATTCATTTGTGATTTTAATGTTAAAATTAAATTGTACTCTTCACATATTCCTTTAACTATATCTAAACCTATTCCAAAACCACCTTCATTATTATTTCCTCTTTTATATCTTTTAAATATCTCTTTTTGATCTTCTAAACTAATACCAATACCAAAATCTTTTACACTTAAAATATTATTATTATTTAAAATAACTTCAACTACGGAATCTTTATAGCTATATTTAATTGCATTTGATATTAGATTATTAACTAATTTTTGAGTTTTCGTTTTATCCATTTTTATAAAACAATCATCTAATATTGATTTAATTACAATGTTTTTTGTAATTGATATGTCATTAAAATACTCAGCACTTTCACTTACTAAATCTTTTAAATTAAACTCTTCAAAAACATCTTCATTCATATTATTAAAAGCAGAAAAATGAATATCATTATAAATTTGAGAAATTTGCTTAGAACTACTTAATATATATTTCATCATTTTTTGAGGATTTTTACCATTTTTTAACATAGAAACCGATGTCATTAAAACAGTTATTGGCGTGTTTAATTCATGGGCTGAATCTTTAATGAATTTATCCATAAATTCAACTCTTTGACGAACTGGTTTTAATAAAATTTTTGCTAATAAATAACCAATGCAACCTATAAAAATAGAACTTAATACTAATATTACTAATATAAATATTTTTAATTTATTTTTATCTTGAACTTCTTGACAGGTTTCAATTACAATGTATTTAATTGGAATATTTTCATCGTCTAAAGTTGTAATAAAATAATTATAAAACTCATTTTCATAGGTAGTTTTAGAAAAATTAATCTCAAAATTTTTATCTAAATATGAAAAAATTACATTTTTATTCTTATCAAAAAGTCCATACTTTATATTTTCTTTTGTTAATTTATTTGCATTAAACTCTTGTTTTTTCATATATTTATTCATAATTTCAGTTTTTATATGCATAGAAGCATTATTAAGCTCCATACTACAACTCTCTTCTAACATTCTAGTTTCATTTTTATAATAAATATATAAAATTACACCTATTAAAAAAATTGCTGAAATAATGTATATTGATAAAAAACTAATTAAAGCTTTTTTTTCATCTTTATTCAAATCTATATCCTACTGCTCTTATTGTTACTATTTTATCTTTACCAATAATTTCTCTTAAATTTTTTATATAAACTCTTATTGTAGCATCCGTTGGCATTTCATCATAAGCCCAAATATTTTGAAGTAATTCATCACTTGAAACTACTCTATTTTTATGAGTACAAAAATATTTTAAAATATCTCTCTCTTTTTGAGCAAGATTAATAATTTTTTCATCTTTAAAAACATGACAAGTTTGTGGTTCAAAATAAATATTTTCATCTATTTTTATTTTATTATCTTGTTCAATAAAAAACTGTCTACAAAGTTTTAGAATTCTTTGATCTAACTCTTCTAAATCAAAAGGTTTTTTTATATAGTCATCAACACCATTTTCAAATGATTCTTTTAAATGTTTTGTATCTTGGTAAGCTGTTAAAATTATTGCTGGCGTATTATTTTTGTATTCATTTCTTATTGTTTTTAAAACTTCAATCCCACTGATTATTGGAGTATTTATATCAAGTAAGGCAATATCATATTTTTGATCAATTAAAGCCTCCAAAGCATCTTGTCCATTTGTACATAAAGTCACATTATACCCTTTATCTTCAAGATGTTCATTTAACAAATCACTTAATGCAACATCATCTTCTAATAATAAAACTCTCATTTTAAATCCTAATAAATAATGTCTATTATATTCAAACTTTGTTTACTTAGTGTGTATATGCTATTTTATAAGTTTAAAAAACTTTAGAACTTTTCCTTGCAAAACTACATATAAAACAGATGAAATTAAAGCAACAATAGTTCCATATAAAATTCCAATTTTTTCATATGTAAAATAAACAACTAAAGAATAAATAACTACAGAGCTTAATCCAAAAGGTGTGTTTTTAATAATTGTTCGAGCTTGTAATCTACTATGTCTAAAATGAATAATCAAAAGTAATGGTAATAAAATAGTAGGAAATGAAGAAAAAATTCCTGCAATATTTGATGGAACATATTTAGGTAAGCTTGAAACTACTAAAAATATTGAAATAGTTAAAATAGATCTAAATAAAATATCACTTAAAGATATATTTACTTTTTTATCAATAGCAAAATTCTCTTTTTTTGCAAAATATATTGATGATATTAACATTAAAGTAATCACAATTAAAGGAGTCAGAATAACATGAGGTGGAACAAAAGCCAAAATAAATGCAATAATCAAATAAGAAATAAAAGAGATTAAAAGACTCAAAAATATTTCAAATTTTCCCTTATAAAAAGTACTAATATAATAACCAATAGAAAAAGCCAATGCAGCAAATAGACCATGGATATTATATAAAGCAACTTTTGTTACATAATCAACTCCATTTTCTATTGCAAAAAAAATAAGAGTAATTGCACTTCCCACAGGAAGACCTGATAAGATACCTGAAACTTTAGGACTTACTTTTTCTGCAATAAAACTAAGAGCTAAAACAAGTGTTACAACAGCTATTGATTTTACAATTAGAAGTTCTATAATTTATCCTTTAAACAAAGGATAAATTATATATTAATTATTAATAAATTACAATATTTTATCTAAAATTATCAAATACTAAAGGAGCCTTTAATTCAAGAGTTTTAAGATGTTTCATTATTGTTTGTAAATCATCAATATTTTTTCCAGTAACTCTGATTTCATCACCTTGATTTACAGCTGAAACTTTTAATTTCAAATTTTTAATCTCTGTTTGTATAATTTTAGCTTCATCTTTTTCGATACTATCAATAATTTTATATGAATATTTTCTATTTCCACCACTTGAATCTTCTTTTTTTAACTCTTCAAGTGAATTTATAGAAAGTCCTCTTTTATTCATTTTTGAAATTAAAATATCTCTCATTGCATCTATTTTATTGTCACTTGAAGAAATTAATGTCAAAGTTTTAGCACCTACATTTAAATCTACCTCTTTTGAAATACCTTTAAAATCATATCTAGTGTCAATCTCTTTTTGTGATTGAATAACTGCATTTTTCATCTCTTGCATATCTAATTTTGCTGAAATATCAAATTGATGTTCTTTTACTGCCATTTATTATCCTTTGTGTAAATTATAATCATTTATTTAAGATTCAAATCTTAACATTTTTTTATGAAGCTTTTGGTAAAACTAGATTTAAAAATACTCCAATTATTGCACCAAGACCGATTCCAGCAAAAGGAACACCCCCGAAATTAAATGTCATACCACCAATTGAAAATACTAATATCATAGAAACTATGGCCATATTTCGAGGACAAGAAAAATCAATATTAGCTTTTGAAAGTGTACTAATTCCTAAAGTTGCAATAATACCAAAAAGTAACAACATGATTCCTCCCATTACAGGAGTTGGAATAGTAGCTAGTATTGCTCCTAATTTTCCAACAAAAGCTAAAAGAATTGCACAAATTGCAGCCCATGTCATAATAGCTGGATTATAAGCTTTTGTAACAGTAACAGCACCTGTTACCTCTGAATAAGTAGTATTAGGTGGTCCTCCAAAAAGTGAAGCTACAGAAGTTGCAAGACCGTCACCCAAAAGTGTATTTTTTAATCCTGGCTTTTTTAAATAATCAACTTTTGTAACATTTGAAATTGCTAAAATATCTCCAATATGTTCAATCGCAGGTGCAATTGCAATTGGTAATATGAAAATTATAGCTTGCCAGTTAAATTCAGGAGCTGTAAAATTAGGCATTTCAAACCAAGAAGCTTTTAAGATTGGTGAAAAATCAATAATTCCAAAATATAAAGATACTAAATATCCAGCAATAATTCCCAATAAAATAGGAACCAATTTAAAAATTCCTTTTCCAAGCAATGAAACAAAAATTGTAACAATCAAAGCTATCATAGATATTATAATAGCTTGTTCAAAAGGCACTAAGACAGCAGAACCATCTCCTGTTTTTCCCATAGCCATATTAACAGCAACTGGCGATAGAATCAAACCAATTGACATAATAACAGGACCTACAACAACAGAAGGAAGAAATTTATGTATAAAATTATCACCTTTTAATCTAATCAAAAAACTTAACACAACATATAAAAATCCAGCAGAAACAAGTCCAGACATAGTTGCTGGAATTCCCCAAGTTGCAACACCATATGAAATAGGAGCAATAAATGCAAAAGATGATGCTAGAAAAATAGGTGGAACACAAGACCTATTTACAAATTGGAAAACCAAAGTCCCAAGTCCTGCTGTGAATAAAGCTACGTTTGGATCAAGTCCAGTTAAAATAGGCACTAAAACAAGTGCACCAAAAGCTACAAATAAAAATTGTAAACCAAGAATTGAGTCTTTGACTCTAAAATTATAATCTGTGGGTTTCATGAATACCTTTATTTTTTGATAAAATCATAATATCAAATTATTTGTTAATAAAATTTAAATTTATATATAATTTATAAGCAATTTTTGAGTAATATAAAATTTTAGAAGGATTTAATAATGTATAAAGAAAGTACAAATGTTGTTGTAAAACATCTTGTGAATAGATTAAGAGATGTAAGAACTACGTCAAATGAATTTAGAATGACTATTGAAGAAATTTCAAGAATCATAGCATCAGAGGCATTAAGCAATTTTGATACAGTAACACAAAATATCAATACTTGGCAAGGTCCTGTAGACGTACAAATGATTGAAGTTCAAAAATTAGTATTAGTTCCTATTTTAAGAGCTGGTGAGCCAATGCTTACAGGTATTTTAAAAACATTACCATATGCAAGAAGTGGTTTTTTAGCTATGAAAAGAGATGAGCATACATCGTTGAGTAAACTTTTTTATGAAAATATTCCCAATTTAGAAGATAAAACTGTTTTATTATTAGATCCAATGGTAGCAACTGGTGGTTCTTTAATAGATGGAATTACTTATTTAAAAACAAAAAATCCTAAAAGAATAATTTGCCTAAATATATTAGGTTCACCTTTTGGTGTTCAAAAAGTTCAAGAAGCACATCCTGACGTTGATATTTTTATTGCACAAATAGATGAAAGATTAGATGAAAATAATTATATTAGACCAGGTCTTGGAGATGCAGGAGATAGAGCATTTAATACTAATGATTAAGAAATTTTAGCTTTAAATATTAAAGCTAAAATTCTTTAATTAAATTAAATTAAAAGCATTGTTGTGTTTATATGAAAAACCTAATTTTTCTATTTTTGAGCCATCTATTATTCTATTTAAAAACTCTTTATTATCTGAAAAAATTGGTGAATCAAAATGAAATTTCTTTGAATTAAAAGAATACAATTCCTCTTTTGTAGGATGTTCTTTAGAACAAAGATTAAAAATCCCATCAATATTATTTACAATTACAAACTTTGTAGCATCAATCACATCATTTCTATGTACAAAATTTATTACACTTTTTGGATATTCAACAATTTTATTAGATAATCTTCTTCCTGAAACTCTATTTGCTCCAAGAAGGGCCGAAACTCTAAAAATAATATCACTTCTATTTAAAACTAAATTTTCAGCTTCGAAAACTATCTTTGAATTAGAATCTTCTATTTTAAAATCTTCATCAAAAAAACCTTCAATATTTGGATAAATAGAAGTTGAGCTAATAAATATAATTTTTTCAATATTTTTTATTTTTTTATGACTATATATTTTTTCTAAAAAACCTAAGTAATCATCAAATTTTGAAGGAGGAAAATTCACAAAAAGATAATTTGTATTTAGTAATTCATCTAAAAAATCTAAATTATTTTCATTTAAGATATATGAAGAAAAGCCCTCTTCTTCATACATTTTTATTTTTTCCTCATTTCTTGATGAAGCTTTAATTAGATAATCATCTTTAAAAGCTTTTGCAAGCTCAAAACCCAACCAACCTGTTCCTAAAATTGTAAATGTTTTCATCTGTATAAATCTTTAAAATACTCAATTTTTATTAGAGTCATAAATTAATCCTTCAATATTCCATATGTTAATGTAAGCCAAGCAAGAATAAGTAAAGTTCCACCAATAGGTGTAATAGCGCCTAATATAGGAAGAGATAATATTGCAAGAAAATATAAAGAGAATGAAAAAATAATCATTCCAAGTAACATAAGCCATAAGGATATAAAGATTTTTTTAGAATCAGGTTTTAATGCATAAATAAGTGTTCCCGCAAAAAGACCTAAAGTATTATAGAAGTGGTATTGGCTACCAGTATTATATATTTTCAACATTGATTCATCAAGAATCGACTTTAAAGCATGAGCACCAAATGCGCCCAAACAAATAGCTAAAGCCATCATAAAAGCAGCAATTGCAAAAAATATTTTAATTTTATTATTTAATATCATATACTTCCCAAATTTTTAAATTTTGTGAAGTATAGCAAATTAAACTTTATTTTTTTGATTTTTCCTTATCTTTTGAAGGTTTCTTTTTAGAAAAACCTGCACCTTTTTTTTCTTTTTTTTCTAATTCTAAATCATTAATTAAAGTTTTAAAATCCATTGATTCTTGATTCATTTTTGCAAAACATGTTGCAATTACAGCAATTGTATTTGGAACATGTTTTTTCTTTTTGTATGCTTGAATATTTTTTTCACTAACTTTAATAAGTTCTGTAAACTTTGGAATAGTAAGCTCTGCATCCAAAAGTAATTTTTTAAAATTTATAAAAGTCATATTCACATCCAATTTTAGTTTTTTTCATTATACATAAAAATATATAATTACTTATTTAACATCAACTTCCCAAAAAAAGTCAATCCACTCATTTGCTTCCCTAACACAATAATCAGGTCTTAAAACTGCCGTTTTTTTATAAAATAATGTTGCTAATTTAAATTCAACATTTGGAAATCTTTTATTTAAAACCTTTAAAATTTCTCTCATAGTTTCACCTGAATCAACAATATCATCAACAATTAAAACTCTTTTAGCATGAGAAACATCAGGAATATTAAAAATATTAAATGTATCAAGTTTTAATTCGCCCTCATAATGAATAGAATTTAAAGTATATAAATTTCTCATATCCATAGCTTGTGCCATTAAATGAGCAAGAGTTAAACCACCACGTGCAACTGCCAATAAAATTTCTGGTTCAAAATCTCTGCATTTATCAACTAAAACTTGAGTATCTTTTTTGAACAATTCATAACTATAATATAGTTTTTCCAATATAAATCCTTTTTATAAAATAAATGCTAATGCACTAATAAATGTAATAATTAATATACCAATATTCAAATCTTTGAATTCTCTTTTTACAATTTTTATTAATGTATAAATCAAAAATCCAGCAGCTATTCCATTTGTAATAGAAAAAGTTAGAGGCATTAAAATAACAATCAAAAATGCTGCTGCACTTGTAGCTAAGTCTGAATCTTCAAAATTAATTTTACCAAGTTCAGTAAACATTAATACACCAACAACTACTAAAACAGGATAAATTGCATTTGAAGGAATTGATTTAAACAAAGGTAACATAAAAAGTGTAGTAATAAAAAGTAAAGCTGTAAAAATAGCAGTTAATCCAGTTCTTCCACCCTCTTCAACACCAGCTGCACTTTCTATAAATGCAGTTGTAGTAGAAACACCAAGCAAACTTCCAGCAACAGTTGCCACTGCATCTGCTTCTAAAGTTTTTTGTAAAGATTTATCATCTTTATTATTTTCTTGAAATAAGTTAGCTCTTGTTCCAACTCCTGTTAAAGTTCCTAGTGTATCAAACATATCTGTAATTAAAAAAGTGATAATTATAGGAAGTAAAGAAAGACTTAATGCACTTAAAATATCAAGTTGTAAAAAAATTGGAGAAATTGATGCAGGAGCTGAGAAAAATGATTGAGGAGTTTCATTTAAGGTAAACATCCATGCAAGAATTGAAGTAATTGCAATAGATAAAATAAAAGCACCCTTTAATCTATATGCATAAAAACTAAAAGATAAAACTAAACCAACTACACCTAATAAAACATTAGAATTAGAAAAATCCCCTAAACTAACTAATGTTGCATCATTTGAAACTATCATCCCCATTTGTTTTAAACCAATAAAAGCTATAAAAGAACCAATACCAGCACTTATAGCACGTCTTAGACTCATAGGAATTGAAGTCATTATCCAAACTCTAAAATTTGTTAAAGAAAGAGTGACAAATAAAATACCAGATAAAAATACAATTCCTAAAGCTGTTTCCCAAGGTATTTTCATACCCAAAACCAAACCATAAGAAAAATATGCATTTAATCCCATCCCAACACTCATTGCGATTGGTGTATTTGACCATAAAGCAGAAAAAAGAGTAGCTAATATTGTAATTAATGCAGTTGCAGTTATAACAGCATCTATAGGAAGACCTGCGTCTGATAAAATAAACCCATTTACAGGAACAATATACATCATCGTTAAAAAAGTTGTAAATCCAGCATAAAATTCTTTAGTAACCGTTGTATTATGTTCTTTTAATTTAAAAAAGTTCATTAACTTTTCCTTAATTTTAAAATAAGCTTTAATTATACAAAAATTACATATAAATTTAATTTAAAAGAAGAATAGAATAGACAAAACACGTGGTGCTCACAATCGGAGTTGAACCGATAACCTCTTCCTTACCATGGAATTGCTCTACCATTGGAGCTATGCAAGCATAATTGGGGAGGTAAATGATAGCGAAATAGAGCATAAGAAGAAATAAAGTATAAGAG
>JBGSBO010000010.1:0-38877 GCA_041730535.1 Minisyncoccia bacterium
GAGTGTGAACTTGAAACACTGGCAATTTCAATGCAACTGTTTATTCAAATATTGACAAAAATTAGTGAAATTCAAAATGTTGTCAAGGATAATAAAGATTTACTCAACATTATCGCTGTGTTAAGTGCTTACACTAAAAAACAGTTAGGTTTTATGTGCGAAAGTTGAGAATATTAAATAACCGATAATCAACATTACAACTGTCACTATAATTGTAAGACTTGTGAATTTTTTTGAAATGCTTATACTTTTCATTTTTTCTCCATATATAAATATTACTTATATTATAACTATAAATAAATTAATTGATTATAAGAAATTAATCATAAAATCTATTAAAAAATTAATCATATTTTTAAAAAAAAAACTTCTTATTTTAATTTAAAACAAGTCTCTAAATATTATTATTAAAATTGTTATTTATGAAAGACAAAAGCTAATTGGTTCCATTTTTAAAGCTTATTATATGTAATAATAATATTACTATTTCTTATATTTACTTTATTTAAGGCATTAATAATTATAACTAATCTATAATTAAATAAAATTATTCAAGGTCAGATGTGAAAAATTTACAAAATATCAAACGAAGTATTATTTTAATATCTTTTTTTACTATTATTTTTCTTGGCAGTATAATTTCATTTAGTCATATTAAATCTATAGAAAATGATATTAATAAAAACATAGACTTAAAAATTGAATATATTCATAAAACTTACCAACTTTTTTTAGAAGAACTTAAAAAAGATATTTTTATAAAAACAAAATGGCTATTAGACTCAAAAAATATTACAAAAAGTTTTAATGACAAAAATAGAGAAGAATTATATTCTTTAATCAAAAATAATTTTGATTTAATGGTTCGACAAAATCCTTATTTGAAAATCATGACTTTTAGATTAAATGATGGTTCGACTTTTCTTAGGGTACATAAACCAGAAATGTATTCAGATGAATTAGAAAAAGAAAGAAAAATAATATTTGATACAATTGAAACCAAAAAGATTCAATATGGTTTTGAAGTTGGAAAATTAAGTATGTCTTTTCGTATTGTAATACCAATTTTTTATGATAATAATTTTATTGGATTAGTTGAAATTGGTATTGAACCTGAATACATTATGAATCAAATTGAAGAAGTTTACAATATAAAAACAGCACTATTTGTTAAAGAAATTTATAAAGAAGTTTTATTTGAGAAAAGTAATCTAAAACAAAAAGGTGATTGGGTATTAGCAAGAGGTGATGAACTATTCTTTGAAAATATAGATTTAGATAAAAACACAAATCAATTAATGTATGAAAATAATACATACTACATAGACCAAAAATTAAATCTATTTGATAATAAAGAAAATATTGTTGGAAAATTTTTGATAGCTTTTAATATACAAAAATACTTAGATGAACAAAGTTTTATTATTAAGCGAAATTTATTGCTACTTTTTATATTTTTTATTATATTTGCATTAGTACTTAAATTTAGTTTTGATTATTATATAAACAAGATTAAATCTACAAATGAAAATTTAGAAAAACAAAATTTAAAATTAGAAAAACAAAAAGCTGAATTAGAAGAGGCTCAAAATATAGCCAAATTTGGCTCTTGGATATATGATATTAATGATGATGAATTAACTTGGTCTGACCAAATATATAGAATTTATGAAATTGATAAATCAAAATTCCAATCTTCATATGAACTATTTTTTACTATAGTTCATCCTGATGATAAACAAATGCTTAGTGATACTTATCAAAAATCATTAAATATAAAAGAGGCATGTAGTGTAATTCATAGATTACTTATGAAAGATGGTAATGTAAAATGGGTAAAACAAGAGTGGGCGACAAAATTTAAAGATGGTAAAGCCTATTTATCAATAGGAACAGTTCAAGATATTACTATTTTAGAAAATAAAAATATAGAAATAAATCAAGAAAAACTCCTTTTAAAAACAATCATAAACTCTCTTCCAATTAGAATATTTTGGAAAAATAAAGATGGAGAATATTTAGGAGCTAATAGAGTATTTCTAGAAGATGCAAATTTAAATTATGAACATGAAATTATTGGTAAAAATGATTATCAAATGGTATGGAAAGACCAAGCAAAACTTTATAGAACAGATGATTTAACTGGGATGAATAGTGAAAAAGCTAAATTAAATATTATAGAAGAACAAACTCAAGCAGATGGAAATATCATTATTCTTGAAACATCAAAAATACCATTAAAAGATTTAAATAATAATGTAATAGGAATAATAGGTCTTTATCAAGATATTACTGAACGAAAAAAAATAGCAATAGAGCTTGAAGAATTAAACAATAATTTATCGCAAAAAGTAGCAGAAAAAACGAATGAATTATTCCTTGCTAAAGAAAAAGCAGAAGAAGCAACAAAAGCTAAAAGTTACTTTTTAGCAAATATGTCCCATGAAATAAGAACACCTATGAATGGTATTATTGGTATGTCTCATCTAATCCTTAATACAAATTTAGATAATAAACAAAAAAATTATATAAATAAAATTCAAGCATCAGCACATAATCTTCTTGGAATAATAAATGATATATTAGATATTAGCAAAATTGAAGCTGGAAAAATAGAACTAGAAAAAATAGATTTTGAATTATTTAGGGTTATTGAAAGTGTTGTTAATTTAATTGAGCTAAAAGCCTATGAAAAAAACATTGATGTGATTGTTGATTATTATCCTGAAATTGGAAAAAACTTTTATGGAGATAGTTTAAGAATAAATCAAATATTAACAAACTTACTATCAAATGCTGTGAAATTTACAAAGGAAGGTGAAGTAGGTTTAATTATTAAAAATGGTTCTTTAGGAAAAATAAAATTTGAAGTTTACGATACAGGAATTGGTCTAAAACCAGAACAAATAGAAAAAATCTTTGATTCTTTTACACAAGCTGATTTAACAACAACAAAAAAATATAGTGGAACAGGATTAGGTTTATCTATTACCAAACAATTAGTTGAACTTATGAATGGAAATATTTGGCTAGAAAGCCAAGAAGGAAAAGGTAGTAGATTTATATTTGAGATTGAACTTCAAAAACATGAAAAGAAAATTCCGTATACAATGTTTAATGGCAAAAAAGTACTAATAGTTGATGATAGCAATAGTTGGTTAGAAATACTTGCTCATTTGATGAATTTATTTGGATTAGAAGTTCAACTTGCACAAAGTGGAAAAAAAGCGATAGAAATTTTAAAAAATAATACTAATGAATTTGATTTAATATTAATTGATTGGAATATGCCAGAAATGAATGGTATTGAAACTTGTAAGATTATTGAAAATGAATTAGAAATAAGTGCAGATAAAATTATTCTAATAAGTGCATATACTTTAGAAACAATTTTAGAAGCTCTTGAGGAAGCAAAAATTAATAAATATATTCATAAACCTATAAATCCTTCTATACTAAATGATATGTTATGTGAACTTTTTTTAGGGAAAGTAAATACAAATAAAATAAAACATAATATTGAAAAAAATAATTTGCTTCATGAAATAAAAACATTAGCTGGTAGTAAAGTTTTATTAGTTGAAGATAATGAAATTAATAAAGAGATTATAATTGATCTTTTATCAGATAGTGGAATTATTATAGATGTTGCATCGAATGGTTTAGAAGCAATTGAAAAATTTAAAGAAAATAGTTATGAACTAATTTTTATGGATATTCAAATGCCAATATTAGATGGATATGAAGCAACAAAAGAGATAAGAAAGTTAAATAAAAGTATTCCTATTATTGCACTTACGGCTAATGCTATGAAAGAAAATATCGAAAAAACTAAAATTGTAGGAATGAATAAACACTTAAATAAACCAATTGAAGTTGAAATACTTTATAAAACATTATTAGAGTTTTTATCTAAAAAAACAGATAATATAAAAGAAAATACTTTAGTATTAGATAATATTAAAGATACGTTACCTGATTTTAAAACTCTAGATAAAGAGTATGGTTTAAGATTAGTATTAAATATAGAAAGTGCCTATAAAAAGATTTTATTAGGATTAATAAAATATAAAAATATTGATTTTAAAAGTTTAAATGATGAAGAATTTAAAAGAACTATTCATTCACTAAAAGGCTTATGTGGAAGTGCTGGCGCATTAGAAGTGGCTGAATTGGCAAAAGATATTGAGAAATTATTTGATGAAGAAAAACTTAAACTTTTTAAAATGAAATTAAATGAGATAATTGATGAAGTTGAATCAAAATTAATTATTGAAGATATGACTAGTCAAGATAATAAAAAAGAGTTAACAGACTTTTTAAAAATAGAACTTTTTAAAAATCTAAAAGAAGCTTTGTCAACTAAAAGATTAAAAAAAGTTACACCGGTAATTGAAGAAATAAAGCAGTTTAAATTAAGTGAAGAGGATAGAGTATTAATTAATAAGATAGATGAATATATAGAAAAATTCAAATTTAAAGAAGCAATGGAATTAATATGATAAATGGACAAAAAACAATTTTAATTGTAGATGATACAGATACTAATATTCATATATTAATAGAATTATTAGATGATAAATATGACATTTTAGCTTCTTTAAATGGTCATGATGCTATTGAAATTATAAATGAAGAACAAATTGATTTGATTTTATTAGATATTATGATGCCCGAAATTGATGGTTATGAAGTATGTAAAAGATTAAAAGAAAATTCAAAAACTAAAGATATTCCAATAATATTTATAACTGCAAAAACCGATGAAGAATCTATCAAAAAAGCATATGAAGTCGGTGGGGTTGATTATATAACTAAACCTTTTAAAGCAATCGAAGTATTATCTAGAATTAATACACATTTAACATTAGCAGAACAAAAAACATTTTTAGAACACTCTTTAGAAGAAAATATGATACTTTTAAATCAATATAAACAAGTAGTTGATGAAAGCTCTTTAGTTTCAAAAACAGATTTAATGGGGAAAATAACTTATGCAAATGATGAATTTGCAAAAATCTCAGGATATACAAAAGATGAACTAATAGGTAAATCACAAAATATTGTAAGACATCCAGATGTAGCAAATAGTGTATATAAAGAAATGTGGCAAACTATTAAAAATAAACAAATCTGGAGAGGTGAAGTAAAAAATAAAAAAAAAGATGGAACTTATTATGTTGTTTTTGCGATAATAATGCCTATTCTTGATTTAAATAGAGATATAAAAGAGTACATAAGTGTAAGACACGATATAACAGATATTTATAATTTAAAACAAGAAATAGTTGAAACTCAAAAAGAAGTTGTATTTACAATGGGTGCTATTAGTGAAACAAGAAGTAAAGAAACAGGAAAACATGTAAAAAGAGTTGCTGAATACTCTAGAGTATTTGGAAAATATTGTAATTTAAGTGAAGAAGAAATAGAACTTTTAGTTGATGCTTCTCCAATGCATGATATTGGGAAAATTGCAATTCCTGATAATATCTTACATAAAACTGGAAAATTAAACGATGAAGAATTCCAAATTATGAGAACTCATGCTGAAATTGGGTATACAATGCTAAATCACTCATCAAGACCACTTTTAAAAACAGCAGCAATAATTGCTCTTGAACATCATGAAAGATGGGATGGTAATGGTTATCCTAATTATTTAAAAGGCGAAGAAATAGCTATAGAAGGTCGAATTACAGCCATTGCAGATGTTTTTGATGCACTTGGTAGTCAAAGATGTTACAAGAAATCTTGGAAAGATGAAGATATTTTTGAATATTTAAAAAAAGAAAAAGGAAAACAATTTGATCCGAATCTTGTTGATATTTTCTTTGAACATATAGACGAATTTTTATTAATAAGAGAAGAATTTATAGATATTTAATAAATAGTATTTGAAATATTTTAATTGATGAGATGTTCTCATTAAATGTATTTATTTATTGCCAATATTAATTCAGAAGTATCAATGGGTTTTGCTAAAAAAGTTATATTTTTATAATTTGATAAATAATTTTTATTTTCTTGGGATAAACAAATGCCACTTACAAGAATAACAGGAATATCTTTTAAATAGTTTATAAATTCAAATCCATCAATTTCAGGCATCTGAATATCTGAAAAAATAATGTTAATATCTTTTTCCATTAATATATTTAATGCATCTATAACACTAACAGCTTCATAACAATTAAAGTTGAAATTATCTTCAATAAGTTGTCTTAAAGAATAAATATTATCTTTAATATCATCAACAATTAGAATATTTATTTTACCCATTTATTTTTCTACTTTTAAACTTTTTATTTTGCCTAATTAATAATTATTAACAGAATAGCAAAAAAGAA
The DNA here is from genome assembly GCA_041730535.1 of Minisyncoccia bacterium. GTDB lineage: Bacteria > Campylobacterota > Campylobacteria > Campylobacterales > Arcobacteraceae > Aliarcobacter. Next base: position 6,348 of record JBGSBO010000010.1, read on the forward strand.
TATCAAAAAAGTATCATTTTCTATTTTTATCTAACATAAATATTAAATATAATTTTTTATGTGTAAAAACTAGAGATAAAAGAGATAGCTTAATTAGCTATCCCATAGGATAAAGAATATCTTTTTGAATCTCTTCAATTTTTTTCATTAATTCATCATCTATTTTAAATTTAAAAGCGGCAAAAGATTCATCTAATTGCCCTGCACTTCTAGCACCTATGATAGTTGAAGCTACAAAATCAAAATGTTTTGAATATGCAACTGCTAGTGTTACAGGTGAGATTCCATATTCTTTTGCCAACTCTAAATATTTTGTAGTTGCAGCTTTTGTTTTATCATTTACAAATCTTGTTGCTTGTGCTTGAACTCTTGGATTTTCATGTTTCATATATGCTGAAAATCTTGCATCTTCTGGAAAGAAATTATTATTATATTTTCCACTTAAAACTCCTCCACCAATTGGAGAATATGGTAAAAGTGAGATATTTTCATTTTTACATACTGTTGATAATTCATCTAAAAATCTTGGATTTAAGAGCGAAAAATTATTTTGAATTGATTCAAATCTTGTAATATTTTTATTTTTAGAAGTTTCGTTTGCTTTTGTAAGACCATAAGCTGTGTCGTTTGATGTTCCTATATATCTTACTTTCCCCTCTTTTACCAAAGAATCAAAGGCTTTTAAAGACTCTTCAATAGGAACAATAGTATCAGGCCAATGCATTTGATAAAGGTCGATATAATCAGTATCGAGTCTTTTTAAACTTCCCTCAATTGCTCTTTTTATATGAAATGAATCAATCGCTGTTAAACCATGCCTTGTTGGTGGAACAAACCATCCTGATGCTGCTCCACTTACTTTAGTTGCAAGTATTATAGAATCTCTTGGTTTTGTTTTTAACCACTCTCCTACTATTATTTCAGTTGTTCCCTCATATGATTTTTTTGGTGGAACTGGATAAATTTCGGCTGTATCATAAAAATTTATTCCATTTTCATAAGCTTTATCTAGTATTTTAAACGCTTCTTGTTTTGATGCGCTTGAACCAAAAGTCATCGTTCCCATACAAATTGATGATACTCTTAATCCACTTTTTCCTATATATCTAAAATCCATAATATATCCTTCAAATTTTTAATAAAAAATATTATAACTATTTTAAAAAAATATATGGATTAAAAAACTACTCCATTATACAAATTTCTTTTTTATTCATATGAATAATTGTTTGTCTTGCAACTAAAATTATTATTATTGTAGTAATTGCCATTAATATGTAAGATAATAATCCGTAGAAAAATTTATGTGTCAAATCATACATTAACACAGTTGCTAGTGTAATTGCAGCCATTGGGAAAGTAAATGCCCACCAAGATATGAAAAATTTAATATTTATGAAATTTTTATACATTATAAATACCAAAATAGTAAAAAATAACCCTAAATTAAATAAAATTTGAGCAAAAAAATCCAAGTTCCCTGTTAATTTAACATATGAAATAAATCCAATAGCAGGAGGTGCAATAAGTATAAAAAGTGTTGGCATAAATTTTGGAGCAAATTGGTTATGAAAAATAATTCTATTCAAAAAAATAGAAAATAATATAATCCAGAAAAAAATACCAATTGAAAAATAAAAATATAAAACAGCATCATCAATAAAACCCTTTCCAGCAATTGGAACTATTAAATTCCCAACAATTGGAATAAACCAAGCAGGGTTTGAGTGTTGCATTTCAAGGTTATTGTTTATCCAAAATTTAATTGTATAAAAAGTAAAAAATATATGTAAACCAGCACCAATTATAAAAAATATTTGAGCTAATGGATCAAAAGTATGTCTATAAATCATAGATAAAATTAGTATTGATATTGAAGAAGCGGCAAAAAAATTGATTCTAATTGGATGAGAAAACTCTTTTTTAACTTCATTTTTATGTTTCATAATCTTTAATACATAAAAATATAAAATTATAAAAAATATAATCGTAGTAAAAACCATCATAATCATATAAACAATTGAAGGAAGATACAAAGCTTCACTTACTTTTTTATATACCAATGTTAAACCTGCAAGTCCCATAACAATGGCAAACATCATTATTGGAAAAAACTGTAATCTATCTGAGGGGATTGATTTTATCATCTCTTCTTGTTGCATTATTAAATCCTATTAAGAATAATTTATTATAATTAGAAAAAATTAAAAGGCAAATTTTGGCAAAAGACAAAAATTCAATAATTGATTTAAGTAAAAACGATCTTCAATTTGAAGAAAGAAATCAAACTATTAAACTACTATATTTTAGAACCCAAACCATGAGTTTAGATATTGCAATTTTTGAGAAAGATAAGTTTATCAAAAATAGTACTATGGTTTTTGCACATTTACCAAAAAAATTAAAAGCTAAGTTAAACCCAAGTAGCAAATAAGGTTTTTTCTAAATATTTTTATAATTATAACTTATAAAAATTAAAGTTTGTTTAGACTTTAATAAGTAAAAATTATAATAATACTTAATAATAAATATTTATATATTTTATATGTAATACCTTCTTTATTGAAAATACAATATAATACGCAATTAAAAAAATAAGGCAAATAATGGGAAGAGCAAATAACTCAAGTGTTGATACAACAAAAGGTGATAGACTAGCAAAAAGAATGAATGAAAAAAGAAGTATAGTAAAAGCTGGTTTTGCACCTGATGACGCTTCTAAAAAAGAACAAATCGTAAATGCTAGAAAAGCTGCGAATGTACAAGCAGAAAAAGAGAAAAGAAAAAAGAACGCTAAATTAGCAAAAGCTGCGAAGAAAAAGAATAAAAAGTAATAATTGAACTGGCTAGCACATATATTTTTATCTGAGCAAAAAATAGATTTCCAAATTGGAAATTTTCTTGCAGACCCACTTAAGGGTCGATTATGGGAAAATGCGAGTATTGATATGATAAATGGTATGCAAACTCACAAAATCATTGATTCATATACAGATTCCCATGAAATAGTAAGTTGTAGTAAAAGAAGATTAAGAGAAAAAGGTTTATTAAAACCTGTTATTATTGATTTGACTTATGATTATTTTTTAACAAAAAATTGGAATGAATTTTGTAAAACACCAATAAATGAGTTTTCCGAAGTTTTTTATCATCAAGCAAATCAAAGAACTGCTTTTTTACCAAATCATGCAAATATTCCAATATACAATATGATTGATAGAGATTTACTAAATAAATATCACAATTTAGATCAACTAAAAAAGTCTTTTGAAAAAATGGATAAAAGGTTATCAGAAAGATTAAGACAAAGTGAAACTGCAATTAGTTATTTTGATTCTGTATTAGAAAATATAGATGATTTAGAAAATGATTTTCTAAACTTTTTTCCACAACTTTGTGATAAAGTAAAAATCAATATAGATAAAGAAAAAGTAAAACACTGGAAATTATAGATAAAAATCTATAATTTTCTACTTCTTCTAACTAATAAATACACAAAAAATGGCGCTCCAATAAAGGCAGTTACAACTCCTATTGGGAGGCTTGAATCTGTATTTAGATTTCTTGATATTAAATCAGAAAAAACCAAAAATATTCCTCCAAAGAAAAATACAGGAAAAAATAATTTATCAGCACTTTGTTTATAAATTAGTTTAATTATATGAGGAACAACAAGTCCTATAAATCCAATTGGTCCTACAAAACTAATACAAACTCCAACACTTAATGAAACAACAATTAGCAATATAAGATTTGTTTTATGTACGTTTAAACCTTTTAAAAAGGCCGTATCATTACAAATCAAAAGAAGTTTTATTTTCTCTTTATTAAAGTGAATTACAGCATAAAAAATAATACTTACAAAAACAATAATCAAAGTACTTGTAAATCCAACTGTATCTAAACTTCCAAGGGTAAATCTAACAATTGAATAGTTTTCTTGTAAATTACTCATATAAAAAACTAACATCAAAGCTGAACTATAAAAATATGATAAAGCGATTCCTATTAATAAAATAGAGTTTGTAGAAACTGCAATTGAGCTTTTATTTATCTGTTTTGAAATGTAATATAAAATCAAAATAGTCACTAATGAACCTAAAACTGATGAAATAGGCATATACATAGCAGGGAAAAATACTATTGAAATAGCTGTAAAAAGTGTAGTTCCACTTGCAATTCCCAAAGTATATGGAGTAATTAACTGATTTTTAAAAATAATTTGAAATATCAAACCACCAAGAGCCAAAATTCCACCAACAAAAAAAGCTAAAACAACCCTCGAAACTCTTAAATCCCAAAATATAGTGTGAGTTGTTTTTGAAGTATCAAAAATATCATTTAAAGTAAGATTTATTTCTCCCATAAAAGGAGCTAGGCAAACTATGAAAAAACTACTTATATACAAAAATAATTTCATAAATTTACCACCAAATGTTTGTCTAATTTCATAATAGTGTTATTGTAAAACTTTTTTAGATTTTCGTTTGAGAAAAACTCATCGTGTTGTCCAAAAAACTCTATTTTTCCATCTTTTATAAATAAAACTTTAAATTTCAAAGCATATGCCAAATCAAGATTATGTGTAATAATAATCTTTTGTTTCAATAAATCAGAGTTAAAAATATCGAAAACTTCTTTTAATCTACTAATATCAAGATTTGCTGTAAGTTCATCAAAAATAGTGATTTTAGCATCATGCATAATACTTGAAGCTAGAAGTAAAAGCTGTTTTTCACCTGAACTAAAAGCTTTACAATATCTATGTTTTAATTTTTCTAGTTTTAAAAGTTTTATTAAATTATCAATCTTTTCATTATCTACATTTGTTATTGTTGATAATTCTAAAAACTCTTTTAAAGTAACATATTCATCAAAAATAGATAGTTTTGGAGGAATATAGTTTATTAATTGTGCACGTTTTAAATCGCTTAATTTATCTATTCTCTCATCAAAAAGTTTTACTTTATCATTTGTTATAAGATTTGATAAAACCTTTGCTAAAGTTGATTTTCCAGCTCCATTTTCTCCCAATATTATCAAACTTTCATTCTCTTTTAACGAAAAGGAAATATCGTGTAAAATATCGCTATTGTAATTGTTTATTTCTAACATTTTCTAATATCTTTTTAAAGTCTTTTATAAAATATTCTATTCTATGACTTGGAATTCCAGCGTATAACTTATCAATACTATAAATATTATCGTTTTTAGAAGCGTTTATAGGTAACTGTTTCCAAGAGTTTATAATTTGCTCTTGTTCTTGAATTTTACCTTCTAAAAATGGTGTTAATAAAACTATTATATCAGGATTCATAGCTATTATTTTTTCTGTATTTACTACAGGTTGAGCTTGATTTGTAGAATAAAAAGCATTTTGATTTCCACTTGCTTTTATAATATCTTCAAAATATAAAAAATTTCCCGTCACATATATCTGACTTGATAAGCTTTTTTGTGGACTTATTACTATCAAAATCTTTTGATTTTGAACTATTGAAATCAAAGAACTTAATGAATTATCGATATTTGAAGTTAGCTCTTTTGCTTTCTCTTCTTGTTTAAAAAATATTCCTAATTCATTTATTGTATTTTTTATTGATGAAATTGTATTTGTTTTAAAAATAAGTGTTTTTATACCCAAGTCTTTTAAATTTGAATTTAATTTCTCATCATAATCTTGCCCAATTACAACAGATGGATTAACTTCAAGTATTTTTTCCAAAGAAATAGAATTATAACCACCTATTTTTTTGATACTTTTTGATTCTAGCGGAAAATCACAAAAGCTAGTATTAGCAAGTACATTTTCACCCTCACCTAAAGCAAATACAATCTCATTTATTGAAGGAGAAAGAGTTACAACTCTCTCTTCTCCTAATAAATTTATACAAAAAAGTAGTATAAATAAAAGTTTCTTCATTAAAATTTAACTTTCATACCAGCATAATAAGTTCTTTCAAAATTAACAGGATAAATTGCATCATCTCTTATCCATAGACCATTAGTTCTATCAAATAAATTTTGAATTTTAGCAAATAATTCAAGATTTTTAAAAGTATATGAACTTCCTAAATCAGTGGAATGATAAGCTTCTTGTTTTTGATTAAAATTATTTCCAAAATCATTAGCAGCGTAGGCACTACTTCTATAAGTATGTGATAAAACTGTATTTATATTATTTATGTTATATCCTAAATTAACTGTAACATTGTGTTTTGAAACTCCTGGTAAATCTTTACCATTATAAGAGCCATTTCCCTCATTTTCTTCATCAATTTTTGCAATAATATATGAATAATTTGCTGAAGTATATAAATTATCATTTATAAGATATTTATCAAAAACTTCCAATCCATATTTATGTGATTCATCTATGTTTGTATCTATGTTTGTATTTTTATTTGCATAAGCAAGATTATAATAATAAATTTCATTTTTCAAATCAGCTCTAAATAAAGATAATTTAAATTTATTATATTTTAAAATATTATTATATCCAACAGTATAATTATTCACTTTTGCAGGTTCAATAAAACCATTGAAAGTAGTTACTCCGGTATACCGATCATTGTTAAAAAATCTATCTATATCAGGAGATTGAAAAGATTTATTATAATTTGCAAATAAAGAAGAATTCTCATCTAATTGATAATTTAATCCTAAATCATAAGCATTTAGATAATCATCATTTTTTAAAGTATCAGAATCATTTGGTTCATATTTATATTCAACATTTTCTCTTCTAATTCCAGATGATACTTTTAAATCATCACTTATATTGTATTCCCCTGAAACAAAAACTGCTTTATTACTTTTATTCGTAATATTTGAAGTTGCTATTCTATCACCATTAAAACCATCAACTCCCAATAAAAACTTATAGTTATCTTGTTGGTAATTTAATTTAGAAGAAAAAGATTTATACTCATAATCTGATTTTGATGAATTGGTAATATAATTACTTGTTTTATCTTCATCACTATAAGTAGATTCCCAAGATAAATTAGGGTTAAAATTATATTTAAATCCGCCTGTTGTTACATAAGAATTAAAATATTGTTCTGTAAAACTATTTGCTTTATTTGGATTATTTTTATATTCATCTAATGTTAATGAACCAGCATAATTGATATTCATATTAGAATAATTTCTTGTTAAATTTAATTCCAAATCATCTGTTGGGAAATAAATAAGATTAAAGTTTTTATTTTTATTATAATTTTCATCTTTATCATCATTTAAATCAACTCTAGTTCCATCTGTTGAAGTATAATCAATTAAAGCATTTGCAATTATTTTTTCATGAACAAAACCTAAACTTGCAGTTCCATTTTTAGTTCCATTATTTCCAACATAAGCTTTTACATAATTATCATTTTCCCCATTTGTAATGATATTTATAACTCCAGCATTTGCTCCATCACCATAAACAACAGAACCTGTACCTTTTAAAATTTCAATTTTTGAAACACTTTCTAAAGGAATAGAACTTAATAGTTGTGAACTCATATCAATATTATTTAATTTTCTTCCATTAAGTAAAACTACAATATTTTGATATCCATCACCAATTCCATAACCTCTTAAATCTATCTTTTGAGAAAAAGTATTTCCATAACTAGGACTTACATTTATTGAAGTTTGAGAAGATAAAAAATCATATACATCTTTTGATTTAGAGTTTTGAATATCTTCTTTTGTGTAGATTTCAGTGGCAAATGTTGCACTTTTTTCATCTGATTTAATAAGTGATGAAGTAACTGTGATTGTTTCTAAACTTTGAGCTGAAAAAAGGTTTGTTGCTAGAAGAAAGCTTGCAACTAAGCTTATAGATAATTTTTTTTGCATTTTTTATTTTCCTAATTTTTTATATTTATATATTATGTGTTGTATATCGTTTAATTGATTTTAATTGCTTTTGTTGCAATAACTTAGTAATTTTTGGCATTTCATCTAATAAAATAGCATGTATCATGCAGTTAAAAGATTGCAGTTTTCTATTAACTGTTGCTATTAGAATTCCAAAAAAACTAAAGTATTTTTTAGTTTTGTTCATTATTATTTCCTCCTTTATAAAATTTAATTTCCATATTATTTAAGACTTAAATATGACAGCTTAATATTGATTTTGTAGGGTCAATTAGATATTCATATCCTAAGTATCCAATATAAATTCCAAAAGCAATAACCAAAATTGAAGCTAGTTTTATAAATAAATCTCTTAAATTTGATTGTTTGAATAATCCCACAAAAAAACCAAGTGAAAAAAGTGCAGGGACTGTACTTAATCCAAAAATAAACATTACAAAAGCACCCCAAAATGCACTTCCAGTACTAGCAGCTGTTATTGCAAATACATACACAAACCCACAAGGAAGTAAACCATTTAGCATTCCTAAAAGGTAAAAACTAAAAAGTGATTGTGAACCTAAAAGAGCTTTAAATGTATTTTGATAAAGTGGTGATTTTGAACATGAATGCTCTAAAATTGTTAAAAATTTGATTTTACCCATTAAAGAAAGCCCAACTAAAACCATCATAGTTCCAGTTATTAGTAAAAATATTCCACTTGTTATGTTATCAAAAGTTACAACTCCACCAACAAGCCCAAATAAAGCTCCTAAAATAGAATAAGTTGTAATTCTTCCAAATGAATAAAGTAAATGTGCTGTTGCTTGAACTTTTTTTGTCCAATGACTTTTTATTTTAGTACTTGAATAAGCTATTACAATTCCGCCACACATCCCAACACAATGCCCGAATGAGCCTAAAAAAGCTATTGAAATAATTGTAACTATACTTATTGTTTCCATTATTTACCTAATAACTCTTTTCTTATATATGGATTTCTAAGATCTTCTCCCCTTAAAACTTTTAAAGTAACTTCCTCAAAAGTTATAAATCCATCTTTCTTTTCTTTAAAAGCTCCAAATCCATGATTCATTGGAGTAGAATCTGTTCTGTTAAACCATGCAGTTCTTGCGTCTATATACTCATTTGTATCGTTTGAATAAACCCATAAAATAGCATCTTTTTGAAATTTAATATTGTTATACCATAAAGCCAAACATCCAACATCATCAAAAAACCATGTTTTCCCCTCAGGTGAAACTGCTTGTGCTGAGTGTTTATTTGCAACTATTGTCATACCACATTGTGTGTCTTGAAAATGATTTAATTTTATATCAATTGGTGTATGTGTATGATTTCCTTCATGTATAACTACCATTTGTTTTTTGTTTGACATTGATAAAAAGATTATCACGATAATTGCTATTATTATAATTATTGTAAGAAATGGTAAGATTTTTTTCATTTGTACTCCAAAATAGAATTAGTATTATATTCACTTGTATATAAATTTTAGTTTATTGATAGCAAAAAAAAGGCTTTACAGGGGAATCTGTAAAGCCGCATTCAAATTTATTTTAAATTATAGGATACCAAATAAATGTATTTAGTAGTAGGAGGATTTAATATAAATATCCTATGAGAGGATTCTAACAAGAATTTTGTTAATTAATTGTTAAATTAAGATACTTTTTATCCTATTTGTTACTTTTCTTAACTATTTAATCAACATCATTCGAGAATATAGCCCTGCTGTGCTTGTATACCCTACTTCACTAAATTTAAGATTTTTATTTTTATCATATATAAATGTAGTTGGGAACGCTTTGATATTAAACATTTGTGAATAAAATCCATCGTCATCATTTACTACTTTAAAATTAAGTTTGTGTTCATCTAAATATTTTTCTATCTCTTCTTTTGTTCCTGATTGAACGGCTATTGTTATAACTTCATAATCTTCTGAAATTTTTTGGATATTTGAAGCTTCCAATTTACAAGTAGGACACCACGTGGCCCAAAAATGAATAATTAATGGCTTATTATTTTCTACGGAATACGTAGAATCATCAAGAAGTTTAAAACTTTGGATTGTTAATTTTTCTTTGTTTAAATCAAGAGAATTATAATAACTTATTGCATTCAATGCTATTATTAGCATCAGGATAAATATTAAGCCTTCTTTTAAATATTTTTTTATTTTATCTTTCATTTTTTGCCTTGTCTTAAATAGAAAAAGTATTATATTTGAGTTTTGTTTGAAGAATGTTAAGAGTTGTGTATAAAGTACTATTATGGTATTATTTAAGACTTTTAAATATGGATTTTATCGAAAATTATTAGTTTTTAACTTAGAAAGAAGAGAGGAATAAATGCGTTTAATTATGTTCGATATGGATGGAACGCTAATAGATAGCGGCTTTGCAATAACAAATACAATAAATTATGTGAGAGTTAACCTAGGATTTGAAAAATTAGAAAAAAATTATATTTTAGAAAAAGTTAATGACCCAAATATAAATGCAGCAGAGTTTTTTTATGGAACAAAAGAGTTCACACCTTTACAAACAAAACTTTTTGAAGAGTATTATAATAAACACTGCTTAAGTGATTTAGTAGTTTATGATGGAATTGCAAAATTAATAGATGATTTAAAAAATGATTTTACCCTTGCGGTTGCCACAAATGCAAACTCACAATATGCTCATAAAATGCTAAATCATGTGGGACTTGGGCATCACTTTAAAACTATTTTAGGGTATGACAGCGTATCAAAACCAAAACCACATCCTGAAATGGTAAATAAAATTTTAGATATTCACAAAATTTCAAATGTAAATGCTCAATTAATAGGTGATTCACACAAAGATATAATGGCAGCAACAAAAGCAGGTGTTGATTCTGTTTTAGTAAACTGGGGATTTTCAAATCATGAAAAAGATGCTATTGAAACAGTACAAGAACTAGAACAAAGAATAATGGCAAAATTTAAATAGGTTTTTATTATGTTTGAAAAAATTAAAAATTTATTTAAAAAAGAGACTTTTACTTGTATCGTTTGGGATGGAAAAGTTATAAAATATTGGGATTTAACTCAAAAAAAAATAGATGAAATAAATAATTCAGATAAATACAAAGGCTGGAGTGCTACAAAAAAAGAGGATTGTTAAATCCTACTTTTTTGTATAGTCAATAATCCTATAAGTTCCCTCTTTTAAATCCTCAACTGTAAAACCATCAAAACTAACTCTATGAAGAGAAAGAACCCTATTTCCAACAGCTCCAAACATTCTTTTTACTTGGTGGTATTTTCCTTCACAAATTTCTAATCGTACTTTAGTTGGGCTTATAACTTCAAGACGAGCAGGAAGTAATGGTTTTGTTTCACCATTTAACATAAGTTCACCACTTGCAAATATTTGCTCCTCATCACCTTTTAAAGGAACCAAAAGTGTAGCTTCATAAACTTTTAAAACATCACTTTTAGGACTTGAAAGTTTATGATTTAAAGCTCCATTGTCGCTTAAAAGTATAGCTCCTGTTGTATCAATATCTAATCTCCCAATAGTTGAAATTTTTGGATTTCTTCTATTCCATCGTGAAGGAATCAAAGCATAAATCAAACTTCCAGCGTCATTATGAGAGCAAATAAAACCTGATGGTTTATTTAACAATATTGTTATTGTTTCTGGGTCTAATGGCTCTTTATTTATAGTTATATCATCGTGATATGCTTTTATTGAAGTATCAAAGACTCTTTTTTCTTTTACACAAAGCTCAAAAATCCTAAGAAATTTTTTTGCCTCACTTCTAGTACAATATCCTAAGCTAGATAAGTGTGCATCTATTCTTTTATGGCTGTTTGTCATATATTTTTATCTCTTTGTATTAAATTGTGTTGGATATTAACATTTTTTCAATAAAATACAAATATGAAACTAATTGATAAAAAATATGGCGTCTATTTATTAGATGATGATAACTTTAATTTCCCAACCCTTCCTATGATGAAAGATGATTTAGTAGCCGTTGGTGGCGATTTTCATCCTCAAAGATTGTTAAATGCCTATGAAAATGGAATCTTTCCTTGGTATATTGATGAATACAATTATATTCATTGGTTTAGCCCTAAAAAAAGAATGGTTTTAAAACCCCAAGATATGAAAGTGTCAAAAAGCTTAAAAAAATCCATAACAAACAAAGGGTTTGTAATAAAATCAAATGAAAATTTTGAAGCTGTTATAAAATCTTGTGCAAATATAAAAAGAAAACATGAAGATAGCACTTGGATTAGTGAAGAGTTTATAGAAGCATATACAACTTTACATGAACTTGATATTGCTTCTAGTATTGAATGTTATTTAAACAATGAGCTTGTTGGCGGTCTTTATGGGGTATTAATTAATGATGTTTTTTGTGGCGAAAGTATGTTTTCAAAAGTTACAGATGCTTCAAAAGTAGCTTTTTACCATCTTTGCTCTCAAGCCCAAAATAATGGAATAAAACTGATAGATTGCCAAGTTCATAATCCTCACTTAGAAAGCTTGGGTGCTAGTGAGATAAGTAGAGAAGAGTATTTTGAGATTCTTGGCATTAAATCTTAGATTTAGTTCTATAGTCTCTTGTACTTATTTAAATCTTCTTGTTCAATAGTAATCTTATTATTTTTTATAAACTCTATTAATTTTTGTAAATCTTTATCTTTTTTAGAAGTTATATTTAAATATCTTGTTTGATTTGAGTAATCTAACATATAATTCTTTTTTTTGATGATTTCATAAATATTATCAGGAATTAAAAATGAGTGAGATTTAGCTTTTTTTAATTTAGGCACTATTGCATTTAGATAAATATTTATACCAGCTAAATCAAAATCTCCAAAATGAATATATTCTCCACAAAAAGATTCAAGCCATTTATATTGATAAGTTGTTTTGTATTCACTTATACATAAAAATAGATATTTCTTTTCTTTATTAAATAGGTGTTTATATTTATTTATATACCACACTACTTGAGGATTTTCTACGCCAACTACAATTACATCATCGTCTAATTGTAGTTTTGAAGTATAATGTACAAATAAACCAGAACCTTCAAGTGGATAAAAATATTGTTTTTTTTCATTATATATAACTTCTAATTTATCAAATACACTTACCATCAAACCATTAAAACTTTTTGATTCAACTCTTTTTGTATGGGAATAATTATCTGCAATTTCATCACGACTTTTAGGCTCTTTTTCTTCTATAAAATAGTCTAAATCTTCTATAGAATTTACCTTATATCCATTTGATTTAATCACTCCCAAAAGTGCTTCTTCATCATTTAAATATATTTGTTGTGGTTTTCCACTAACATAAACACAATTACATCCTATTAATTCTTCTAAGAGTTTTTTTGAACCAAAAAGAGTCTTTGTTACATATTTATCTTCTAAAAGTATTTTTATAGCTTTGAAGTTATTAATAGTTATGTTAATAGCCATTACCAATCTTCCATTGCATTTCGAGCATCAATTAAATTAAGTTCCACATGATTTGAGCTTTCTCTTGTTCCCATATAAATCCTTGGATATGCTTCAATAATATCATCATCATTAGCAGCTGTACCATTTATAAATACAAACTCTAAATGTCTTGCGTATTTCATTAACTCTGTAAAATAATCTGCTGATATTTGCCCTATTTCATCGATAATACAATGGTATTTTATATCTTCACTATTTGTAAATTTATTTGCAACCATACGAAGTAAAGTTATATAAATAATGGCTTTTATCATAATAGAGGTGCCATTACTTCCTACGCTATCAAGGGTTGCGATTCCTTTTGTAACTTGAGCATTTTCACTAACATCAAAGGTTAAAGTACTAATATCTGCAACTGTTATATTTTTTTTAAATGTTTTATCAAGAACTATTTGTAAATCATGGGCTATTTTTAAAAGCTCATTTTTAACTTGCTCTGACCTTTGGCTATTTTCATATCCAATTAGCATATTAGCACTTAACATATCTCCAATACTTTCAATACTTGTTACTATTTCATCTTTTCCTGTATCTTTGAAATTTAATCTAATATAATCAATAACCGTAATATTTTTTATACCATTATCAATTGTTCTATTTATTTTATTTACATCTTTTACAATACTATTAAAAGTTCCTTTGATATGAGATATTTTACTTACAGCATCATTTATAGCTTCTATTAATCGATGTAATTGTAAACTTGTTCCTTCTATATCAAACTTTGTTTTAATAAAATCTGCATAAGATTTTGCTATTAAAATATATTGTTCAATATTATCTTCAAAGCTGTTTATATCAGATTTTGTTTTTAATTTCATCATATTATCATAGGGAATTCCATCTATTATTTTCCCCGTTTCTAGTATGATAGTTTTTTCTTTTTCACTTTGTTGATTTGCAAGAGTTTTAAATCTTTCAAGTATATTGATATTTTTTTTACTATTAAGTAATAATTTTATTTCATCATCACTGTAAGCTTCATAGGTTTTAGTTGAATCATATTCAAATATTTCAAGTTCAAAATTTCTAAATGATTCTGCATAACTTTTCCAAATATCAATTGTTTTTTTAATTTCATTTAGTTTTTCATCAAGAATAGAAACTTCTTTATCAAAATAATCTTTTTGTTTGTCTCTTTGTTTGATTATTAAATCATGTTGCTCATTTAAAAATGGAATTTTATTGTAGTTTGGAAATACTTCATCTTTATATCTTCTAACTAACTCTGTATTACTATAAATTTCTTTTATAGATTTTTCTAGTTGTTTTATAGCTCGTTGAAAGGATTCAAGTTCATCTGTATCAATATTTTCTTTCTTTTTGATTTCATTGTATATTTCATGGATTCTTTTATCTGAATCTTCTATTTGTTGTGCATATTTTTTATTTATTCCATTTATACTTTGTTTGCAAATATCTAATTCACTATTTAATCTAATCTCTTCTTCTTTATATTTTTTATTAATTTCAAAAATAAAACTAGTCCTATTTTCTTTTATATTTGACAAATACTCTTTTAATGAAAATAATTGCTCTTTATCTTTTTTAAGATGTTCTTTTTTATCAATGATAGTTTGATCAAGTTCTTCTTTTAATCTTATAATTTCATCTTCTAATCTTTTTATTTCATTAGATATTTTTATCTCATAATCTTTTATTTTTGGAGTTAAATCATAAATGGCTCTTGATTTTTCTTGTATTGATTTTTGGTATTTATTTGATATTATTTTTAAATTTTCTTGAGAGTTTTTGTATCTAATATTATATCTAGCAATTAATTCATCACGCTGTTTTTGTAAAGATGCTTTACTGTTTTCAAGTGTTTCTAAATCATATTTTGTAGCAAGACCTTCAATATCTCCATCAATTTTCAAACCATAGAAAGTATCATTACTACTTTCTAAAGAAAACTTAAAATTTGATTCTTTAAATAATATTTCATCACTTGCAAGGGCAAGAATTTTTCTTTTATTTGGAACTTCATTTTTATTTAGAAATCCAAATAAATTGTTTTTACCAATATCTAATTTTGTATTTAATAAATCAATTTTTGATTTAAAATCATCTTTGATTTTAATATATTCACTAAGTTCATTTTGAATTTTAGTATTGATTTCTTTTAAACTTTTTTCTTTTTCTTGTTCTAATTCTTCTTTTTCACCATTCAAAATTTTAACTTGTGATTCAATAGAGTTTTTCAAAGTAGATAATCTTTCAATTTCATCTTTTAACTTTTTAGTATTGCTATTTTCCAATACTTGTTTTGGTAAATATGAAAGTGCAATTTCATTTTCAGATATTTTTTTATCTAGTTGTGAATATTCAAGGTTTTTAATTTCAAGTTCTTTATCAAAAGATAATATTCCTTTTTCAATATCAATCTCTTTGTTTTTAGATACTTGTAAAATTTCACTGGTTAAATTATCTTTTATTAAATCCAGCTCTTTTTTTTCATTATCTTTTTCTTCATTTATCAAAACATTAGCTTTTTGCTTTTGTGTTTTCTCTTTTGTTTCTATGTCTTCAATACTACTAGATATTGCATTTACTTTGATATTTAGCTCATTTAAACTTTTTTCATAATCATTTTGTCTATCTTGTTCTATTATTAGGTTTTCTATTCTATATTTTTCATGAAAATTATTATATGTTTCTTTATTTGTTTTTATTTCTATATTTAAATCTGAAATTTGAGTACTGTAAGTGCTAAATTTAATTTTCCATTCTTTTAAAAGCTCATCTTTTTTATCACTATTGATTTTTTGATGAGTTAATAAATCAAGATGATTATCATCTATAACTTTTTTTATCCTATCTTTATTGTAAGAAATTGTTTCAAGTTCAAAAGTAATATTATCAATTTCATCACACAAAGCCTTATAAGAGATAACAGTATCATCAAGTCTTAATATTCTTTCTCTTCTGTCTTTAATGAGTTCAAAATGAGCCACATTTTTTAGTGCTTCGGAAAGTTTATTTTTGAAATCTAAAACATCTAATGAATACTCTTTTTCTCCAATTAGTGAAATAAGCATATCTTTGATACCTTTATCCCTAACTGATGAATTTGAATAGATATTAAAAAGATATTTACCAAATATATTTGCCGATTCTTCACTATCATAAAAAGAGAAGTCTAGTTCTGGTTTATCTTTATTTGGTAACATTCTATAACTTTTTTTGCACATCATTTTTCTAAAAGAGGCTACCGTTTCACTTTTATAAAATATCAAAGATTTTTTTGCACAATTTGCTAAAATCTCTTTCAAACTCAAACATCTTTTATCTAAATCAAGGTATAAAGTACTTATATCTTCTTCATAATTATGAATATTTACAAATGTATGTTTTACTTTTCCCTCATCTTTACTCAAAATAAGTGCATTTCTTCCAATACTATTTTCATATATATAAATCAAGTGGGCATATATACCTTTTAAATGCCAATCATAAAAACTAAGTTCTTTTTCAAGTGGTCTAGTTTTAGTTTTATCCATAGTATAAAAATAACAAATAGCACTCATTACAGTAGTTTTTCCAACACCTGAACTACCAAGTAGGAGCGTAAAATCATCAATTATCACGCTTTCATTTGGGAAATGTCCACTATTTATAAATCTAATCTCTTTTAATCCAAGCTTATTATAATTCATATTCTATTTCCTCTATCATGTCTTCGATGAACTTAAATGATCGAAGTATTAAAAACTCTTCTTCTTTATTTCCCATACTTTGGGCAAATCCATCATTTTTTAATCTTAAAATAATCGAATCAATAGCTTCACGATTTGTAGTTCGTTTTTTCAAAAAAATCATTTTATCAACCATGGCTTTTAACTCTATGTCACCATTTAATCTACTTTCAATATCACTAGCACTATATGGTCCACCATCTGATGAGCTGATATTGCTATTTAACAATTTTAAAAATCTGTATATATCTATATAATCAATGTAAGAATTAACATAAGGTTTAGGAATCGTTTCATAACCTTCGATAATAAAGTAAAAATAACCCTTATCCGATACCAAAGAATAACCTATAATACTAAAATAAGTTTTCACTTCTTGTCTATATTGTAATATAAAATTATATGCTTCTTTTATTTTATAATCAGTATTATTTTCATTAATAAATCTGCCATTTACTCTACAATCTTCAATCACTTGAAAAATATCTTTATACTCTTCTAATTGTAATAAATTCAACTTATCCCCTTTTTGTAATAAATGGCAATTCTATGCCTTTATGTTCTATTCTTATATCTTTATTGATAGATAAAAACTTATTATATTGAAGTGTTAATCTAATAAAAATAGATAAAAATTGTTTTTTATCCAAATCTTTTTGCTTTAAAAATGTTGCTAAATCCATGTTTTGTTTTATAAAACTACTATAAACTTTTTTAGTACCTAATATCATTTTTTGTTTTGGTATTTTGTTTTGATCAAGTTTTACAGATTCAGGTCTTATCTCTTCTTTTTTTATCTCTTGGTTAACTGAAACATTATTCTCTTTTGCTAAAGCTACTATAGCTTCAATTAAATCATTATCATTCATATATTGAGGTTTAATTTTTATAGGTTCAACAATACTTTTTAGTCTAATAAAAACAGATTCTATATTACTTTTTTCAAATAATTCGCCATTTATTTTCAACTTATATAAGTGATTTAATTTTTCAATTTTTTTAGCTTCTTTTTCAATATGTATAAGATACTTTGAAAGCTCATTTAATGTTTTACTTATATTTTCTCTTACGTCATGGATATGATGGGCTAATAAATTAGTATGAAAAGATATAGATTCACTTGCAAGTTCATCTATAAAATATGATTTGTACTCTATCAAAAATTTATCAGTATTTGTAACTGCTTCTGATAATGCAGTTAAATCAGCTTTACAATCATATAAATTTGCTTTTTTAACTTCAAAGTTTACTTCAGCTTTGAATTTCATCTCTTTTTCATTTAAAGATTCTATTGCTTTATATATTATTTTTTTGATATTTCTAAAAGATGAGTTTATTCTTTTTATTTCACTTGAATAATCATTATTATCTTTTCTTTTAATATTAATATCTCTAATTAATTTTTTAATAGTTTTTTGTTTATCTTCAATATCTTTGATATTTACATCTGTGTAAGTTTTCAAATGAGCATTATAATCATCACTTAATAATAAAGAATAAGAGTATTCATCATAATCAAATACATTAAAATCAATTAATTTTTCAATTGCTTTTGATAAATCCTTATTATTAGTAGAACTATAATAAGGCATATTATCCATATATTCGATACTACCTTTAAAATGAGCTTCTATAATTGCTTCTTTTGCATCATTTTGTGCTTTTATAAATTCTTTTGGATTTATATTTGTTGTCATGATTTAAACTCTTTTTGCTCATCCTTTGATAAAAAAGTCCAAGCTACTATTCTGCTTATTTTTTGTCCGTGAGCCATATTTATAGTTTTTATTTCTGTTGGTTTTATATTTTCGAGTGCCTTATAAACAAAAGGAAGATTCTCCTTTTTTGATACAAGTGTTGTAAACCATAAACAATTTTTTGAAAACTCAAAACTCTCTTTTATCATGTTTTTAATAAATGCTATTTCTCCACCTTCACACCAAAGTTCGTTGTTTTTTCCACCAAAATTTAATGCACTTTTTGTACTTTTTTGTTTTGTAAGATTTTGAACTTTTCTTTTGTTTCCAGCAAGTGCTTCATCTAATGATTTATGAAAAGGAGGATTACATAAAGTAAAATCATATTTATCTTCACTTGAAATAATACCTTTGAAGATATTTTTAGGATTTTCTTGTAGTTTTGTTTTGATATTATTTTTTAAAATCTCATTTGAATTTATGATATTTTCAACTGATTGTATAGAGACATCTTCAATATCACTTCCTAAAAACTGCCAACCATAAACACTAACACCAATAATAGGATAAATACAATTTGCACCAACTCCTATATCCAAGCCTTTTATACTATTTCCTTTTGGAATTTTTCCACCATTTAAACCTGCTAGTAAATCAGCAATATGATGAATATAATCAGCTCGTCCAGGAATTGGTGGACATAAATATCCTTTTGGAATTTCCCAGTTTTTAACTCCATAAAAATGTGATAATAAAGCTTTATTCAAAGCAATAACAGCAGCAGGATTTGCAAAATCTATTGATAAATCACCATATTGATTTGGTTTTACAAACTCTTTTAGGCTATTTTGTGATTTTATCAAAGTATTGAAATCATATCTATTATTATGAAAATTTCTTGGATGCAGTGTTTTTGTATTTGACATATTTTTTCTTTTTTATAATTTTCTAAATTTACAAAAGTAAGTACAGCTTTTGCTATGATTCTTGAGCTATTCTTTTTATAACAGTATTGTATTATTCATTTTCTAAGTATTTGGTTTATGTGTGAAATTTTTGATAAAAGAGAAATTAAAATAAGGCAAAAGCCTTATTTTAAAAAGATTCCCATTCATCATCTTTTGATGAAGATTTATTTGAAGTTATTATTTTTGCTTCAAATTTTTCGTGTTTATATTCAGGTAATTTTGAAGGTGTTGGGTTAGAAGTAGTTTTTATTACTTCTTTAGGAAGTTCTTTTTTAACGACTTTTGCTTTTATTTCACTTTTCCCAATAAACTCTTTTTTCATAGCATCTGCCACAATTTCTTTTGCAATAGTGTCTGTTTCTAAAGCAATTTCTCTTGTTTCTCCTGCTATTGTAGCATTTTGTTGAGTTTGTCTATCAAGTCCAGTTATAGCATCATTTATTTGAGTTATTCCTACTTCTTGTTCTTTTGAAGCCCTTGCAATTTCTTCAATAGTTTGTGTTGTTTTTGTGATATTTTCAAGTAGTTCTTCATAACCTGTAATCATTTCATAACTAATTGATTTTCCATGATTTGCCTTTGATGTTGCATTTCCTACTATATTTTTTATCTCTCGCGCAGCTTCAGCACTTCTTGAAGCTAAATTTCGCACTTCTGCTGCAACAACAGCAAATCCTCGTCCTGCTTCTCCAGCAGTTGCTGCTTCAACAGCTGCATTTAAACTTAAAATATTTGTTTGAAAAGCAATTTGGTCAATTACAGAAATTGCTTCATTAATTGCATTTACTTGATTTGTAATATCATCCATTGCTGTTGTTGTACTTCGTGCTAACTCTTGACCTTTTTTAGCTGAAATACTTACTTGTTCAGAATATTTAGCCATTTGAGCAACATTAGATGCATTACTTACAACAGTAGAAGTTATCTCTTCAAGAGCCGCTGCTGTTTCTTCAAGTGATGCAGCTGCTTGATTTGAACTTTGATTTAAGATATTTACATTTTCTAATAATTTATCAGAACCTGCATCTAAAGTTAATCCAATACTCAATGATTGTTTTAATAAATTAGAAATTACATCTCCTAGTTCATTGATGATAATCGCAACTTTTGCATAAGGTTGTGGAAATCTAGCTGTAAAATCTTCTTTTTTAAAACTTTCAAGAACAGAAATCAACATATTTAAATCTCTAGCAATCGTATGTTCTAAATAATCTTGAAGCTTATCTAAAAGTATTTTTAATTCTTTTAGATTTGGAGTATCTGAATCTTTTTCAAGTTTTGCAAGCATATTTCCTTTACTTAATTCATTTACAAATTTTGTAACATCTTTTACAAACTCATCATCTTTTTTAATTGAAAGTTCTATTTTATAGATATTATCATTTATAATCTGAGCGATTTGACCAAATTCATCTTTGCTCGATATTTCAATTATTGATGATTTTTGACTCTCTTTATTTAAAAATGCAAAAAAACCTTCCATTCCATTTTTTACTTTTTCTAAAGAGTTAATAATTAAATTTATAGTTAAGAATGTAAAAATAAATCCTACTATTGAAATAAGTAAAACAACAATAATTGTAATTACTACAGAATTATCCGAACTATTAATTGAATCATTCATCATTTCAAGTGAAAACTTAACTGTTCTTTCTTTTTGTTCTGTTATTAACTTACCAAATTCATTAGAAATAGGAACCATTTTATTCACAACAGTTATATACTCTTTTAAAAGATTTTTTTGAGTATCTATATCTTGATTTGAAGTCAATTTTACAATTAAATCATCAAGTGTAATATAAATCTCTCTCCATGATTTATATGAGTTATTTATCTTTTGAGCTGCTTGTTTTCCAGCTTCTGTGTTTCTTGGAATATCCATAAAAACTTTCCAGTTTTCATCTATAATTTTCCAACTATTTAATCTTTGATTTGCAATTTCAGAGAGTTTAGTTTTTATATTTTCATTTGAATCTAAAGTTAATACTTCTAAAGTTTGAGCACGAATTGCCATTCTTTCAGTGTTTATATTACCTAAACTTAAAAGTGCTGGTACTCTTTCTTCCCCTACTTTATGCATATCACTAGACCAAGCTCTAGCACTATTAAATGCAATTATTCCAATAATAACTAACCCAGCTAATAAAATAGCTGATAAAAAACGTAGTCTATTTTTTACCGACACAAATTTCTCCTTAAATCATAATTACTAAGATTTTAATATAATTAAACTTTATATTTAATTTTTTACGATAACTCCAATAATCTGAATATACTTTTTTTTCTTTTATATTAAAGATAAAGCATTTTTTTTGATATTATTCCACTCAAAATTACTACGAAGGAATTTTATGTACGATAGTGTTAAAAAAATTATAGAAAATAGTTTATTTACAAAATTTATTACCTATTTAATAATATTAAATGGGATTACAATGGGATTTGAAACTTCAAAAGAGTTTAGTGCAAATTATGGAATTTATACAACTTTTTTTAATCAAGTTGTTATTTCTATTTTTACAATAGAAATTTTATTAAGAATCTATATTCACAGATTATCATTTTTCAAAGACCCTTGGAGTGTTTTTGATTTTACAATTGTTGCAATTTCATTAGTTCCAGCAAGTACAGGATTTGAAATATTGAGGGTTTTAAGAGTTCTAAGGTTATTTAGACTCGTAACAGTTGTTCCTCAAATGAGAAAAATAGTTTCTGCATTAATTAGTGTAATTCCAGGTATGTTATCTGTAATTGCTTTAATGACACTGTTCTTTTATATTTTTGCCATTATGTCAACACAACTTTTTGGCGAGAAATTCCCTGCATGGTTTGGAACTTTAGGTGAATCTTTTTATACTTTATTCCAAATTATGACTTTAGAATCTTGGTCAATGGGAATTGTAAGACCTGTAATGGAAGTTTATCCTTATGCTTGGGTTTTCTTTGTACCTTTTATTCTTGTTGCAACATTTGTAATGATAAATTTAGTGGTTGCAATAATTGTAGATGCAATGGCTATTTTAAATAAAACAGAAGAAGAACATATAGTTGAAGAAGTTCATTCCCATGAAAATAGTATAAATAATGAAATAATAAAATTAAGAGAAGAGATTATAGAACTTAAAAATTTAATAAAGACTAGTATTAAAAACTAGTCTTCATTTTTTTAAATTTTAAGCATATTCTAACTTCCAGAAATTTTTTTGTTAATAAATTTTTTTGTTTTTATTTAATTAGCAACGCAATAATTATGATAGAATAACGAAAACTACAATATTTATCTTTCTTTTAAATATTATAAACTAGGTAAAATTATGATTAAAAATATTTTAATGCTACTATTAATTAGTATGTTATTTAATGGCTGTTTTGATAAAAAGAAAGATGAAACTGTTAAAATAGGTGTTATTTTAGGTCTTACAGGTAAATACTCTGATTTAAGTTTATATGAAAAAAATGGTATTGTTTTTGCATTTTATCAAATAAATAATCAAATAAATAACAAAAAAATAGAATTAATTTTTAAAGATGATAAACAAGATGAACAAACAAATATAAAAGTTGTAAATGAACTTATAAAAGATAATATTAAATATATTATTGGAAATGCAACAAGCTCTATGAGTAAAGTTACACTGAACACAATATCAAATTATGATGATATATTTCAAATTTCACCAACTGCTAGTAGTAGTCAATTTTCAGATAAAGATGATAATTTTTTTAGAGTTCAAACTGCAAACTCTCCAAAACATTTTACTAACTTAATTAAATTATTAAAAGAACATAATGCAAAACATGTTTATTTAATAGGTGATAAAAATAATGAAGAATATTTATATGATTATTTACATCTTTTTGATGAAAATAAAGAGATGAAATATGAAGATATAATAGATTCAAATTTATCTTATGAAGAAATTTTAACAAAAGTAAAAGATGCAGATTTTATTATTCAAGTACAAAATAGTACTGATTCTGCTAGCTTAATTCAATATTTAAGAATTAACAAAAATACAACGCCTGTTATATCATCAGGTTGGGCAAAAACGATGAATTTATAGAAAATGCAGGAAAATGGGCTAATGGCGTTTATTTTATTTCATCTAACTATATTAATTACGAAAATAAAAATTATCAGAAATTTGCTAAGGATTTCTATGAAATTTATAAATATCAACCAACAAGATCTGATATTCAAGGATATCAATCAGCTCAAATAATTATACAAGCATTAGAAAATGGCAATAAAAAAGTTGATGATATAAAAAAATATATTATTGAAAAAGAGACTTTTAATATTGCAGGTGATGAAATATCATTTAATAAATATGGAGATATTAAAACACCATATTATATTTTTGAAGTAAAAAATAACAAATTTGAGAAAATAAAATAAATTTATGAAATCACAAAATAAAATATTTAAAAAAGATTTATACAGAAAATTTTTATTATTTTCCATACTACCATTAATTCTATTAAGTCTTATTTTCGTTTTTTTAATAATAAGAGAAAAATTTGATTTAATTTTATCTCAGCATACTAATATTATAAAAAATATTCAATATAACATAAATATTTTTAATCAAGATATTAAAGATATTCCTGAGTTATTAAAAGGTATAACAAATACTGAAAGGAAAAAGTTATTATCTGATATTTTAAAATATAAAAATTCAATCGATACAATTATGATTTTGAATAAAACTGGTATCATTGAAGAGATTTCATCAAAAACAAATATAAAAGTATTTGAAGGATATGATTATTCGCAAAAGCCCATTTTTAAGGAATATATTGAAAAGAAAAATGATTTTTTAAGTAATATTTATTTTTCAAATTTAGCAGATACTCCTTTGGTATCTTATGTTTTTGAATTTCATAATCAAATTTTTATAATTGAGTTAAATCTTGATTTTATAAATAAGTTAGTTTTAAATCTTAATCCTTCAACAATTAGTGATGTTAGTGTTTCAATAATTGATAAAAATGGTTTATATATTTTAGATACTTTTGACAAATTTAATGTAAAAAATAGAAATTCATTTTTTACTACAAAATTATATAAAGATAACATAGCAATAAATTCAGAAAACAGCCTTATAAAATATTTTAATGAGTCTAGTAAAAAATATAACTATGTTTCATATATGATATTTAATAATTTATCTTGGATGATAATAGTAAAAGAAAATAATAATAAAATTGATGAATATATATTTAATGTTTTTTTAGTTATTTTATTTATAATATCAATAATTGCATTTATAATAATTATGACTGCTAAAAAAATTGTAAATAATATTGTAAATCCTCTTGAACTACTAACTTTAAATATCAATAAGTTCACAAATGATCATTCCTCTAAAATAGATGGCAATATTCGAAGTGATTATAATATTTTTACAATTTTAATAAAAAATTTTAAGTATATGCAAAAATCCATTATTGACAATGAAGAATCTTTAAAACAACAAATAGTTCAAAATCAACAAAAAGATAAAATACTAAATGAGCAATCAAAAATGGCAGCAATGGGTGAAATGATATGTAATATCGCACATCAATGGAGACAACCACTTTCTGCAATATCAACAGCTGCTACTGGTATAATAATACAAAAAGAATACAATATGTTTGAAGAGGATAAACTTGTAAAAACTTGTAGTATTATTAATGACAATGCTCAATATTTGTCAAGAACAATAGATGATTTTAAAAACTTTATTAAAGGGGATAGAACTAAAAAAATATTCAATTTAAACAATAATATAGAAAGTTTTTTGCATTTAGTAGATTCTAGTATAAAAAATAATCAAATAAAAATAATACTAGATTTACAAGAAGATATACAAATAGATGGCTATGAAAATGAATTAATACAATGTCTTATAAATATATTTAATAATGCAAAAGATGCATTAAAAGAAAAAAATATTGGGGAAAGGCTTATCTTTATTTCAACTTATATAAATGAAGATAAAACAATTATAAAAATAAAAGATAATGCAGGGGGAATTCAACCTGAGGTATTACCTCACATTTTTGAAGCATATTTTACAACTAAACATAAATCACAAGGTACTGGACTGGGACTTAATATGACATATAATCTAATTGTAAATGGTATGAGTGGAAATATTGAAGTTAAAAATATTACTTATGAATATGAAGGAAATAATTATTCTGGAGCAGAATTTTTTATCTCTTTATAAAAATAGACTCGAAGCATTAAATTCAAACTTATAATCCTCTATAAATATTAATCAACTCATTTTTATCAATTTTATGATTTGTATTATATGGAAATTTATCTAACACAATTATGTCTGATGGAATCATATAATAAGGAAGAATTTTTGATATTTCTTCTTTTAAATTATTAATATTTATTTCATTATTAACTATTAGAAATGTGATTAATTTCATAACTTCTGTTCCTCTTTTTAAAGGAATAGTTATTGCTTCATTTACATTTTTATTATTTGTGAACTCTTTATCAATTTCACCTAATTCTATTCTAAATCCATGAAGTTTTATTAATTCATCTTTTCTATTTGCAAAAAATAGCATATTATCTTCAAAATATCCAAAATCCCCAGTTCTGAAACTTCTTTTTTCATATTTTGATTCAAATTTTTGTTTGTTTAACTCTTCATTTTTAAAATACCCAATTGAAACATTATCTCCAACTATTTCCATTTCACCAATATTTTCACTATCAATATCTAACAAATTAATAACTGTATTCTCTTTTACGAAACCAACTGGTAGATTTTTTGGATATTTAGCAATTATCTCTTGAGTGATATTTACAAGTGTTGTAGCAACCGTAGCTTCTGTTGGACCATAAGTATTAAGAACTTTTGAATTTGAGAAATTATTTAAAATTCTTTTTGCAGTAGTTGATGGTAATACTTCCCCACAAAATAAAAATGTTTCTAAATTTTTTATATTTTCACTTATAAATTCACTAGAAAGTAAATATTTACTAATAAAAGAAGGTGTTGAAACCCAAGTATTACAAGCATATTTTTTTAGTCTTTCAAAATATTCAAGATGATTTTCCAAAAGTTCTCGGCTATTTAAAACTATTGTTCCACCAAATAATAAAAATCCAACCAATTCATATACTGACAAATCAAAACTAAAAGGTGCTTGATTCATAAATATATTTTTATGTGAAAAATTAAAATCTGTTTCTAACCACTTTCTAAAATCCAATATAGAATCCCTTGTGATTTGAACACCTTTTGGCTCTCCTGTACTTCCAGAAGTAAATATTATATAAATTATCGGGTCATCTAAATGGTATGTTGTACTTGAATTTTTTGCTTCAAAATCTATTTTATTTTCAATTGTATTTATAACTATTGCTGAATTTACGATAGCTGCTATTTTATGTAATCTTTCTATTGGATAGATTGTATCAACTGGGATATATGGCAAACCTAAACTCATACAAGCTGTCATACTAACTATAAAATTAGCTTCTTTATGCCCATAAATAATTACAGGATGACCTTTTGGAAGATTATATTGAGAAAGTTCGATTTTAAGTTTTTCAACTTCACTTTTAAATTCACTCCAAGTTAAATCTTTGTCACTTGCACTAATAGCCAGTTTTTCAGAATCTTTTTCACACTCAACAAAATCTAATAATTGTAAATCAAATCTCATATTGGAACTCTCCCACTAAAAAAGTAAAGTGCTATTACTGCACCATGTAACATCAAAAATCGTTTTAAATTTAAAGCTATAATATCTGGGAAAAGTGTAAAATAATCAAATCCACCTTTTTTAACATATACAACATATATGTTATGAATAGCTGAATAAATCCCAAATAAAAATCCACTAAAAATAAAATACCAAGTCAAACCATTCCACATTCCCATAAGTAAAAATGTAGCTATGATTGCAAGATTTTGAATCAATAATCGTCTTCCTTTTAAAATATCAAATTTATGTAGATATTTATACAAAGGTTTGAAGAAATAATCTGTTAACCAAGAACCTAAAGTAATATGAAATCTTCTCCAAAAATCTTGTGGATTTGGGGCTAAATAAGGATGATTAAAATTCATAGGAACAAATATTCCCATCATAATACTTAAACCCACAGCCATAGCACTATATCCAGCAAAATCTAAAAATAGATATGTTGTATAAGCATAAGCACTATTTACCATATCTAAAATCACTACACTATTTTCATCAATAGTTGAAAGCCAAAACTTATTTACAAATTCTGCAAAAATAAATTTAAACAAAACTCCAACTATTAAAATATCCCAACCTTTTCCAATATTACTTAATGTTAGATTCTCGTAACCCTTTTGTAAATCTTCTTGAAATCTGTACGACCTATCAATTGGACCTGCTAATAGTGTTGTTGGAAATAATAAAAAAGAAGTAAACTCAACAAAAGATAATTTTCCATAATTATGACTATCAACTATTGCTTGAATTGTTCTAAATGTGATATATGAAATACCAATAACCTTAAATATTGGGTCTATATCAAACTTATGTAATATCATAGGTAAAGCAATAATTATCATTGGGAAAAAAGTTTCTTGATATTTATTTGATACATATATCCAATAAACAGCATAAACATAAATAAGAAAAAATAGAATTTTTTGAGCATTTGGTATAAAAAAAGTTATATATAAAATAATTGCAATAAACAATATATTTTTATAAGAAATAATTTTATTTAAAATGTTTTTAAATAGATGTAAAATTAAAATAAAGCCAAAAATCAAAATAAAAAAATCAAGTCCAGAAAAAGGTAACATATTTCCCATCAAAAAGCCTCGTATACAAATTCTACAGTTGATTCAACTTCTTGGCCACTTAAATCATCTATATTTTCATCAATTATAATAAATGAGAAACCGACAATTAATAATAAATATATTAAAAAAGTTCTAAAAAAATATTTCATTTTATTTTGCTTCTTTTGGCATAAAATGTTCAATAATTTTTTGATTGATTTTAACCCAACCTAATTCTCCAGAATGAACAATATCAGTTAAAGTTCCCATTTCATAATTCTCTTTTTTATATGTCCACATATCAAAATATCCGTAATTATTCTCTTGTATTTTAAATTTTATTGTTGATATAATAGCTGTCATTTCATCTCTATTTTTTTCAAATACATAAGGATGTAAATCTTGCATTACAAAAAGTGGTTTAATTTTATAACTTTTTAATAACTCAAGTAAAACTAATAAATCTTGATATTCTTGGTTTTTATCAAGTTCTGAGGGAACAATTATAGTATAAGGAAAATATCCTTTTATAATCGAAGGTTCAATATATTTTGTAAAGTATTCATTACTAATTCCTAAACTATTATTTGTTGAAGGTGTTGTAATTTTATTTGCTTGAATTTTCAAACTTTCATAATCAAGAATCGGATTTTTATAAGTAACTGTTGCAGGATTAATATCTCTATTATCAAAACTTTTAATTAGAAATTTTTTTATTCTATTATTTAAATAATCATCTTCTAATTCATTAAAAGAGTATTCATAAATAAAATTTGGATTTTTGATATAAGTTATATTTTTTTTAATATAATTGTTAATTAAAACCTTATAGCTATCATCCACTTCACTTTGGAAATATAGTTTATTCATCATTCCTGGATACATAAACTCTAAAAATTTAGGTATTGTTGTTCCATTATTATAACTTCCTGAAAACCAGCTAGGAGACAAAAGGATCACAACTTTTGCATTTTCTTTTATAAGTTCACCATGATAAGCAGCCAATTGAGACAAAATTGCCAAACTTTGTTGTCCTTCATTTCCTTGAACTCTTAATGGCAATTTTAAATCATTATTAAAATAATTTTGAGGTAAAAATTTTTGATTAGGATTTATTACTAATTCAGAAGATCCAAATACGACTATTTTGCCACTTTCTAAGTCATTTTGTAAACTAATAGTTTTTTGTAATGAATCTTGTAAAGGTTTGGCATAATAGTTTAAAATTTCATTTTTAGCAAAAAACAATAATAATGAAACTATAAATAAAGCTAAAAGAAAAGAAAAAATATTTGTAAAGAGTTTATTCACTTACTCGACTTTTTATATAATCAACTAATTTATTTACACTATCAAAATTACTTTCAATAATATCTCTAACATCAATTTTTATATTGAACTCTTCTTCTAACATCATAGCTAAATCAACTGTTCCCATACTATCAATCAAATTTGAAGTATATAAAGGCTCATCATCTGTCACACACTTAAATGTAATCTCTTCAACTAAGGGTTTAATTCTTTCTATTAAATCCACTATTCTCTCCTGAATTTTATCTGTAACTTTTTAAATTGAATAATAATTTGACAGTTTAGCATATCCTCAGTGCTTTTTCATATTATTATTAGTTTTTTGTAATAAATTTACTATAATAATTTTATAAAAAATTTATTATATTAAATTAAAATAATTTTACTATTTGTTCTAAATTATTTTTAGAGTTTTCTGGTGAAATTCCTTTTTCTAATATATTTAATTCAACAAAACCTTCATTGATTTTTATAATATTTCCCTCAACATTTAGTTTATAAATGAAATATTTATTTTGCGTATTATCATTTAAACCTAAACTATTAATAAAAATACCTTTAGAATCATTTATTAAAGGTATAGTTGAATTTCTATACATTTCTTCTAGTTTTCCATTTACTGCAAGTTGTTTTATAATCCATGGAGTATTAGAAATATTTGCTATTAAAACTATATTTTTATCTGTATATTTATATAAATCTTTAAATAATGCCAAACTATCATGATTCAAAACTATCATATATTTTTCAATTTCTTTTGGAAATAATGTTTCAAATTTAGTATAAGGACTATTTCCCACTAATTCAAAATATCTTGGTATTGAATTTATTGACAATTGAGTTTTATTTTCAACTTTTTCTAAGTTTTTTTCTACATTTTTTGGTGCTGTTAAATATGTCAAAAGACCAAATCCTAATATTCCTAAAAATACTATTTTTAATACATTTTTCATTTTTTTCCTGTTAATTTATTTTTTTGTCTTTTTGCCCATCTTTTAAATAATCGATGTGTTGTTAAATTATCTTCTATTTCTTTATTATTAATTATATGCTCCACCAATTCATTTGCCAAATAAGGTGATAAAACAAATCCTCGTCCACCTACTCCATTTATCACATATAAATTATTTATAGTTTCTAACATAGAGTTTTTGATATGAGTTCCATTTAATAAATGAGGATATTTTTCAATACTTTTTTTAGAATCAACTAAAGCTCCAAGCATTGGAAAATAATCATTACTTGAAGCTCGTGCTCCTATTTTTACATCAATTACTTCTACATTTTCAAGCTTTATAATATCATTTGCTAAAGCTATCAATTTTGCTGAATCACTATTAATAATAGAATCATGATAACATCTACTACAAGCATTTATATTTGCCGTTTCTATGCAATAATTGCATATATTTTTATCACAATCAAACTTATGATGAGTTGCACCTATTGATACTTTAAAAAACTTCGTATTTTCTATTTTAGAAGCTTTTGAAACTGAGCACTCTTTGTGATAATTTATTTTAGTTTCAGTTGTAGTACTAACATCTATTTTTTGCCCCCAAACTCCACGTATGTCAAAATACTCTTCTTTTATGTGTTTAACATCAGCACCTGTTGTTAAAATGATATTTTTTGCACAAATTTCATCATTTATTATCCAAGTAAAGTTTTCATTTTGTTCTAATTTTATAACATTGTATAAAAGCTTTTTTTCAATATCTTTTGTTAGTTTTTCACAAATCAAAGAAGGTGTTACTTGAGAGCCTATTTCAAAAAAATATCCGTCATTCATTTGAGTATATTCAAAATCCATATATGGTTTATAAGACTCAAATTTATCTGAATCTTCTTGATTTTTTGGAATTCGGCATACACCACAATTATTTATTAGCTCTTGGCCTAAATTTTTATAAAAATTTGTAGAAAAAATCAAAGATTTTGTAATTAAATCTTTAAAATCATTTGCTTTACCTAAAAGTGGAGACAAAAATGCACCAGCTGCTCCACTTGCTCCAAAAGCAACTTGACTATTTCTATCAATTAATAATATTGATTTTGAATATTTAGATAAAAAATAAGCCAAAGAACATCCAGCAATCCCCGCACCAATAACTACATAATCGAACTCTTTTTTATTCATTTTTATCCAATAACTGTAAATTAGGTCTAAAATAACCTCTTCCACCTCTTAAGCTAATACATTTATGCTTAGGAAATTTCTTTTTGTAATATTCTAATCTTTCATTGGTTGTTTTACCTGTATCACAATAAAATACAAACACTGTATCAGAAGGAAATAGTTCCATTTCATAAGGATTATAAACAAAAGTTTCAACATTTGGTATTGGTTTTAAAATAGTATCAATTAAAATTACCTTTGTACCTTTTTTTTCTAACTCTTTTTTATTTTGTAAAAATTCTTTTTGTGTCCATTCATTTTTAGAGAACATAATTATGATTTTCCTTTTTCTTGAACTTGAATATTAGTATATTCCCTATTAAAAAAAAGCATTTATTATTAATTTTTAGATAAAATATAAGCTAAATTACTCAACTTTCGCACATAGATTCCAGTAAATAAATGAACCATAGTTGAATAATAAAGCCCATAAATAGGCACTTTTTAGTATTATCTCATAACAACAATCAACTATACAAAGGTGTTTTTTATGGGACTTGACAATTA